>JBMZDF010000016.1:0-27337 GCA_049614105.1 Promineifilaceae bacterium (SeqCode)
GATAGGCTTGCGCTGCATTTGCAATTTGTGCCGCCTGTAAATAGGACTCCAAAGAGGAGGCTTGCGCACCCGTTTGGGCGTGCAGCAGTCCGACCGCATTGTAGGTTTGCATCATTCCAAAGCGATCGTGGCCTAGCTCAAACCGTGTTAACGCTTGTTGATAGGCGCTTGCGGCGGCTTCGATTTGCAAGCGTTGGCGATACATATCGCCCAAATTGAGGAAAATCTGTCCAACATGCTGTGGTTTTTCTAGAACGAAACACAGATCTTCGGCCGATTGAGCATGTTCAGTCGCCTTATCATCCATCCCCAAAGATTGATAAACGACGGCCAGTCCACTATGGGCTTTTGCCGCTCCCGACTTGTGATCGATTTTTCTTGCCAAGTGCAAGGCATGTTCAAATCGTTTTTGGGCAGATTCTGGATCATCATACAGCAACGTGTATCCGATCTCGTTCAACTTTTCAACCGCTTCAATTGGTGAGGGCATCGTTTGCGTTTGGCTTGTTCTTCCCAACAGGCTCATTTTTTATCCCTTCCGTAAAGTCATTTTCAACCAAGGAAATTGAAAATTCTCGACAATTCCTATCATTTGCTCCGTTCTCAAGGCGTTGCAACTCAATCAAATAGAGCTGACAGAATAAGGTGGCTAACGGTAAAGTCAACGGATAGTTATCCGTTCTCAATTATTTGTTATCAATCTAAACTACCGATAATTTTATTAGTGGTCATAACTCCTTGATACAGCATATCAAGGTTGACTTACGTCCACTATAACGAGGCGGGTAGATGAGATGAATGGCCACAAACGACTGACAGCCGTGTATTTGGGGTCAGCACAACTTCCAAATGAACTGGTGACGCCCTTTAGCCCGCCACCAACATCATGTGCGGTTCTTCCACGTGTGCCTCCTCCATAATTGGAATTTGCACGCTAAAGTGGCTTCCCAACCCTTCACCATCGCTGCTGACGCTAATCTCACCGCCAAGCGTCGTCACAATGCGTTTGGCGATTGAGAGGCCAAGACCCAGCCCACGCACGCCAATTGTGTTTTGCCCACGGTAGAACAAATCAAACACGTGCGGCTGATCTTCAATCGGTATGCCGCGCCCTTGATCTTTCAAGTCGATCATGAGCAGCCCGTACTGTTCGGAAACGGTGAGTGTGATAGGTTCGTTTTCGGCCGAAAATTTATAAGCATTTGACAAAAGCTTGCTCAAAAGCTGTTGCAACAGTTGCTCATCTGTCAGCACAGGCCCGTCCAAATCGATAATACGAATGCGAACCTGCCGCTTGCCAAACTGAGATTCGGCCGATTCGTTTGCTATCCTGCAAACCCTTGCCAAATCAACCGCTTTCTGATCAACTTTCAACCCTTCCTGCTCCATTGTGCCTGTGTACAGCACGTTGTCGAGCAGCGTCGTCATGTAGGAAATTGATTCGCTGATGCGCTGGGAGACAGCACTTCGCTTCGCTGTGGTCATGCGCTCAACATAGTTTGCTAGCAGATGAGACGAGCCGCTGATTACATTGAGCGGCGTCCGAAATTCATGCGAGACGACATTGATAACCCGGCCCTGAATGAGTCGTAGTTCTTCCGCACGCGCCAACGCCACGGACAGTTCGTCTGTCAAACGCTGCTGATTTTGGAGCGCCTCGCGCAGTTCGGCCGTTCGCATCGTCACGCGACGCTCTAGGGTATTGGTCAAATCACGAATTTTCAGATGTGTGCGGAGACGTGCCAGCACTTCCGCCTGTTGGATCGGCTTGGTCACGTAGTCAACAGCGCCCATTTCAAACCCTTTGACCTTATGTTCCGTTTCAGACAGGGCGGTCATAAATATAACGGGGATATGTTCGGTTGCCGTATTTGCTTTGAGCTTGGCACAGGTTTCAAACCCGTTGATTCCAGGCATCAGAACGTCTAACAGAATAATATCGGGCTGGCCGTGCTCAGCACGTTTCAGCGCACTCTCTCCATTACGAGCAACTAAAATACGGAATCCTTCGGCCGATAAATAGTCGGCCAATACCTTCAGATTTGTTGGTGTATCATCAACAACCAAGACGGTATAGGCATTTGGGTTAATTTGAGTCATATCATTCTCAACGCGCAGGGGCGAACAGTGCGGCAAATTGCTGAACGCTATCTAAGCACTCTTGCAGCAATTTAGTCAGTGATTCTTCGTCGAACTCATGGGCGAACTGAATCACATGATGTGTAAATGGTTGTAAAGCAGACGTTTCTTCCTGAAGCTGATGCGCCATACGCTCAACGCCGTGCAGGTCACCTATACCCGCAAGATCTAGCAGCGTTTGTAGCTGCTCGGCCGATGGCACTTCATCAACAGCAGAATCAAATTTATTTGGTTCACGAATAACGGCCCGTTCTTCATAAACCCACTCAATATCTAAGAACTGTGGTATCAGCAAAAATAAGTCATCCACGCGAATTGGTTTTGGCAGAAAATCATCGCAGCCGGCGTTCACAATCATCTCGCGGCTCAAGTCGATGATGCTGGCTGAAACGGCCACAATCGTCGTTTGGGGCGCATGACGTCGCAGATCCTCAACAATATCTAACCCGTTGCAGTCAGGTAAAACCAAGTCGAGCAGAATGAGGTCTGGTTTATAATCGGCCGCCAATGCCAGCGCCTCTGCGCCGTTCACCGCTTCGTACAGTTCAAATCCCAGCGGCGCAAGCAGACTGTGCAGCAACAGGCAGTTGTAAGGGGTATCATCAACAATCAGAATCGACTGCGGAATCCCTTGGAAGCCAATCACAGGGGGTAAAAATGGCCGCACCTCTGGGTTTGATGTCGCGGTACGCACCACAATCTCAAACCAAAAACGACTTCCCTCGCCCAAACTGCTTTCAACCTGAATCTCGCCCCCCATCGCCTCGACAAGACGCTGGCTAATCGCCAACCCCAACCCTGTTCCAGCGGCACGTTGTTGGCTGTTGCCAACCTGTTCAAACGGCTGGAAAATTTCGCGGCAATGTTCTGGCGCAATCCCGATCCCTGTATCGATCGCTTCAAAGCGCAGTTGCGCCTGATCGTGGGTGTCTAACAAGCTGTGAATTCGCAACGTGACGCTGCCGCGCTCTGTGAATTTAATCGCGTTCCCCAACAGGTTAATCAGCACTTGGCGCAGCCGTTTCTCATCAATCAGAATGCCGTTGGGCAGCGTTCCGATCACCTCAAAAATAAGGTCTATTCCCTGCTGTTCGGCCCGCATTTTCATCAGCCCAACAATGCCCTCTAAGAAGCTGGACAAATGCAGTTCACATTCTTGAAGCTCCAATCGCCGCGCTTCAATTTTTGAAATATCTAAAATATCGTTAATGAGCGTGAGCAAATGCTCTCCGCTGTGTTGAATAATCTCAACGCCTTCTAGCTGGGGCGGGTCAAGGGCGTTGCTGCGAGCCAAAATTTGCGCGTATCCCAAGATGCCGTTGAGCGGCGTGCGCAGTTCGTGGCTCATGTTGGAAAGAAATTCGCTTTTGGCGCGGCTTGCTGATTCGGCCGCGAATTTTGCTTTTTCGGCCGAATTTTTCGCCTCAACCAGCTCCGCCTCAATCCGTACACGCTCCGCAATCTCATGCTGTAGCTCAGCATTTGTCTGGCGCAAAATCTGCGCCTCTTTGCGTGCGGCCGTTGTCCGATAACGCACCTCCATATTAACCAGCGCCCGCTCGCTTTGCTGATTATGCACCTCCTGATGGAGCGCATGGTGTTGTTTAAGATGCTCAAGCGCCGAACATGGATCGTTCATTGCCTCGCAAACCTCTGCCAAAACCTGATGGGCCTCGCTTTGTAGCTGTCGGTTTTTAAGCGCCTGCCCAATTTCAAGTGCGGCACGTCCAACGGTGAACGCCTCTGACAACTTCCCCGAATGGCTACATAATCTAGCTAAGCTCAAGTTGGTAATACAAACGTTGCGCTTAAACTCTCCCGCATTAATCTCTAAACTGCTGCGATAGGCCGCTTCCGCTTCCGCTTCACGTTCCACCGCAGATAAAATTTGCCCCAGCGTATCGTACGCAATCGTAGAAAATAGCCGCCACTGGTGTGTTTTCGAAATCACAAGCGCCCGTTTGGCATATGCTTCCGCCTCAACATATTCTTGCTGCACCAGCGAAAGCATCGCCATGTTGTTAAGTGCGTGAAAAACGCCAGGCGCTTCGCCCACCTCTGCAAAAATCGGCATCGCCAGCGTCAACATCTCACGGGCTTTATCGTACTGCTGGAGTTTCACATAAACTTGCGCCAAATTAGCCAGCGCGTGGGCTTCCATCTTGCGCGATCGCGTTTGCTGTGCCAATTGAAGCGTTCGGAGGTTGTGCGACAGCGTTTGAGAATAGTCGCCAAGCTCCCAATATGCCTCTGCTACCACGTTCAAAACCTGCGCTAACCCTTCCAGATCGCGCAGCGCCTCAAATATCGCAATACTCTCTTGGGCATATTCAAGCGCACGCTCCGTCTCGTTTTGGTCAAGATAACCCCGAGCCAAATTGCGCAAGCCCAACGCACGGCCACGATCATAATCGAGGTAGATTGCCTGCTGGAGATTCTCTTTGCTGATGCGAAATGCAGCCGCAGCATCCTTTCGGCATATTTGCCAAGCATGTGCGAGGCATGTATCGATCTGTTGCTGTTTCGGTTGCTCGGTCATACTGTCATCCATCTGAGTGCGGCCAGTCGTGCCGTTTTGTTACAATCCGCCAAATGTGGCAAATAAAGCCTTGTTAAGGTTTATCTTCAAAGACATCAAGCGACCTGCTTCAAACGTTATGCTGACCCCTCGTTTTTGCTTTCCAAAGGCAAATAGACGTTAAATTGGCTGCCTTCCCCAACAACGCTCCTTACAAAAATCTCACCTTTGTGAAGCTCAATATAGCGTTTCACAATCGACAGACCCAGCCCTAACCCCTGAGCCGTTGCGCGATGCTCATCAACACGATGATAGCTGTCAAAAATCTTGTCGATTTGATCTTTAGGAATACCAATCCCAGTATCCGCGATCCGTATATTCGCCTCTGCATCCTCTCGGCTAACAGATACAGTGACGCGCCCTTCATTAGGCGTGTATTTAATTGCGTTTGAGATCAAGTTGGTAATCGATCGTTTGATTAACTGCCGATCGGCTGCAATCACCAATGGTTCTGATGCGAGTTGCACATCAACTGTAATGTTCTTTTCGGCCGCATGTGCATCAAAATTGAAGGCCGCTTCATGCATCAACGAATTTAAGTCAACCCGTTCAATCTGCAATGCCAGCTTGTCCCCACCCGATTGCTCAATTTCAACTAAGTTGTCAACCAGCTCTACAAGCGTCTGTGTATTTTGTAAAATCACTTGCATCATGTGCGTCCGTTTCTTAACGGGCATATCTGCACGCTGTTGCAGCAATTGCCCATAAAGCTTAATCCCCGTCAGCGGCGAACGCATATCATGCGAAAGTACCGCCAAAAATCGACTGTTCGCCTTGTTTGCGCGTGTCAAATCTTCGTTAAGGCTAACCAGTTGCCCGTTTGTAGAAGCCAATTCTGTGTTTGCATCCTTTAGTTCACTAGTTCGTTCGGCAACAATCGTTTCTAGTTCGCTCATTGTATTCTTGTAATTGCGAACCGTTGTATGGAATGAAACTATCGACAGAAGCGTTGGCAGATAAAAGAGCAGCACCCCTTCCCAGTCGTATCGATAAATCGCGTAGCCGATCAAACCACCGCCAATCACGGTTACGGTGATGCTCATGAAAATGGCCCAATAGCTTTCAGACCAAGCGGTATAAATACGAAACGACTTCCCTTTGTTGAGACGAAAAATACTCATCAACAAAAAGAAGTTCACCTGATCCTGCACAATCGCCATCACGATCCAAACAAGAACGACCGCCCACCACGAAGTCGGCCCAGATACTGTCCAGACGATGCCCGCTAGGAAGAGACTCCCGCCCTTCATTCCCAAGTTAACGCGGGCCTTTAACAGCTCATTATCCTTTTGGACTCCACGTACATACTGGGAAATCAAATGTACGAAGCTGGCGATACAGAGAATAGAGACTGCGCCACCTATGCCAAAAAATGGAATTGCTGCAAAACTGACGGCTGAGCTTGCATCTATTGTTACATCAAAAGCATTGTGCTGTGCGCTTGTGACTTCAGCAAGGGTCGTCAGAATCGTCAGCCAGGCAAACAGTCGCACGTCTTCTACTTGCAGCACACTGACAAAGCCGTACGCAGCGAGGCAAATGCCAGCTGCCCCAAGAAGTTGGAGATAATTGTCAGGGGTGAAAACCCTAGCCGGAATTCGGCCGAAACGCCAATATGTCGTCATAGTTGTCAGTACCGTCGAAGCAAAGCGTCCAGCGAGGAGTTCCAAAATAGAACTTGTTGCCTCACCTGCCTTCTAGTCTGCATGGCGAAAATTGCTATTTAGCTTACGAATTTGGGTGGGGGTCCTAGTACTTTTGTACTTTAAGACCAGAGGTAGAGGACAAAGGTAGCCGCATGATTGGTCTTGCTGGGCTTATTTTGAGAGGGGAAAAATACGGGAAAACTCGTCTATGTAGGCCGTTTGGCACATATCATAGATTCAAACATAAAACTTGTTCAGCGGCGGCACGTATAGCGTAACCTGTCTAGTTCAACATTTCGACTATTTTATAGATGAAGTGTATAAGTACTGGCTAGATTTTTATCTTTCAAAATAACAAACCCAAGCTGTGCAAAATTAGGCCGTAGAAAAATGGTTGAAAGTGAGACAAATTTACATAAAAACCTGCTATTTGCTTGTTTAGACATGGATCTCCACCTAGAACGTATTGCGGGAGGCAATGAATCTGAAGTTTATCGTACAGATGATGCCCGCTTTGTCGTCAAGTTAAAAAATGAGCCACATACTACCTCTACAGCGGCGCTACATGAAGCCTTAGAATTACGGGCCGCCGCTAAAAAGTATGCCGACATTGTTGGCCCTGAATGCAGCGTCCCCAGCTATTTCTTAGTTGCCAGTGATGACACCCAACGTGCATATGTGATTATTGTGCAACCTTATCTCAAGGATAGCCTGCCTCTTTTTTATGTTGATTATGCGACGCTTTCCCCAGCGCTTCGGCGGCACGTTGCCACGCAATTACAAACTATCATTCGTCGTTCGCTTACTTCGTTTTGGCATACGGGCATCATTCCAGACATTTACGGGCGTTCGGCCGCTTCCCCAGCAGAACGCATTCGTCGCAATTCGTTATCCCAGTTGCCAGCCCGCCTCTGGAGTTTCCTTGCCCGCCGCACCCTACTCCGCGCACATAATCTACTCTTGACGCCTGAGCAACAAATCCAGCTAATCGATTATGATCCCGTCCGCCGATCGGCACTCTACAAACGCACCTACTATACTATCCGTGTCATGCTTTTTATTCGTGACATCTTCTTCATTTGGGTCATGAAACACACGGGTTGGGCGTACTGAGAACGGTTTGTCTCAACCATTTTTTATGCTATGAAACAAAAAGCGGCCGAATTTGATGTTCCCAACACATTTATCCGATGGGCCAAAGGCTTTGGCGGGGCCTTGCGTTGGTTTGTGAAGGGATCTGGAAAGATCGAGTTTATAGACGAGACGTTGCGGGTCGTTGCGAATGAGACAACGGTTGAGCACACGGTAGATGTGCAGCTAAACGATCATGGGCGTGAACGCAATTTTATTTGGCAACCACCGCTAACGTTGACAATTCAAGCCCGTTTTTCGCACGCAACAGACCATTTTCAGGGGACGGCTGGCTTTGGTTTTTGGAACAAGCCAGTCAAGATGAGCCGAGGATTGATCTATGGGATGCCTCGGGCCGCTTGGTTCTTTTTTGCCTCACAGCCCTCAGATATAAAGTTAGCCGAAAAGGTGGATGGATATGGGTGGAAGGCGGCAACGATGGACGCGGGGCGCTGGCCGTTCTTGGCACTATTACCATTTGCGCCAGTGATGATCCCCATATTCAACATCGGCTGGCTGCGTCGCAAGCTGTGGCCTATCGGGCAACGGGCAATGGGCGTGCAGGAACAGCCGTTGGCTATCGACTGGCAAGCGTGGCATACCTATGAAATAAAGTGGGGCGAAAAGGAGACGCGGTTTGCAGTCGATGGCGTTGAGGTATTGCGTGCGCCTTCCCCACGCGGACCGTTAGGCTTTGTTGTGTGGATAGATAACAAGTGGGCGATATTGCGGGTTGACGGCCGAATTGGAAAAGGTAAATTGGCCTTTACCGAGGAACAATGGCTTGAAATAAGGGAAATGACAATGGAGAAGGGATGCAGTTGAGAATATTGGGGAACATCCTGAACAATCAACAAATTTTGGTGTAGTTGGGGGAAGAAGGCTAACACTACTTTATAGTAGATGCTTCTGTTTCTGACAGTACTCCCACCAGGACTCGAACCTGGGCTTCTGGCTTCGGAGGCCAACGCTCTATCCTCTGAGCTATGGGAGCAAACTAGAAAAAAATAGGTCGCCTTGCGGCGACCTAGAATGTGAGGTAGGCCATGAGGGATTCGAACCCCCGACCAATGGATTAAAAGTCCACTGCTCTACCAGCTGAGCTAATGACCCTCGCACAAAAAGAATTATCGCACATCTAAATCAGGTTTGCAAAGACTTGTGAATTTTTCTACAAACTGGGCGATGGCGAAGCCTTAAGTCGTTTGTTTTTAGGATATTATCGGCCGATAACCACCTACATCGCAGTTGCAATCGCCGTAAACAGCAGCACCAGCACGGCACAAACCAAATTCACGCGCAGCAGTTGCCCTTCCTGCAACTGAACACGCGCCCGCTCTTCGGCCGCTAACTTCGGCTTAGCACGCTGCAATAACTCAATACGCTCAAATGCAGGCAAAATACGAAACTGCGAATAGAGGCCAATTCCCGTCATGGCAATCACCGCCACGTGCTTGAGCAAAATCGCAACCGCCCAACTGCTGTCAATCGCCAAAAAACCTGTGTACTGCACATCAACCGTCATCTGATAAAAACCAGTGATCCACAAAACCGCCATCGAGGCGTTGACATAGGGCGTCAGCTTTGATTGAAAGTTAAACCACTGGTTGTCCGACAAGGAAGCTTGAAACCAAGCAGGGAATGCAATCAGCGCCATCACCACTAACCCACCCAACCAAACCACCGTTGTGAGCAGATGTAGCCAGTAGGAGATTGCCAAGATCCAGTTCATTATTGATCCTCAAGCGGCAGTTGCTCTTTAGACATCTCTTTCAGCGCGTCAAAGGCGGGACGCCGCGACCCATCATGGCGCACAATCGACCACCACCATTGCTCATGTGTTTCTGGCGTCCAATTAAAATCGGCAATGTAGATTGTTGTCATTAAACCGATCCACGGCTGCCAATTCTCACGTGCATATGCATATGCGCCAGCTAGGTACTCGGCCTGTTTCTCTTCATCAACTGCATACCATGCATAGGATGGATGCAGTTCATCAAGCGTTTGATCGGTGTAATGTCCTGCGTCGTTTGTCACCCATCCCATCTCTAAAATGGCGACTTGTTTGTGTGCATCCCCAAACTCAACCATGATGTCGCGCATATCTTCGACGTGGCGGAAGGCAAAGGTGCGGTGTCCACCGTAGCCGTTTTCTGGATTGGCGACGTCTTCGGCCGAAATTTCAGGCGGCGCATTGTAACCTGGCGCATTTAATCCCAACACATCAAAATAATCGGCCGCGCCCGCTTCATACATGCGCCGTAAAAAGACATCGTCAGGCATCACAAGCTCGGTATACAAGCCCGTTGGCGCAAGCCCTGCCGAGACGACAATCGCATCAGGATCGGCTTCCTTAATCGCGGTATAACAGACTTTGAGCAGTTCTGTATATTCCTCTGGGCTGGGCGGACTACCGCCCCACTCACGATCTAGATTCGGTTCATTCCAAACTTGATACGCTTTAATGCGCCCTTTGAAACGCTTCGCCATCCAGCTACAAAAATCGCCATAGTTTTGATAATCTGCGGGAGGGCCATTTTCGAGCAATGCCCCATCAGGTGTCGCCCACCAAGGGGATCGGTCTAAACGAACCAGCAGGTTCAGCCCTTCGGCCTCTGCTTCTTCGACAATTCGGTCGGGACGGTAGGTGTTGTATTCTCCTTTCACCTGATCTTCGACATCACGCCATGCAATATTTTGCTTGACCCAGCCAAAGCCAAGTTCGGCCGCATATTGCAGCTCAGGGATATGACCGTCTGTGATATTCCACCAAAGCGCCGTATGCACTCCATACGATGGAGACGCAAAGCGCATCTCAACAGCCTCACCTGAGTTGCAAGCAGTGGAAACGGATAGGATGAATAGAGAAAGTATGAAAAGATACTTCAAAAGCGGGGGCGCATGACCCGTTGTAAGCATTGGTCACAACGGGTCATGCGTTTGAAATCAGTTAAGGCGTTTTATCCATTCCGCCGATTGCACCGAAGGCAGGGCGTGGAACCCCATTCGTATCGAGGATGCTATAGGGGACGTTATCGTCTGTGGGGCCGTTGCCCTTAGGACCATAATCAAAGTTGAACAGGAAGGCAAGCAGCACATCTCCAGAGGCACGCATTTGAGTGTAGGCTTCAACAATGTATTGCGCTTGTATTTCAAGCGTATTGTCAAGTACCCATTCAAAACCTGTTGGATGTTCTTCATATCCTTCGGCCGTTGCCCAACCAAACTCCGTCACACACATTTTCATTTCTGGATCAACCGCTTGTGCTTTTTGAGTCATCAGATCCAAGGTGGTGAAAAAGCTCCAGCTTGGATGTGGGTTATCAAATGGGCCACGGAACGACATTGTGTCGCTGCCTTCAACCGAGCCAGCGTCCTCAAACCCAACGTTTGGCGGCAGGTTGTATCCATTGTGATGAACTCCTACGCAGTCAACCGAGTCGAGCAAGCCAAAGGTCAGCGCCTCATCAAACCAGATCAGGTCGTTCATATACTTGATCTTGTTTTCATCATGCACACCCGTCGGCGAAAGCGCACCGCTAATCACGACAATGTTCGGGTCAACCCCTTTGATCGCCGCGTACGCGCCTTGGATAAATTCAACGTAGGTGATGGGTGCGACACCTTGGTCAGTTACCCATTCACGATCTAAGTTCTGTTCGTTCCAGACCTCAATCGCGTGTACGCGACCTTGGTAGCGGGTTGCAACCTCCATCACAAACTCATGATAAAGGTTGTAATCATCGGGTGGCCCATGCTCATCTCCAGCCGCTCGCGACCAAGAAGGCGAGGTGACGATGCTAAGCATCAGTTTCACCCCTTTCGCATCTGCCTCATTGACAATGGCATCCCAAATACCCCAATCGTAGCTATCTGGCTGGCTTTGAACAACAGCCCAGCGCATCTGTACTTTTACCCAGTTAAGGTTGAGCTGATTCGCAACAACTTCCATTGCATAGGCAGGGTCGCCAATCGTTGCATGGGATTGAATCCCGTAGCCAAACCCGTCTGCGTAGCCGACAGGGTTAATCATTGGCAAATCAATTGGCGGGGTGTCTGCTTCAACGACTGCCTCTTCGGCCGAAGGCGCATCTTCTTCAACCGCTTCTTCAACGATCGCCTCATCACTTTCAACCACCACGGGCGGTGGCAGCGTCGGCTCAACAACAGGCTCAGGTACATCAGTCGGCGCGGCCGTTGGTTCGGCCGCTGCCCCTTCTTCAACAACCACAACTTCAGGTTCGGGTTCAGGCTCCGATACGGCAGGCTCATCACCTCCGCAAGCCATCAACAAAATCAATAAACAACCTAGTCCAAACAGTCTTAACTTTCGCATGACGTTCCCTTTCTAAAGTTAACGGCCCATCACTGATTTGAGGAGCGGACAAGCTGGGCAAGAACCATCAGGTCGGATAATCGCATATCCTGCCTGTGGATCCCCATTTGGATCATAGTGTGTAAAGTCAATATTGAAAATAATATTGAAACGAACCTTACCACTGTTTGCACTCAAGCGAGTCGACTCAGCAAGCCAGTCTGCATGCTGCTGAACTGTTGTGTTAGCAGCCCAGTTAAAGTTTTGCGGGGTCCCTGGGTAGCCTTGTGTCGACAGGTAGCCAATTTCCGTAAAGCAAACCTTACGCGCACCGCCGAATGCGTTGTAATACATGTTCAACGTGCCGTTATAGTACCAACTGTAGTGACGCGCACCGCCGTCAGCAGGATGGCCTGATTCTTGGCTTGGCGAGGTTGCACCTGCGTTATAGTGAACGCCGATACAGTCCATGTAGTTCCCGCCACCTGCGGCAGCAACACCAGCCATGTAGCGATCATCTGCCCATGCGTTTGTGTTATTGTCGAAACCAGTTGGTGCGGGCGCACCGCTGACGACCATGATGCTTGGGTTTGCGGCTTTAATCGCCTGATACCCAGGTTTCAACATCGTGTTGACATAGGTTTCAGGGCTAATTTGTCCAGCAGGCCACTCAAAGTCGATGTTCATCTCGTTCCAAATCTCAATCGCATCAGGTGGCTCTGGCAACGATGCAACACTGCGCAAGAACTCGACATAAGCGGCTGCGTTAATGGAGCTTGGATAGGTGCTAGCACCTGGCATACTCAACAGAACTTTCAGCCCGTTACCATGCGCCTGTTTAATACGGTCTGCAACAGACGTTCCTGAGTCGCCTTCGCCCCATTTATGTTGGAACTTAACCCAAGTCATACCAATGTCTCGCATAAGCGCGGGGTTGCCGAGATGATGCGTTTGACCACCTAGTTCAAAACCGCCACCCAGTGCAGCGGGCGGTGGTGCAGGTGGCTGCGTTGGCACAGCAGTTGGTGGCACAGCGGTTGGTGGCACAGCAGTTGCCTGTGGCACAGGGGTTGCCGTTGGTGGCGCAGCAGTTGGCTGTGGAATTTGAGTGGGGGCAGCAGGCGGTGGCACAGGGGTTGCCGTTTGCCATTGGCCTTGTTGCTGTTGCGATCCGGCCCAAGGGCCTTGCGGCAGTGGTGTTCTGGTAGGCCATTTTGTGGCCTGTACCGTTGGCCATTTTGTAGCTTGCGCCGTCGGCCAAATGGTTACTTGTGCGGTCGGCCAAATAGTTACTTGCGAGGTCGGCCAAACGGTTACTTGCGCTACAGCCTCTGCTGTGGGTTCATTTGACGCAACCGTCTGATCAGATTGTGTTGGTTCAGGTTGTACTGACTCAGATTGTGTTGGTTCAGATTGTGCTGGCTCAGATTGTGTTGGCTGTGAAGGTGACACAGACGCAGTGGCGGTTGACCCAATTACGGGCAAATCTCCAAGCGTCATACCGTCTAGCTGTACGAGTTGAGCATAAACCCAGCCTTGTTTGTCACTGTTCACAGGCGTGCCGCTTAGCCACAACCCATCTTGCGAACGTCCTTCGATATCGAGAACGGTACTTGTGGCTAGAATCTCACGGATTGCGTAGTAGTAGCCTGGCCCTTGACGATAGTTTGTGTCAATGGTGACCGTACCGCGACCAAATGCGTTGCCAACTGACGCGGGTTCTTCTGCTGGCTCAGATTCGGCCGAATCCACAGCCTCATCCCCCGCAGCTTCTTCTGTCTCAGCGTCCGCTGCCTCAGCATCCGCCGCCGCAACTTCTTCCGCTGCTTCCGCTTCGGCCGCCGCATCCGTCAAAATAAATGGAATCGTTCCAAGTCGCGTTTGGTTATCGCCCAGCGCGAAATCAACGTTAAGCGAAAACTCACCCGTATTGTCTCCACTCGGGAACGCATAGGTGAATTGATCGCTGCTGGTGCTGCTGGCAACCACATCCTGATTGATGTTGGTGACTGTCCAGACAAGCGCCGCCGCTTTAGAGTCAGGGGCTGGCTCACCTTCTAAGCTCAGATAAGCTGAGGTATAGCCTTCGCCGTCCGACATGCCGCCCAAACCGCGCACCATCACGCCACGCAGGTTGAACCGATCCGCAAGGCGAATCCGATGCGCCAGTGCGCCTTCATTTGCAAGCCATACCGTATGGTCTTGACCAGACGCTTCAAAATTGTAGCGGTAGGTCACGCCGTTGCCGTCCCATTCCAAGGGGCTAGCCGTACCGGTAAGGCCAACTTCAATTGTTTCCCCTTTCTGCATCGCTTGAGAGCCTTGCAAAATTTGGAGTTCGCCAAAATTAGCCAGCGCAAGCTCGCCGGGGAGTTCAACAAAATCGTTACCAATCTGATCAACCGCATTGGCCGTCAGGAACAAAGATAGTTTATAACGGTCTACATGTTCTGTGGCCCAAGTCAGCATTTGCTCGACCAAACCATTGTCGCCATACACCGTAGGGTCAAGGGGCGCTTGCAACAACACGGCATCAGCGACTTGACCAACGGTGGCTAGATCGTGTCCATACGTTGTCCACTGTCCATTGTTCAGCTCAGGGCTGTTGACCGTGACCACCATTAAACGATCTTGCGCATGGAGCGCATCGCCGAGGTTCGTCAGGAATGTGTTGAATGCGGCCGACTGCACGGCAGGCACGCCTTGATAATCAACATTGATTCCCGCATAGCCGCCGTTAAACGCGCGTTGTACGAGCGCTTCAATATGGGCTTGCTGAATGTCAGCATCGGTTAGAACGGTCATCAGGCTTGCTGAATCAACGACCAAGCCCGTGTTTGTCACGCGCAAATATTCGTTGTAGCTACCAGGCTGAATCAGAACGGGTTCACCGAGCAGATCGCCATTGTTACCAAGCGTCAACGTTCCGACAGAGACTTCGCTCAAAATCGGGAAGATAGCGCCAGGCACTTGGCTAAGCGGCAGAACTTCTGCACCGTAGACAAGGTCTTCGGCTTGGTTGGTGCGAACAAGTGCAACCGCTTGTGGGAGATCGATTTCGGCCGAAACCATTTCCCGCTCCTGCATCGCAGCCGGAATATACGTCCAAACGCCACTGTTCCAACCGTACATGTCAACAACACGCTGGTCAGCACCATCTGGCACGCTCAAACGCAATTGGCCCGTGGCGTCATCGTCTGAGTTAATTGTGTAAACAGACCCCAACAGCTCTGTCTCAGTTGCTAGCTGCTGACCGAAATCACTGCCCGACAGCTCTTTGACAACAACAGAGGTCGTGGAGTTCACCGTAAATTTGCCTGGAATTTCTGAAACAGTGTCGGCTCCACTATCTCCGGCTGGCGCGTCCACACCTGCACCTTCGCTCTCACTTTCAACAACTTCATTTGTTGTTGCTGGCTCTGCAACCGTTGCGTCAGCATTACCAGACATGCTATCACGCAAGAGGTAAGACCCTGCGCCGAAAAGCACCAGTACCAGCAAAAATGCAGCGGCTATCAGCCCTTTATTCGATGGTTTTGATTCAGTTGAATTGGTCATATTGAATGAGGCATTGTGAAAGACAGGTCTCGCCTTCCAAAAACACAATCCCGTTCCTTTTTTACTAAGGTCCAACGCATCTAATGATTCCTGCACACCCAGAAATTTGCGCGACCTTTCATCCCGTACTGTTTAAGGTCATCTCAAAAGAATAAAGATCCAATACTCTCTGCAAAAGGATAAATTAATTTTTGAGCCTGACTAATTTACCATTAATGATGGTAAATGGGCGAACTTGTAAAATAGTTAACCCGACGATTAAACGGGCGGGATCATAACACAGCGTGAAATGTGATGACAAGCAAGTAGCCATCAAGCTGAGGGTAGGATGAATCATATTGAACGTACAACCGCTAAAACCACGATCTAGACGGCGTTTCACTTCAAATTTGGTCCCCCTCCCCAAAATAGTATGCTATACTTGCCGATGCGAAGTTCGCTTTGCGTGAAGGGTCTACCTTCAACCAGCTTGGGGATGACAGGCTTCGACGAGGAAGATTTAGTCGTGGACTGCAAGCCGAGAACGACCATATCTCGTAAAACTAGGTCACAAACATTAGTTGCCAAAGTACCAGCTAATACTGCTTATAACTACAGCGCAATGCCACTCGCAGCCTAATTAGGCTCGGCATTCTGTAGTTTTCCGGAGACGGAAGCACGTCCGCCCGAACTGCTCGCTAACTAGGTCGGTAACGGACGTCATAAATGTTAGCGTGCTCCCTAGCGATGTTGCTAGCTAGGGCTAGAGGCGCGGCTTAGGGTCGCCAGCAACTCGTCGTTTAGTTTGAGCCAGTTGGTCGGCGCATAAACGATTAAATGCACAAATAGCCCAACTAAGCTTGTAGATGTCTATAGGCGGTTTTTCACGGACGTGGGTTCGAGTCCCACCATCTCCACAACAAAAAGCGCACCCAGATGGGTGCGCTTTTTGTTTCTATATTTTTGTAAGATGTGGGGCCGAACGGTGAATAATTTTGCCGCATAACATTCGCCATTAATTATTCATTGTTTTTCGTTCATTATTCAAAGTAAACGGTGAATAATTAACATTGAACGCCGAATTTTGAATTATGCTGACTCGCTCCTACGCTCCGCGTGGGAGTGTCTTTGCTTGCCGCTATGCGGCCTGTGGAGAACTTTTCTTGGCAGAGAAGAGGCCGCAGAGCGGCAAGAGGAGCGTTCCACCGCGGAGCAGTGGAACGAGGTAAAATGTGGGGCGAACGGTAGATTATGTTGCCGCATAACATTCACCATTAATTATTCATTGTTTTCCGTTCATTATTCAAAGCAAACGGTGAATAATTAACATTGAACGCAGAATTTTGAATTCTGTTGCCGCATAACATTCGCCATTAATTATTCATTGTTTTCCGTTCGTTATTCAAAACATCGCTTACGACATTTTGCCAACCATTTTGCTCGGAACAACCACTTCGTCAAACTCTTCCTCAGTCAGATGGCCTAATTTGAGGGTTGCTTCTTTCAGCGTTGTGCCTTCTGTATGGGCTGTTTGCGCGATTTCGGCCGCTTTGTAATAGCCAATGCGCGTATTCAAAGCGGTCACCAGCATCAAACTTTTGCTCACTAGCTCGCTGATGCGCCCGTCGTTGGGCTGAATGCCAACGGCGCAGTTGTCGTTAAAGCTTTGGCAAGCATCACCCACCAGTTGCGCACTCATCAGCACGTTATAAGCCA
This sequence comes from Promineifilaceae bacterium (SeqCode), assembly GCA_049614105.1. Taxonomy (GTDB): domain Bacteria; phylum Chloroflexota; class Anaerolineae; order Promineifilales; family Promineifilaceae; genus CALECP01. The sequence goes on from JBMZDF010000016.1 coordinate 17,063, forward strand.
TCACGGGCTTAAAGACGTTTAGCTGGAATTGACCGTGTGTGCCAGAAACAGAAACGGCGACATCGTTGCCGATCACCTGCGCACACGCCATTGTCATCGCTTCACATTGGGTTGGGTTGACCTTGCCTGGCATGATTGAGCTACCTGGCTCGTTGGCTGGCAACACGATTTCGCCAATGCCAGTGCGTGGGCCGCTGGCAAGCAGGCGAATGTTGTTTGCAATGTGCATCAAACTAACGGCAACGCGCCTGAGCGCCCCGCTAGCCTCTACCATCGCGTCGTGAGCACTAAGTGCTTCAAACTTATTTTCGGCCGTTACAAAAGGATACCCCGTCAATTCTGCAATCTGTGCCGCAACCGTTTCAGGATAACCCGAGGGGGTGTTGAGACCTGTCCCAACGGCCGTGCCGCCCAGCGCTAGCTCTTGCAAATGCTTGAGCGAATCTTGTAGCGTTTCGATGCCGCGCTTCAGTTGCGTAGCATAACCGCCAAACTCTTGCCCAAGCGTCAACGGGGTTGCATCCATGAGGTGCGTGCGGCCCGTTTTGACGATCTGCATAAATTCGGCCGATTTTGCCGCCAAAGTTCCCTGCAACAACTGCACTTTTGGAATCGTCTGCTCAACAAATTTGGTGTAGGTCGCAATGTGCATTGCTGTCGGGAACGTGTCGTTGGAGCTTTGGCTCTTGTTGACATCATCGTTCGCCTTCACCTTTTTATCGGTGCGGAAATCTGCGCCCAAGATTTCAGAGGCACGATTCGCAATCACCTCATTGAGGTTCATATTGCTTTGTGTTCCAGACCCCGTTTGCCAGACAACAAGCGGAAACTGATCGTCATGCTTGCCCGCCAAAATCTCATCACAGGCAACACCAATCGCCGTCGCTTTTTCCTCAGAAAAGCCCGCCAGCTTCACGTTAGTCAACGCCGCCGCCTTTTTCAAAACGGCAAACGCATAAACGATTTCAATCGGCATCTTCTGTCCGCCGATCTTGAAATTTTGCAAGCTGCGTTGGGTCTGTGCGCCCCAATATTTATCGTTGGGGACTTGAATCTCCCCCATCGTGTCTTTCTCAATGCGATAATTCATAGTTCTTTGTGGAGTGAAAAGTAAGGAGTCAGGCGTAAAGAGAATGCTTTCTGCTTGCCTCGCTCCCTACGCCTAATCTTTATAACGGAATGTTTCCGTGCTTTTTAAGTGGATTTTGGTCGCGCTTGGTGCGCAACATAGTGAGGGCGTCAATTAGATAGGGGCGCGTTTGCTTCGGTTCGATGACATCATCGACATAACCGCGTTTGGCGGCGACATATGGGTTGGCAAACTCGCGGCGATAGTTGGCAACAAGCTCTGCTTTTGTCGCAACGGGGTCATCGGCCGCCGCCATCTCTTTGCGGAAAATGATGTCAACCGCCCCATCAGGCCCCATGACCGCAATTTCGGCCGAAGGCCAAGCCAAGTTGACATCTGCCCGAATGTGTTTGCTGTTCATGACGCAATAAGCACCGCCATACGCTTTGCGCGTCACAACGGTGAGCTTTGGCACGGTCGCCTCGCAAAACGCATAAAGCAGTTTCGCCCCTTTGCGAATAATCCCCGCGTGTTCTTGTTCAACACCAGGTAAGAAACCGGGCACATCTTCAAAAACAATCAATGGGATATTGAACGCATCGCAGAAACGGACAAAACGTGCCGCCTTCTCGCTTGCATCAATGTCCAAAACGCCAGCCAGCACCATCGGCTGATTCGCGACAACGCCGACAGCGTAACCGCCTAAACGTGCAAAGCCAACGACGATATTTTGTGCAAAATGTTCCTGCGTTTCAAAAAAGTCGCCATCATCCACAATGCGGGTGATCACCTCTTTGATGTCGTAGGGTTTGTTGGCATTGTCTGGCACAAGCGTGTTGAGCGCCTCATCCATGCGATTGGGATCGTCATTAGTCGCAACGAACGGGGCATCTTCCATATTGTTTTGTGGCAAATAGGAGAGCATCGTGCGAACCTGTTGAAGTGCTTCAACCTCAGATTCGGCCGCCATGTGGGCCACACCGCTAATCGCGTTGTGAACCATCGTGCCGCCTAAATCACGCGCCGTCACGTCCTCGTTCGTGACCGTTTTGATCACCTGTGGCCCCGTGATAAACATGTAGCTGGAGCGACGCACCATGAAAATGAAGTCGGTCATGGCGGGCGAGTAAACCGCACCACCCGCGCAAGGCCCCATAATCACGCTCAACTGTGGCACAACGCCAGAGGCCAACACGTTACGCAGAAAAATGTCAGCGTAGCCGCCAAGGCTCACAACCCCTTCCTGAATCCGTGCGCCACCGCTGTCGTTGAGACCAATCACGGGCGCACCCGCTTTGAGCGCGGCGTCCATGATTTTGACGATTTTTGCCGCATGAACTTCGCCCAAGCTGCCGCCCAGAATTGTAAAGTCTTGGCTAAAAGCGTAAACGGGACGCCCCGCCACTTGACCCCAGCCAGTGATCACGTTGTCGCCAACAAATTTGTTGTCGGCCAGCCCAAAGCGTGTATCACGATGTTCGACAAAAGCGTCTGTTTCGCGAAAAGTACCTGGATCAAACAAAATTTCGATCCGCTCGCGGGCGGTCATTTTGCCTTTGGACCGTTGTTTTGCAACGCGCTTTGGTCCGCCGCCTGCCTGAGATTGTGTGCGTAGGTCGTTAAGTTCGGTATAGCTATCCATTTAGAAATTCGTTTTGAGCGTCCATGTGGGCTATTCGGGGGATGATTTCGGCCGAAATCGCCCCACATTCAGCACAATCGTCGTGAAAATGGTCAAAAAAAGATGCCAAACAACGAATGGACGGGTTGGGCTTAGCCAAAAAAAGTTATACAGTGTATAGCAGAGAAAAGCGATGGGAAGTAGTATGCGTGAAGGGAGCCGTTTCTGCCACGTCATTATCCCACCAATTACAAAACAACAACTCCATATCATACTCGCAATCAGCGTGAGCGTGAGCGCCTGTTCAATGTCATAGGATAAAAGCAAGCGCCGCTGCTGCATGAGCGTGATAAATCGCCAAACATTTGCTATTCCAGTGATAATGCTGAGTAGTGCAACTGTGCTATGCATATGCGTGTCTAAATATTGGACATGTCAGCAAGAATTCGCTTGCTGGTCAAACGGGATTATAGCAGAGTTTAGGTGTCGTATCGTGAGCGGGGATTGAGGATTATCGACTGTGCGCAACTTTACGACAGTAGCGGTTGTCAAACTTGCACAGACCCGCTGAGCCTCCTTCCCATGCAATTATAAAGCTGTATTGGGGCAATTATATGCTGTGGTTTCGTCATCAACTCAAGAAAAAAGAAGTTTGGATTTCATTAAGCGTCCTTAGCCTGCTCCTTCTCTATGCCATGGGGCTGATGAGTTTGCTTATCTGGCTCTCGCTTACCGGTCGGATTGGTGGCAATTCGGCCGATATCATCGTCGCAAACAAATACACGCCACCTGTCACCGAGCCGCTTATCGGGCAGCAGCCCAACGAAGAAGCGCTCTCTCGCGAAGGATTGGTGCGTACAAAGTTTGTTGAGACACCGTTCACAATCGATGCTGACTTAGAAGGCTGGGCCGAACTCAATACAACCAGCTCAGCTTATCAGGTGTATGCGGCCGATTCATGGGACGGCACAAACGATGGCGCGGCATTTTGGCGTACCGCTTGGGATGATGACTATTTCTACGTCAGCGCCATTGTTGTTGACGATGTGCATGTGCAAGGGGCAGAAAGTGCCGTTTATCGTGGCGATGTCCTCGAACTGCAAATCGACACCAATGTAGACGCCGATAGAATTTCGCCGCGCACCTTTACGCTGGTGCTCTCGCCGGGCGATTTTGACACCATCCCCGCGTTTGCAGCCTGTCTACGCGGCACAACCACTGGTAAAATGCGGGCAATCGCGCAACACAGTACAAAAATCGCCGTTATAAAAACTGAAACAGGCTACGTGCTCGAAGCAGCTATTCCGTGGGGCGATCTGGGCGCAAAGCCGAGCGCGTCGTGGAAGGCACGTATTGCGCTGAGTTTGCATGATACCGATTCGGCCGAACACCTCCGTGCGGAGATCATCCAGTCCAGCGTAACCGAACGACACGCCGAGAAACCTGAGAGTTGGGGGATCTTGCTGCTCACCGATTGACGATTCGACCCCAACCGCTTAGGATTGACCCATCATGGAAGAACGCCACATCGTCAACCTCTTACTCAATGGAATTCGACTCAAACAAATGCCGCGCACGGGCTGGCTCCAGCGCGGTGTCCCTCAGGCGGAAAACGTCGCGGCACACAGCTACGGCGTCAGCCTGACGGCGCTTGCACTCATCGAAGCGATCAACCAGCCATTTGCCGTTGCCCGCGTGCTGGCCATGGCCGTCCTGCACGATTTACCAGAATCGCTGACCTCTGACATCCCTGCCCCCGTCAAACGCTTTATGGGCGACAAAGACGCCAAAACAAATATGGAGCGTTTGGCGCTGCTTGAAATCACTGATGATGTGTCATTTGGCGGATCGTGGCGGGCGCTTTGGGAGGAGTATGCGGCAGAGGAATCGGCCGAATCAAAACTTGTCCACGACGCCGACAAAATCGACATGTTCCTGCAAGCACTCACCTACGAGCAGCAAACGGGCAACCGCCTTCTCGATCAATTTTGGCAGGTTCCCTATACCTTCTTTTACCCAGAAGCACAGTCTCTCTACGACTATTTGCGTGCCGCGCATGAGAATTTGAAACGCTAAGCGGTCGTTATGCCCAAACAAACAGTTAACCCACCCGAGCTATTCGATAGCTTACAGTACGGCTTCTCACAGATGGTTGTGAGCAGCGGCGGCCAGACAGTTCACCTGTCGGGACAAGTCGCTTGGGATGAAAATCAGAATATTGTTGGCGATGGCGATTTGGAAGCACAAACACAGCAAACGTTCAAAAATATTGATGCGGCGCTCAAATTAGTCGGTGCAACGCTTGATAATGTTGTGTCGATGCGAATTTATATCGTGGCGGAGCAGATGGCGCACAGTGGGCATGTGAGTACGGCGTTGCGGGCTTGGTTTTCGGCCGAAACCGCCCCAGCCACCACATGGATCGGCGTTCACTCACTCGCCCGCCCCGAATTTCTGATCGAAATCGAGGCGATTGCTGTGATCGACTAAACCTTGAGAACAAACTAGAAGGACGAGACAGGCTGGAATGCGCCTGTCAGCTAAATAGAAATTCACCCCACCTAGCCAAAATCACGCCCACCTAGCCTTCCCTGGGGAAAAGCACCCCCACCTAGCCTCCCCCGGAGGGGGAGGGATTGGATCTCCCTCCCTTCGGGAGGGATTAAGGGAGGGTGCTCCGTTTTTGCAAAGCTTCACTTTTAAGCACTTTTTGTAGCGCACTTAAATCGTGCCTTTTCGCCCTTGACGGGGTTACACCCTTTGGAATCCTCCGCAAAAAATGAGCGAGCATTCTGCCTAACAACCTGAACATCTAAAAATCTAACGACCTAAATCGTTCACAATAACCGCATCAATGCGAAAACTTCACATCAAACCATTCAATAAACTTTTAATCGCCAACCGTGGTGAGATTGCGGTTCGCATTATGCGCGCCTGCCGCGACATGGGCATCCAAACGGTTGCCGTCTATTCTGACGCCGATCGTGGTGCGCCACACGTGCGTTATGCTGATGAAGCGTATCATATCGGTGGCGCACAAGCGGCCGATAGCTACCTCGTTATGGAGCGTCTACTCGATGTTGCCAAGCGCAGCGGCGCAGGGGCAATTCACCCCGGCTATGGCTTTTTGGCCGAACGTTCGGCATTTGCCAATGCGTGCTACGATGCTGGCCTTGTATTTGTTGGCCCACCTCCCAACGCGATCGACGTGATGGGTGACAAGCAAACGGCACGCGAGACAGCCCAAACGGCAGGCGTTCCGATTGTGCCAGGCACCGAGCCGGGGATTAGCGATGCTGACCTTTTGGCGGCGGGCAACGCAATTGGCTTCCCCCTACTCGTCAAAGCGAGCGCGGGCGGCGGCGGCAAGGGAATGCGACCTGTGTACGAGGCATCAGAGCTTGCAAACGCGATTGCTGGCGCTCGGCGCGAGGCAACCGCCGCATTTGGCGACGGAACCGTTTATTTAGAGCGCATGATTATGGGTGGCCGTCATATCGAGATTCAGGTTCTAGCCGATGGACACGGCAACGTGGTTCACTTTGGCGAACGTGAGTGCTCGCTCCAGCGTCGTCATCAAAAGCTGATTGAGGAAGCGCCCTCTATTGTTGTCACGCCAGAAATTCGGGCTGAAATGGGGCGCGTTGCTTGCGCGGCTGCAAAAGCGGTCAACTATGTGGGCGTCGGCACAATCGAGTTCTTGATGGACGCAAACCTTGACTTCTATTTCCTCGAAATGAACACGCGCTTGCAGGTTGAGCATCCTGTGACAGAACTCGTTTACGGCGTTGATTTGGTCAAAGAGCAGTTCAAAGCGGCAATGGGCGAAACCCTCGCATGGGATCAGGCGACCATCGAACCGAGCGGCTGGGCGATCGAGTGTCGTGTCAACGCTGAGGACGCCTTCACCAACTTTATTCCATCGACAGGCTTGTTAACCCACGTCAGTATCCCAACGGGAACGGGCGTCCGTATCGACACAGGCATCACCGCTGGCTCAGAAATCTCCCCCTACTATGATTCGATGATCAGCAAGTTGATCACCTATGGGGCAAATCGTGAAGAAGCGCGGACGCGCATGTTGCGGGCGTTGGATGAATATTTGATCACAGGTGTCACAACCAACATTCCTTTCCATCGCCACATGCTGCGACATGGTAACTTCATCACGGGCGATTTTCATACAAAATATGTGGAAACATCGTTCACGATGGATGATTACGAGCAAATGCATCAGCTAGAAGCGGCCATTGCAGCCGCCTTGGCACAGCACGCGCACACGCAACGACCAGCCGCCAGCCAAAATAGCGGGCAAGTTGTTCGCAGCGGATGGAAGAATTTCGGCCGATAATCAAAAAGACACGTCGCAAAATAGCTGGGTTGCAACAATCGCCCCGCGCTATTTGTCAAAAAGAACCAATGAAATATTTTGTCACCATTGCAGAAACAGTTTATGAAGTTGAGATCGGCAACGACAACAACGTGCGCGTCAACGGCGACGCCGTCAGCGTTGACAAGCGCAAAATTGCCGCCAACGTCAACTCTCTGCTGATTAACAACCGCTCTTACGAAACAGTCACCGTGCCAACAAGCGAAGCAAAAACATGGGACGTGCTGCTGGCAGGCGAACAACACGAAGCGCTTGTGCAGGACGAGTTGAGCTATCGTGTGTCGCAAGCGCAGGCGTCCGCACAGGCAAACATGGGCGAAGTCACGCTCAAATCACCGATGCCAGGGCTAATTATCAGCGTACCTGTCGAAGTCGATCAGGCTGTCACCAAAGGGCAAACGCTGGTCATTCTCGAATCGATGAAGATGGAAAATGAGCTAAAGTCGCCCCGCGACGGCATAGTGTTGCGCGTTGAAACCAGCGCAGGCGCATCGGTTGAGAAAGGGCAGGCGCTCGTCGTTGTGGGCGATGATGCCAAAGTTGAGGCCGCTTAATGCTTGAAGTTGAAGTGAAGTTTTTCGTGGGCGATTTGTCCCGCGTTCGCACCGCTCTGCTCGAACGTGGGGGAACGCTAAAAAAGGCGCGGGTGTTTGAGCGCAACGTTCGTTATGATGATTCGGCCGAATCGCTCCTTGCCAAGCAGGCGATTTTGCGGCTGCGGCTCGACACCAAAGCAAAAATCACCTACAAAGGCATCCCCGAAAACGTCGATCTGAGCCAATCGCAAGCAAAAGTGCGAGAAGAGCTAGAGATCGAGGTGTCAGACTTTGAAACCGCCAACCTGCTTATCCAGCGCATCGGGTATCAGCCCAAACAGGTTTATGAAAAGTATCGTGAGACGTTCCAAATAGGCGCTGTCGAAGTTGTGCTGGACGAGATGCCTTACGGCGACTTTGTCGAGTTAGAAGGGCCAGAGATCGCTATCTTTGCCCTCACACCCCAAATCGGGCTTGATTGGTCACAGCGCATCCTCACCAACTATCTCGGCCTGTTTGAGCGCCTCAAAGCGATCCACCGTTTTGAGTTTAATGATTTGACGTTTGAAAATTTTGCGGGGTTGAACGTCTCGATCAAGGACGTTCTAGGGTAGCGGGGCAGGTTTTCAACTCAACATGATTTGAGCGCCTGAAACGGTTATCTGCTTACGCTGATTTTGCGTATTAGTCGGTCAAAGCGGTGGTTGAGTTCATCAAACTGCACAATATCATCTGGATCAAGCATGTTGATAGCATCTTTGGTCCAGTGCAACGCTTTTTTGAGATCAACGTCGTGCCACTCATAAATTTTTGCTAACTCAATATGGGCGGCAACGTCGCAGGTAGTTGTGTGAGCGACCTGTAGCCAGAGCGGGATCGCTTCTGTGCGGCGTTTTTGGCGTTTTAATAATCGGCCGATTTCCAGCAAAATCTCATGCCACACTTCTGTCTCGCAATCCATCGCCGCCGCCTGCCGCAGATAAGCTTCGGCCGTCGGCAACCCCAGCGCCACCTGCCACCGCGCCAGTCCGTACACATCAAGCACCTGATTGCATAAATCTGGCTCCGTGATCGTGCGGATCAATTGTGCGGCCAAAGTCGCCATCGACACAATATCAAGCTTGTTGTGATAGAAAACACGCAGCATTTGCGCTGGGTCGCCCGTGCGGACGTAATCATGATACATCATCGGGATCAGCGCCCCTGGCACATCCTGATGCGTGCGCTCAACACCCAGCATCGCCACTTCCAACGCCCCTAACGCAACCGACCCCAAACGCCGTCGCCAAACTCGCCGTGCAGGATGCAGCAAATCGATATGGGGCAGCTCAGAAAACGGCTCCTCCAGACGGTTCATCAGATAGCGTGTTTTCAGCAGCGGAATATCAAACGTTTTGCCATTAAAACTAATCAGCGTCGGATATTCTGCAACCAGCAGATCTAGATCAAACAGCATCGCCGCTTCTTCGCCAAAGTCACGCACAAAATATTGACGCACCACCAGCGCGTCACGCTCGAAAAAGCCGACGCCAACCATAAACGCGATTGTTCCCGCGCCAGCGAGGCCCGTTGTTTCTGTGTCAATAAACAGACAATCACGAAAACTGTGGGGGAATTTTTGTTTTAGATAGGGGTTAAAACAGTTGGGGCTATGCTCTAGCAAGCTCTCAATGCGAATGCTGCCATGTTGATAAGTCAGGGGGTAGACAGTATCAACTACAAAGTAATCTCCCAACTCATTGCTCTCAACACGTCCTCCTGGTAACTGTTTTTCTAAAGGGAGGTGTGGCGTTGTGTTGGCGCGTGTGGGAGATGGCTTTGGCGGGGGCGTGACAAGGTTGCGTATTCCTTTTGTCACGCCCAAACGTTTGAGCTTATTTTGCAGCTTTGAGTTCACAAGCTGATTTTACACGATTTGGCTTAAGATGTAGCCATATCGTCAAATTGACGGTTACAGGCCGTTTTTAGGACTCGTCAGCGTCATCTGACTGATGGTAGTAAACGCTGCTGCGTAACAGCATGGGGGCGGCCTGAGGCACAGAGATTGCTCTGACGCGCCGTGGTTTTTGACGGGCGAATGCTCGCTCGCGGGCGGCTAGGACGCTGGGCCATTTGATTAGCTCTTGTTGAATTCGGCCGAAATCACCCGCATCCAAACGAACGAGCGGCGCATTATTAGGCACAGCCTTGCACACCGCAAGACGGTCCTCAACACTGGGGTGCGTTGAGGACCCTTCCACAACTTCCTCAAGCAACTCGTTCCAAATCGCGCGTTGCGTTTGCTCTGGTACGGCCGCATAGGCGGAACGAATTGCAAAAAATTTTTCACCACCTCTAGCGCGATTGTACGCACTTCCTACCTCAGCCCGTTTTTTAACAACCTCGATCTTTTTAAGCAGCGGTTTGATCGACGCAGGCTGCGCAACCCATTGGGCCATGTAATCAGCGTAACATTCTGCAAAACGCTGATCTGAATTAGCTGAAGCGGTTAGTAACCGTCCCAGCGCCAAAGACGGCTGCAAAACTGAGTAGCGAATTGCCAAACCAATCCATCGAACCTGTGGCACAGAATCCAGTTCCGCAAATATCCACACAAGCCGACACCAGCGGTGCCAAGCGGTAATTGCTAGGCGAACCAGAAAGTGTCGAGCGAATGACC
>JBMZDF010000017.1:0-14628 GCA_049614105.1 Promineifilaceae bacterium (SeqCode)
AATCTCTGCTCGAACCCTAGAATCCCCGTTCCTTTAGGTCGGGGAGTATGTCAATGTGAAACCGTCATAAAACATTTATAGACACCCATAACCTTATGCCAGCATTACCACAAGAACTGTACCAAGACCTAATCACTTTTTGCGAGCCGCACTTTCGGCGTGTGGATGAGCGGGACGCTCTGCTTTTGCCCTTGCTCAACATGTGGAGCGGGTTTAGCCACATCGAATGGCACGGCAGTTCACACACGTTTGTCACGCGCCTGATTCACCAGTTGCCCCATGCCGAACTCGAAACCGTCCTAAACAGTTTAGCGCATGATGCTGGCATTGATCAGCAAACGACCCTTGACACCCTCTGCCAGCGTCTCAACACGGCACAAGGGGTACTCAACCGTGACCCAGATGCGCAAGATGGTTCCTATCATTATCACAAATGGTTGGCTGAACAACTTGGTACTCCCCAATATCAGCTCGATTCGCACGTTGTTAAGCTGACGCCGTTTATTGATGAAGGGACGGAGGAGCGGCTGCGTTTTGTGCCAGACACGAAAAAGCAGGCGGCGTATGATGACGTGGCAACCTTGTTAGACGACGCCAGCGAGCGGATAGCGATACTGTTGGGCGGGCCAGGCAGCGGCAAATCGACGCAGCTGCGCTATCTGCAACGGCAACATGCGTGGCGCGAGTTGGAGAATCCGAGCGGTGTGTTTGCTTTTTTTGTGCCGCTCAATGCGTATCGGGCGGCTGATGATGGGACTTTGGCCACGCCGCTGACGTGGTTGGCGGCGCAGTGGCAACAATTGACGCACCGTTTGGAGTTGCCGTCGTTTGAAACGCTGTTTGAGCAGGGTCGCGTGCTGCTGTTGCTCGATGGGCTGAATGAGATGCCGCATCGTGATCAGGCCAATTATCAGGCGCGTCTCGGCCGATGGCAGCATTTTCTACTCGTGACACGACACTTCAAGAACACGGTTGTGTTTAGCTGCCACAGTTTGGATTACAGTACCTCGTTGGGTAGTTTTATCGTACCAGTTAAGCAGGTTCAGGTGGAGCCGCTTTCGCCGTCGCAAATTGAGGCGTTTTTGCAAGCGTATTTGCCAGAAACAAGCGCACAAGTTTGGCACAAAATTCAAGACGATGGCAAATTAACCGATCTGCTTGCCAGTCCCTTTTACGCTCGACTGCTGGTCGATCAGGTGGCGGCCGATGGCAGTATCCCGAACGGTGCGGCGGCGATAATCACCAGCTCGGTGCGGCAGGCGCTGCATCGGGAAGTGTTGCGCTCTGATAATCGGCTGTTTCGGCCGAACAGCTTGCTCACCCAGCATGATTATGAGCAGGCGTTTCAGCAGCGTTGGGGGAAGCACCCCTACGCGCTGCCAGAGCAGGGCATTTTGATTCCGAAGCTGGCGCAGTTGGCGTTTGATATGCAGGACAGCAAGCATATTCAGGAAGGCGGACAGGTGCGCGTTGATAAGCAGGTTGCACTGCGGCTGTTTAATCATGTGCAGGCAGGGTCGTTGCTGGCGGCAGGGGTGCAGCTCAACATTCTCAATTATGATCTAGACAATGAGGAAGTGATGTTTCATCATCAGCTTGTGCAGGAATATTTTGCGGCGCGGGTGCTGGCACAACAGCCTGACCCATCACGGGTGCAAACGGCGTGGCGCGTTGCAGACGTGACCCCTTCGCTGGCGGAAACGGTGGCAGAGCTGGAGAAAGGAACACCACTGCCCACCTTGCCCACAACAGGTTGGGAGGAAACAACGCTGCTGGCGGCAGCAATGGCGGCCGATACCGATGCGTTTGTACGGGGGGTGATGGCGGTCAATTTGCCGCTGGCAGGGCGCTGTGTTATGACGGCCGATGTCAATGTTAGCCCCGATTTGATAGCGGCGGTGCAAACCGCGCTTGTTGCGCGTATTGGAGATGCAGAGGCTGATTTACGGGCGCGGATAGCGGCGGCAGAGGTGTTGGGCAACTTGGGCGACCCGCGCTGGACACGTCACACGGGGCCGTATGGCGACTATCTGCTGCCGTCCTTTGTCGAAATCGCGGGGGGCGACTACACCATTGGAGATGATGCCAGTCGGTACAAGTCTGAAAAGCCAGCACACACCGTTCCCATTGCACCGTTTGAAATGGCTATTTATCCCGTCACCAACGCGGAGTATGCACTGTTTATGGCGGCAGGGGGCTACGAGAATGAACAATGGTGGCAAACAGCGTCAGCAAGGAATTGGTTAGAAGGTGAAAGTAACAACAAAAAGCAATTAGCGTGGTACAAAGACCTCCGAAAAAAGCTGGAAAACTGGTCAGACGCGGCCCTATCAAGGTATGAATCATTCACACCAGAACAAGTTGACGGTTACATTTGGTTAAGGGATGCGTCTGACGATGAGCTAGTCAAACGGGTGGGTCAATGGCACCCACAAGGTGCAAAGTATACACAACCTAAAGAATGGAACAACAGCCGCTTTAATCTTCCCAATCAGCCCGTTGTCGGCGTCGGTTGGTATGAGGCGCAAGCGTATTGTGCATGGTTGACAGCGCAATGTGGGCAACCTGTGACGTTGCCCTGTGAGGCAGAATGGGAAGCTGCCGCTGGCGGGATGGCGCATCGTCACTTTGCCTTCGGCGACGATTATCACATCGACCACACCAACACCTTTGAAAGCCATATCCGTCAAACAACCTCCGTCGGCATTTACCCCACAGGCGCAACACCAGACGGCATCTACGATCTCAGCGGCAACATTTGGGAATGGACAAGCAGCCAACGTCGCGATTACCCTTACGACGCCAGCGATGGTCGCGAACAGCAAGACGATGCGGAAGCACACCGCACCTTGCGTGGCGGGTCGCAGGACGAAAGCAGTGTCAACGCTCGCACAGCGTACCGTTCCTTCAGTCCCCCGTTCAGCCGTGCCGACTGTGGTTTTCGTGTGTGTATGCGTCGTCCCCCGTCTCAAGCCCGCTGATCGCTGTTTCTTAGGAGTGCTACGGTAACGGGTCGCAGCTGCGAGGTTCCTTCTTCCCACGTTTGCGCGATCGATAATGGTCGGCTTTTCTGTTTTTGGCTGGCAGTTGGCAAATAAAATGCCCGACTGAGTTCTGAATCAACTCGTTCGGGCAGATGAGGGGGGTTGAGTATGGGTGAAAATTCGGCCGAAAGCAAAGCCATTCCACTCTCATTATCTGGCACATGGTTTAATCTACTCCGTGTACAACATTCCAGATTCACGCGCATCCTAAGACTCAACGTATCAGCCTGCATCATTTTTTGAATCGAGTATGGTTGCACGTGCAATCATAGTGACTTCACTGTAGTATCAATTTGATTGCATATACAACCATAGTGGTTTCACTATAGTATCAATACGGTAAATGCACACTCTAAAACAGAGGAACTAACCTCAGACAACACACCCACGAAACAACTTCCGCCCTATTTAGGGCAGGAAAGTGCGGCGTTGTCTTGTTCTGTTGGCAGGGAAAAGGAGGCGGTGGCTTCGGCCGAGAATCCCCCATTCTCAACCCCCGAGGAAAAACAACCCACACCAAAATCAATTTTCGCCCCCACTTTTAAGCTCAACGTCAGTCTCGCTCATGCTTTTCTCATAAATGAAGTTACGGCGACCGCGCGTATTTGGCTGCTGTTGCGCTGCCTCGACACCAATGGCCGGGGCTGGGTCAACATTGCGAAAGTACGGAAGCAACTCACCAGCACACAATCCGCGCACCGCGTTTGTGGCTGGCGTCAACTGCGTAAGCTGTTCAACGCTGGCGACGGCACATTCTGGGAACGGGACGCGAAACGCATCTGGCTGCGCTCCGTGTTGAAAGTTGCAAATAGCCTGGAGGTTCAACGACTGTTTTGGACTATAAATCAGTACGGAAACTCGGCAAGGAAATGATAGTCATGTTTCTTTCAACACGAATGAGTTTCTGTACTATAATTGCGGTATGAAAGTAGGCTATGCACGTGTTTCAACAAACGACCAGAAGCTTGATCTGCAATTAGACGCCTTGAAGGTAGCTGGTTGCGAAAAACTGTTTCATGATGTTGCCCGTGGGGCCAAAACGGCACGTCCAGGTTTGGTTGAGGCAATGGATTACATGCGACACGGCGACACGCTTGTTGTGTGGCGTCTCGATCGCCTTGGTCGTTCACTGCCGCACTTAATTGAAACGGTTACTATTCTGGAACAGCGAGGCGTTGGTTTTCATAGTTTGCAGGAGTCAATTGATACTTCAACAAGTGGTGGCAAGCTGATATTTCACATGTTTGGTGCGCTCGCGGAGTTTGAGCGCAATCTGATTCGTGAACGCACTAAAGCAGGATTGAAAGCCGCCCGTGCTCGTGGCCGCACAGGCGGTCGCCCAAAAGCGCTCAATGAAACAAAACGTCAGCTACTTTTCAAGCTTTACGATGAAAAACAGCATTCAATTGCTGAACTATGTGAGTTAGTTGGCATATCTAAAACAACACTCTACGAATACCTTCGCCGTCGAGATAGCAGTCCTAACAAAGGCTGACCTCTGGCTATGGCCTCAAATCTGATGGTTGTGTGTGCCATGAAACGGGTGCGTTGGAGGGAGATTTGCGGAAAGTGGGATACTCCCTAATGGGTGGACATTCGAGGTTGATAGCACTGCTCCTACCTATCTATTTTAAAGAAAGGTTCGCCGTAACACACTTTCTGTGTAAGTCTGACCCTTCATCTAGTCGGTTTGGGCCACGCAAATCAAGCCCTGGAATCACGACCGCGCCCGTCCGCTCACCTGTCGCAGGCTGCCCACGCACAATCTTGAGCTGCGATTCCATGCCCAGTTCCTCAAAAATTGTCGTTGCGCGAAAATGGCAGTCGATTGCCCACGCAACCTGACCCGCCCGATCATACAAACGGCGCAACGCAAGGAGCGTATGCGCCAAATCGGGACGGGCGCGGATTTGGCGCAGCGTCCGCATCGCTTCAAGCAGGTGTTGCTCTGCTTGTGGCCAGTTCGTCTGGGACGGATTTTGCATGTCGATAATTGCTTGGGTACGGCGAGCAACCGCGCTCGCCCAGCGATCGTGAACCGAATCTGCCATTTCGGCCGATTTGGTCGCCAGCCCATACGCTTCAACATCTCCGCTCAACTGCAATGTCCGTGCCAAAAACAGATGGCCAATATGCACAAATACACGATGATCGGCCGATGCCGCCCATTGCAACGCCGCCCTAATTTCTGCTGTCCCTTTCTGATAATCGCCGAGTTCTGCCAAACATCGCCCTAACACGATCCGCATCATAAAGGCGTGTGGCGACATCCCATTTTCGCGCCACACATCACGCACGGGGGCTAACGCCGCCAGCGCCGTCTCCCATTCCTGCAACTCAGCATAAATAAACGCTTGCTGCATACAGGCAACCACATGTGTCGCCCCCTGCTCCTGCACACTTGCCAAATCAACCCCGCGCTGCGCTGCGTCAATCGCCCGCTGCCATGAGCCAACCCGTGCATACGCGACGCCCAGATACCCATATGTTACCGACAATCCAGCCGTCGGCGCGATGGGATCATCCAAATCACCATAACGGATCAAAAACGCTATCGCATCATCAAACTCACTCAGAGCAATGCTGGTGCGTCCCAACATCCGCAGAGCAGCCAAACGCAACGCATCCTCTTTCAATTCTTCCGCATGACGCAGCGTGCGTCGCGCATAATTGCTGGCGCGATTGGGCAAACCGCGCAGCCAAAATAGTTGTGATGATTGGTGGATGATGCGAGCTAGGCGCTGCATATCGCCAACCTGCTCAGCTAACCGCTCTGTCTCCTGCAAAATGTCGAGTGCTTTCTTTATTGAACCGCTAAACGCATAGGCTTGTGCTAATTGCAAATTGAGATCGATGCGTTCGTCACGTTTTTTTGTGGCAGGAAAACGGCCTGATAATCCAATAGCTCGTAAACCAAACTCGCGTGCCTCCGCATACGAGCGCACCCGCAACGCTCGCTGCCCCGCCTGTGCCAAATAAGGGAGCGCACGGGCGGGATCGCTGCTTGCATAGAAATGGTGTGCCAGTTGAGCTGGGTCTGTATTCGGCCGATTTGCCAAATAATCCCCCACCTGCAAATGAATCCATTGCCGCCGCGCTCGACTCAATTGCTCATACGCCACATGCCCGAACTGCTCATGTGTAAAATCGTAGCTATTATCACGTTCACGCACCAAACCACGTGCCAGCCACTCATCAAGCGCATCGAGTAACGTGTTTGTATTTAGTCGACTTACCTGTTGGAGCAGGTCAAAGGTGAATTCGCGCCCAATGGCGGCCGCGACACTCAATGCGGTTCGGCTATCATCGCTAAGCTGGTCAAGTCGCGATTCAATCACATCCTGCACGCTAAGCGGGATGGCGAGCATTGGCCGATTGCCAGCCTCATCACTCGGTACCTGTTGCGTCCAATCGCCGCCCGCTTCCTGCACGGCCTGCACCGTCTCTATGATGAAGAAAGGGTTGCCCTCCGTTTCTTCATACAAGCGGCGCACGAAGCGCGGATCGAGCGTCTGTTCACCCATCATTTGCTGCACAAGCTGTTGGGTTTCTTCGGCCGAAAATCGCACAATCGGCAAGCTGTGAAACAAACGTCGCCGCTTAAACTTGCGTAACAGGCGCGTTGCGTCGCTCGTCAAATCTTCCACTCGGATCGTTGCGACAATCAGCAGGCGGTGCGACTCAATCCGTTGCGCCAAATATGCCAGCACGTTCCACGTTTGAGTATCCGCCCAGTGCAGATTGTCAATGACCATCAGCACGGGCTTGTGACGCGCCAATGTAAATAGCAGCGACCCCAACGCTTGAATGATATGGGTTGGGTTGTTGTTGCGGCTCGGCTCAAACGTTGTGACGCTGGGTGCAATTTGGGTGAGGGTTGGTATGAGCGGCAACAATGCGGAGAGCCACGGCGGGGGTGTTTGGAATAAGTTGCGTGCGCTGTCGAGCGTGTTTCTGTCCAGAATCTCGCGCAGCGGCGCGTAGGGAATCATGTTTTCAAATTCGTGGGCGCGGGTTTGCAGTCTGAACAAATCGGCCGAAATCGCACCCTGCCATTCGCTAACCAAGCGCGTTTTACCGACGCCGAGTCCTCCTTCGACCAACACAATGCTGCCCCGTGATGTCTGGCTACGTTCAAAAGCGGCGGTGAGGGTTTGGAGCGCTTGTTTTCGGCCGATGAACGGGATACATGGCGTTTCGACCGCCACGTGAGAAGCTGTTTGAACAGGGGGCAGTGGCGCAGGGGATGGTTTGCTGGTGAGCAGTTGTTGATAGTTTTGTTGAAATTCGGCCGAAGGCGATGCCCCAATCTCAGCCTCTAGCCGCGCCACGAATTGTTCATAATGGCGGCGCAAACGGATTGGGCCTCCTTGCCGCTGATGCAGCCGCAACACGCGCAAGTTTGCCGATTCAAGCAGCGGCTCCTCAGTCAAAAACCGCTCCGCATAATGCAGTGCATCCGCCCAATTGTGCCGTGCCGCCAGTTTGTCGCTGAGTCGAATCAGACATTCTTGGTGCAGTCGCGCCAGTCGTTCGCGCTCAGGCGCTACCCAATCCTCGTACACATCAGCCAGCAATTCCCCCGCATACAGGGCAACCGCGCCTTCACAATCATTGAGCGGCGGCGTTGCCAACGTCTCAAAGGCTGCTACGTCAAGCCACCAGTCAGCAGGCGGCTTAAATCGAATTTGATGGCCATTTGTTTGGATTAGATCCCCATCCATCCCCTCCAATGCTCGCCGCAGCCGATACAGATATTCACGTAGATTGCGTCTTGCGGCCGATTCACTAGATCGCGGCCAAAAGTGAAACGCTAGCCGCCGCCGATCGATGCTCTCTTGATGGTGCAGCACCAAATAGGCAAACAATGACCGCGCCTTGGGGGATCCCAAGTCAATCGCAGGCTGCACATCTGTTGACACCGTCAACGTTTGCAAAAGCTGAACTCGCAGCAATCTCGCTCCTTCGCTCGATCTAAGCCGTCAACGTCGTCTATTTCGACAATAAGCGACATTGTTCGCCAGCCTAAAGATAACGATCCTGCACAGCAAAACCATCACCCAACTGGGTGAAATTATGAGCGACTACGCCGATTGTTGTTAAGGTACGCTCAAGTTATTATAATTTACTCGTACCTTAGCAGAGGCAAACCATGCGATTTATTGATCGAAAACGCGAATTTACTTTTCTAAACCAGCTCAAAACATATCCAGACGGTCAGATGGTGCTAATGTACGGGCGTCGTCGTGTGGGCAAAACGGTGTTGCTGCGTCATTGGGCAGAACAAAGCGGGTTGCGCCACATTTACTGGGCGGCCGAAAAAGAGCCACCAGCCCTACAACGCCGTAAATTCTTTGCCCGCTGCTTTGGCAACGCCGCACCCTCGACACAGTTTGAAACGTGGGCAGATTGTTTTGCTGCCGTCGCGCAAACGCTGGGGCAAGAACACACGATTTTAATCATTGATGAGTTGCCCTATGCGGCCGATGCCGATAGCGCCTTTCTATCCGCCTTGCAGCACGCTTGGGATCATCTGTTCAAGCCGCTGCCGCTGATTCTGATTTTGTGTGGGTCGCATGTCAACGTCATGGAACGGTTAATGAATCGACAAAGCCCACTCTACGGTCGCTTTCGTCGCCAATGGCGTTTGCAGCCGCTGCCGTTTTGCGCCATTCGTGAGTTTGGAGAACGCTGGTCGGCCGATGAGCGTGTCGCCATTTACGCGATCGTAGGCGGCATTCCCGCCTACCTTGAGTGGCTCGATCCGCAGCTATCGTTTAGTGACAATTTGCGCGATGTGTTGCTCGATTCGGGCAGCCTTTTTATCGCTGAACCAGAGTTCTTACTTTATGATGAAGTGCGCGAGCCACGTAACTATTTGGCGATTCTGAAAGCAATTGGCAGCGGGGCGCACACAATCGCGGAAATTCAGCGCGACACGCTACTCTCCAAATCCCACCTGACGACCTATCTGGCACGACTGCAACAACTGTACATGGTCGAGCGGCGCATCCCCGCAACCGTGCGCCCACAGCATCGCCACCAATCACGGCGCGGTCGCTATCACCTTTCGGATGCGTATTTCCGCTTTTACTTCCGTTTCATCGCCCCACGCATTGCTGACATTGCCTATAGACCAGAGCGCGTGCTGCCTGTTATTCGTCAACAGTTACGAGCGTTTATTGGCATGTCTGCATGGGAAGAATTGTCGCGTCAATGGGTTGATTGGTTTGTTGATCCCAAAGAAGATCCAGCGTTACCATATCTTGGCTGGCTGCCCGAAAATATCGGTTCACACTGGAGCCGCACCGTACAAGTTGATGTAGTGGCCGTTAGCTGGACAGAAAAACGTCTGCTAATTGGCGAATGTAAATGGCAACCAAACGCTGTCAGTCGCAAAATCGTGCAAGACCTCGTTGAACATAAAACGCCTAAACTGCTTGACAGCATCGACAAAGCAGAGCAATGGAAAATACAACACGCCTGTTTCGGCCGAGGTGGCTTCACCGACGCCGCCCAACAATATGCCATACAGCACCAAGTCGAGCTAATCGATCTTCCCCGCCTTGATCGAGATTTGCACACGCAATGCTAAATTGAGACGCGGGCTAGGCAGAATCATATTGACACGATGCGCTGACGGAAAGTCCGACTTGCGCAAACGAACTTTCGTTTATGGTGATTGCGGCTCGCACAAAGACCATAATAGTTAAGCCTTCACCCAATAGGGTGAAATAGGAACCTAATCACCCCGCATTGACGCCCGCATTGACGGTTTATTGACGCCCCATGTCAATACTCCCCCCATGCGCGGATTTACCCACGTTCTCAATAGAAGCGAACTCAAACCCAAAGATTTGCAATTGCAAGTCAGCCATGCGTCCCTCTCCTTTGGTGGCGTGAAGGCATTACGTGATGTCAGCCTCGATGTCTATCAAAACGACATCACCGCTATTATCGGTCCAAACGGGGCAGGCAAAACGAGCCTGCTCAACTGCGTCAGCGGACTCTACCATCCGCAAGAAGGCAGCATCACCTACTACGCCTCAGCCACTGAAACGCACGAGCTGACCAAAACACGCCCCTACAACATCGCCAAACTCGGCATTGCTCGCTCGTTCCAAAATATCGAGCTATTCAAGCACATGAGCGTGCTGGACAACCTAATGCTCGGCCGTCACGTCCATCTCAAAACGGGCATCTTTAGCGGCGGCTGGTATTGGGGAAAGGCTCAAAAAGAGGAAATCGAAAACCGTCGCTTCCTCGAAGACATCATCGACCTGCTGGAAATCGAAGCGATTCGTAAACAGGCGGTCGGCACTCTGTCCTATGGCCTGCAAAAGCGCGTCGAACTCGGTCGCGCCCTTGCCCTCCAACCCGCCCTTCTCGTTCTCGATGAACCAATGGCTGGCATGAACAGCGAGGAAAAGGAGGATATGGCGCGTTTCATCCTCGATGTCAATGAGCAGCACGGCGTCAGCATCATCATCATCGAACATGATATGGGTGTCGTGATGGACATCAGTGACCATGTCGTTGTCCTCAATTTTGGTCAAAAGATTGGCGACGGCACACCCGAAGAAGTGCAGGCGAATGAAGATGTGATCCAAGCGTATCTTGGCGACGACTTTGAATAAGGATGAAGGATGAAATATGAAACTGCTTTTCATCCTTCATAATTTCTTATGGCAGAAACATTTCCTCAACTCCTTCTCGACCGCGCCAAGCAATTTGGTGATAGCCATGTGGCGATGCGCGAAAAATATCATGGCATCTGGCAATCCTACACATGGGCAGATGTTGAACGTCACGTGCGGCACTTTTCGCTGGGGTTGGTCAGCTTAGGGCTGCAACCTTCTGATACGGTTGCCATCATTGGTGACAATCGCCCCGAATGGATCTGGAGCGAATTGGCCGCGCAAGCGGCAGGCTCTAAAAGTATTGGCCTCTATCAAGACGGCGTTGTGAAAGAGATGATTTACATTCTCAATCACGCCAAAGTCAAGTTTGTGGTTGTGGAAGACCAAGAGCAGGTCGATAAGATGCTCGAATTGTGGGACGAGCTAGAGGGCATCGAAAAAGTCATCTATTACGATCCCAAAGGGCTGCGCGACTACACTGAGGATTTCCTGATCGACTTTACCGATGTGGAAGAACTCGGCGCACAGTTTGAGAAAACGAACCCGACTTTATTTGCCGACTCGGTTGCCAAAGGGACGGGCGAAGACATCGCAATTCTCTCTACCACCTCTGGCACGACGGGGTATCCAAAATTGGCGATGATTCGCCAGCGCAACTTAGTCTCGATGGGCAAGGCGTTAATGGAGATCGACCCGTTAGAGCCGACCGATCGTTTTGTCAGCTTTTTGCCGCTAGCGTGGATTGGTGAGCAAATGACTTCGTTTGCCTGCTCGCTCCAAAACGGCTTCACGCTGCATTTTCCCGAAGCACCTGAAACAGCACAGGCCAACATTCGCGAGATCGGCCCGCACTCCATGTTCAGCCCGCCCCGCATTTGGGAAAACATGGTCAGTCAGGTGATGGTCAAAATTGAGGACAGCACATCGCTCAAGCGGCGACTGTACCACTGGGGTATGGGCGTTGGCTCCAAAATGGCGGACGTGCGTTTTCGCAAAGAGACGCCTAGCCCTCTGCTTGCCGCGCAGTATGGGCTGGCAAACTGGCTTGTCTTTCAGGCAATCAAAGACCATCTTGGATTGAGACATCTAAAACGCGCTTACACAGGTGGTGCGGCACTGGGTCCTGATGTGTTCCGCTTTTTCCATGCGCTGGGTGTCAATTTGAAGCAGGTCTATGGCCAGACAGAGGCCGCTGGTCTGAGCGTGATTCACCGCGATGGGGATGTCAAGTTCCAATCGGTTGGGACGCCCATGCCCGGCACAGAGGTCAAAATCGCAGAGAGCGGCGAGATTTTGCTCAGGTCGGAAGCGATTTTTGCAGGTTATTATGGCAATGAAAAAGCGACCAACGAAGCGATTGTAGACGGTTGGTTGCAGTCAGGCGACGCAGGCTACTTTGATGATGATGGGCATTTAATCGTTATCGACCGCGCCAAAGACGTGATGACGCTGCATGATGGCACGAAGTTCAGCCCACAGTTTATCGAGAACAAGTTGAAGTTCAGCCCCTACATTCGCGAGGCAGTTGTGTTTGGTGGTGACTGGCCGTTTGTGACGGCGATGATCAATATCGACATGGCGAACGCAGGCAGGTGGGCAGAGAACAATCAGATTGCATACACAACCTACACCGATTTGGCGCAAAAAGACCGTATTTATAAGCTGGTACGTGAGCAAGTTGAACGCGCCAACGTCGATTTACCAGAAGCTGCGCGGATTCAACGTTTTCTGCTGCTGCACAAAGAGCTAGACGCGGATGATGCCGAGTTGACACGCACGCGCAAGGTGCGGCGTGGCTTTGTTGCTCAGCGTTATGACGACATCATTTCCGCCCTTTATAGCCGCAACGATCACCTCGATATTGAAACGACGATTACCTATCAAGATGGTCGTTCAGCGACGCTTAAGACGCGCTTGAAGATTGAGACGGTAGGAGAGGGGTAACTGAACCATCATGGAAAAGTTTCTACAGCTAACATTAACTGGATTAACAAACGGCTCAATCTTCGCGCTGGTGGCGCTGGGATTTGTGCTGATTTATAAGGCGAGCGATGTCATTAACTTCGCACAGGGCGACTTCTTGCTGGTCGGGGCATACATAACGTATGGGTTGATTGTGCAGATGGGACTACCCTGGGGCGTGGGCGTCCTGTTGACGATGGTGGCAGCGGTTGGGCTGGGCGTGATTGTGGAGCGGCTTGTGCTTCGGCCGATGATCGGCGAACCGATTATCTCGGTGATTATGGTCACAATCGGCTTATCGAGTTTGCTCAGAGCGATTGTGAACGCGATTTGGGGAACGACAGGACGTGCGTTTCCGTCATTCTTGCCGCAAACGCCGATCAACATCGGTGGGGCTATTATCTCGGCCGATCGCTTTATCGCCATGGGTATCGTCGCCGTCCTGCTGCTAGGTTTCATGGTCTTCTTCCGCTACTCCAAAGAGGGCATCGCGATGCGAGCCACGGCGGACGACCAGCAAGCCGCGCTCAGCATGGGCATCAGCGTTAAACGTATTTTTGCGATTGCGTGGTCGATTGCGGCGATTGTGGCAGCGGTTGCGGGTGTCATTGTCGCCAATATTGTTGAGCTAAACGGCGCGGCGATTGCGGGCATCGGGCTGCGCGTTTTCCCCGTTGTGATTTTAGGTGGCCTTGATTCGATTCAAGGCGCGATTATCGGCGGCGTGATTATCGGCTTGCTTGAAGCGTACACGGCAGGCTATACGCCATCGGCGCTTGGCTTGAGTTCGGTGATGCCGTTTATCGTGCTGATTTTGATTTTGATGGTCAAGCCTTACGGGTTGTTTGGCGAAGTTCGCATCGAGAGGGTGTAATCTTATGGAAAGTGGTGTATTTCACTCAACTTATGCAGCCGATATGCAAATTCGGCCGAAACCGCTCCAGCGCATCCGCGCCGCCATCATTCTAGTTGTTGTCCTGGTCATCCCCTTTGTTGCCAACAGCTACCAAATGACGCTCGTCAACCAGATTTTGATCGCCTCCATCGGTGCGATTGGCCTCAACATCCTGACAGGCTTCACAGGCCAAATCAGTCTGGGACAGGGCGGCTTCATGGCGATTGGCGCATATGGCTCTGGCCTCTTTGTGAACGAATTAGGGCTGCCGTGGCCGCTAGCCATCATCTTTGCCTGTTTTGTGACGGCGGCAATGGGCGGGCTGTTTGGGTTGCCATCGTTGCGACTCAAGGGACTTTACCTTGCCATTGCGACGCTGGCGGCGCAGCAAATTATCCAGTGGATGATTGTGCGCGGACCGACCATTATGAATCAGATCGGCATGCCGCTCAAGTCGCTTGGCGTGCGGACAGAAGCACTCGTGATTCCCGCACCCAAGCTATTCGACATCAATCTAAGCCGCGATTACAACTTTTATTGGCTGGCGCTGTTCTGCCTGCTGCTGACAGTCACCTTTGCGGTCAACCTTTTCCGCACCAAAATGGGACGTGCCTTTATCGCTATTCGCGATCAGGACATTGCAGCTGAGGTGATGGGTGTCAATGTCTTCCGTTACAAGCTGATTGCATTTGCAACCTCATCCTTCTTTGTCGGTTTGGCGGGCGCACTCACCGCCCAATATCGCACCATCGTTAGTTTTGAACGCTTCACCATTGACGCTTCAATCCTCTATTTGGCGATCATCATTATCGGCGGCTTAGGCTCGATTTCTGGCTCAATCTATGGCGCGATTTTCATGACCCTATTGCCAGCCGTGCTGAGTAATTTAGGGAGTGCGTTGGAGGACATAGTGCCATCAATGGCACGTCTCATCCCGTTTGTGCAGCGCGGTGTGTTTGGTCTGACTATTATCTTATTCCTCGTCTTTGAACCAGAAGGGCTTGCCAAAATTTGGCGTGATATTAAAGACTATTTCCGACTGTGGCCGTTTAGTTATTAGGACGTGGTGCATGGTGTGTGAAGCATC
>JBMZDF010000017.1:14638-27129 GCA_049614105.1 Promineifilaceae bacterium (SeqCode)
CTGGCTGCACACACCATGCACTAAACAGAAACCAATCAACTGTTTCAACCATTGTTGGCCTGAGCCAGCATCTCAGTAGACCGTAATTTGGCGGTGTTCGCTTTGTGCTGCGAAGTTACGAAAAGTTTTGGAGAAGATTATGTTTAGATTGACCTATTTCAAGCGATTACTTTTGGTAATCATGGCCTTGATTCTTGTCGCTTGCTCTGGCGGCGAGGAAGAAGCCCCTGCCTCATCTTCATCTGGGGATAGTGGTTCGGCCGATGAAACGAACACCGACCCGATCAAGATCGGCGCGATCCACGATCTGACAGGGCCAACCTCTGATGTCGGCACACCCTACGCCGAAGGCATCCGCGACTACGTGAAGTTCATCAACGAAAACGGCGGCGTCGGCGGGCGTCAAATCGACCTGCTTTCACAAGATTATGCTTACTCTGTGCCAGAAGCTGACCAGCTCTACAGCCAATACGTCAGTGAAGGCGTGGTTGCGTTCCAAGGTTGGGGGACAGGTGACACGGAGGCGTTGAAGGGCAAGATCGCGGATGATGAAATTCCGTTTATGTCAGCCTCTTACTCGGCCCCGTTGGGACATCCCGAAGAAGCACCCTACAACTTCCTCGTCGGGACATCTTACTCTGACCAGTTCATTATTGCGCTCAAACATGCCAAAGAAGATGGCGCGGACACCGTCGTGATTTTGCATCATGACAGCCCATTCGGGACATCGCCAGTGCAAGATGGCATCGACTGGGGCAATGAAAACGGCATGACGGTTACATCGATTCCAATGCCAGGTGGTGCGACCGACTTTACGGCCGAATTGACACAGGTCAAAGATACAGGCGCTCAGTACATCGTTATCCAAAACGTCTCCTCGCCCTCGGCTACATTGACCAAAGATGTCGCCCGTCTCGGCATGGACATTGGCATTATTTGCCTCAACTGGTGTTCAGATGAACTATTTATCGAATTGGCTGGCGACGCGGCCGAAGGCGTGATTGCGGCTAGCCCGTTCGCCTTCCCCAGCAGCGATGCTGCATTGATCGAGAGCGAGATTCGGCCGTGGGCAGAAGCAAACGGCATCGATGTTGATGCAAAGGGCGTGCATTATGTTCAAGGCTGGACAACAATGCGCCTGATGGTTGACGGCATTCGCAAGGCCGCAATCGATGGCAATGAGATTACGGGTGCAAACATTCGTGCCGCGCTCGAAACGTTCACCGATTACAGCACAGGTGGTGTAACCTCGCCATTGACCTACACCTCAGACAACCACACGGGCAACACATCGCTCGAACTGTACGAAGTCCAAAATAGCGTTCATGTCAAAATCTCGGACTACGTCTCACCCTAGTAAAGGATGAATTAGGAAGGGTGAAGGATGAAGGGACTATCTCCTTTTGACCTTCATCCTTCATTCTAGGGCTGAAGTTGGAGGATAAGGGTTGTACAGAAGACGCATCTTCTTGCATCCTGCACCCTTCACCCTTCATCCTTCAAAACCATGCTTTCTCTGAACAATATCGAAGTTATTTATAACGACGTCATCCTTGTCCTGAAAGGGATGTCGTTGGAAGTGCCAAAGGGCAAAATTATTGCGCTGTTGGGCAGCAACGGTGCGGGGAAATCGACCACCCTCAAGGCGATTTCGGGCTTGCTCAAGCAGGAAGATGGGGAGGTCACGGATGGCAGCATTGTCTTCGAGGATAATGACATCCATGAGCTTGATGCGGCCGATGTGGTGCGCAGCGGGATTTTTCAGGTGATGGAAGGGCGGCGCGTTTTTGTCCACCTGACGGTTGAGGAAAATTTGATTGCAGGGAGCTATACGCGCTCAGATCGTGATCAAGTTTCGGCCGATATGGAAACCGTCTACACCTACTTCCCACGCCTCAAAGAACGCCGCACCCAAGTTTCTGGCTATCTCTCTGGTGGTGAACAGCAAATGCTCGCTATTGGCCGCGCCCTGATGGCAAAGCCCAAGCTGATTATGCTCGACGAGCCGTCACTCGGTCTCGCCCCCCTACTTGTCAAAGACATCTTTGAAATTATTGAACGCATCAACCGTGAGCAAGGCACAACGATTCTGCTGGTTGAGCAAAACGCCAACATCGCACTCAGCGTCGCCGATTACGCCTACATTATGGAAAACGGCCGAATCGTGCTGGCAGGGTCCCCCGCAGAGCTAAAAGCAAACGCGGATGTGCGCGAGTTTTACCTCGGTCTAAATGAAGTTGGCAAGCGCAAGAGCTATAAAGATGTGAAGCATTACAAGCGGCGTAAGCGTTGGTTGTCATAGGCATGATGGCGATGAATATCGACCTTACACAATGGTTGCAGCCTCATCAAGAGAGTTTAAAATGCCAGAGACGCAAACGGTTGAGATTGACGGCAAACACCTTGAGTATGTTCTACACATGGGTGAAAATCCACACGCCCCTACGCTCATCTTCTTGCATGAAGGTTTAGGCTGCGTGGCGCTTTGGCGCGATTTTCCTCAGACGTTAGCAGCGGCCACAGGCTGCCATGCGCTTGTTTATAGTCGCTTTGGGTACGGGAACTCTGATCCATGCGACCTGCCGCGACCCACATGCTACATGCACATTGAGGCGTTGAGCGTGCTGCCGCAGTTAATCAAACGGCTCGATATTCAACAACATATCGTGATTGGGCATTCAGATGGCGGATCAATTGCACTAATTTATGCGGGTGGTATTCGGCCGAAAAATCTACTCGGCGTCATTACTGAGGCGGCGCATGTCTTTAACGAAACGCTTTCTGTAGAAGGTATTCGCGCCACACAAAGGCCCTACGAGCAAGGCAAATTGCGTACGCGGCTAATGAAATATCACGGCAATAATGTTGATTATGCCTATAGAGGATGGTTTGACGTGTGGCTTTCGGCCGATTTCTGGCACTGGAACATTGAATCGTTTCTACCGACTATCAATTGCCCAACACTTGTCATTCAAGGAAAAGATGACCACTACGGCACTGAAGCGCAAGTTGAGGCAATCGTAAAGGGTATAGGTGATTCGGCCGAATCGTTACTCATTGACAACTGTGCCCATACACCCCATCGCGAGCAGCGTGCAATCACCGAAACCGCCATGCAAACCTATATCTATCAGCTCAGGGATTAGTACGATAGTCAACCGCACGAATGCTCTACATCGTCACTGGCTCCTCCGCTCTGCGGGGGAGCCTCTCCCCGCCGCTCCTGCGGCGCGTGGCAAATGCTCACAAGAGAACTGTCGCTACGGAAGCAGGCCGCAGAGCGGCTAAGAAAGCATTCCCACGCGGAGCAAGTAATCCATCTATGCAAGACTTCCTACGAATTTGCGAAGTTGGCCTGCGCGACGGACTACAAAATGAGCCAGTGACCATTGCGACGGAGGATAAGCTCGCTGTTTTGGACAGCATGATCGCGGCAGGGCTGACCTATATCGAAGCCGCCAGCTATGTGCGCCCCAGTGCCGTGCCGCAAATGGCTGATTCTGATGCGGTGATGCAGGCCGCCGCGACCCGCTATGCAAAGCATCCGACGGCCCACTTCACGGGGCTTGTTTTCAACAATCGCGGCTATGATCGCGCCATTGCGTCTGGTTGTCGTGCGATTGCGGTCGCGTTGAGCGTGTCTGACACATTCAGCCAGCGCAACAACCGCATGACGCGGCGCAAGTCGGTTGAGGTGTTCAAACAGTTAATGGAACGCGCACGGGCAGACGGCGTTTGGGTGCGCGTCTATCTCTCGACGGCGTGGGTTTGTCCGTTTGAAGGGTACACGCCACAGGGGCGCACCATCTCGTTTGCCGAAATGATTTGGGAGGAAGGGATTGATGAACTGGCAATTGCGGACACGATTGGTCACGCTGGCCCCTTAGAAGTTGGTCGCTTGTTTCAAGAGTTGGGGCGACGGCTCGACATGAATCGTCTCGCGGCCCATCTGCACGATACACAGGTGATGGGCTTGACCAATGCAGCCGCCGCTATTCATGCAGGTGTGCGCGTTATCGACAGCAGCCTCGCGGGGCTGGGAGGTTGCCCCTTTGCCCCTGGCGCGGCTGGCAACCTCGCCACCGAAGACCTCGCCTTTCTTGCCTTCAAAATGGGGATCGGCACGGGGGTTGATTTTCCTAAACTAATGGCTGCCGCCGATCAGGTTCGTGCGCTAGTTGGGCGTGAGGCTTGCGGGCGCATTCGGCCGTGGTGGGACAGTCATCACGTACTAGTTTGATTCTTTTCAATTCCACACAACTTGCTAAAAGAGGGGAAAGTAACTTCAATGAAATTTCTTTCTACAATATGGTAGCGAATTTGATTTGCGTTACAGAGAGACAGCATGGATATTTTGACTGTGAAATGGTTGTTTTGGAAGCTCCCTAAACAAACACAGTCTCATGAATCCAGTTCGTGGCCTTCACTCATGCTTCGGGTATCATTTAATGAAATAATATATTAGAGGGCAGCAAACAACCTAATGACAAAATTGAGCGGGGTTCACTTTAAAGACATATATAAATCGCTTATTGATGGGTTTAACCATTCCACCCTCTCTAGAATGGTTAAAATCCACTTCGATGAAAACCTCTATGCCATTGTCAGAACATCCAATCTAAATGATGAAATAGACGATCTAATTCGATGGGCTGAATGCCATGATAAGGTTCAACTGCTTATCCAAGCAGCCCAGGCTGAAAATCGATCCAATCAGAAAATTCAAAATCTCAGCCAGATACTCAAGGCCCTGAAGGTTAAAGAGACTCTAGGACAAAGCACTCTATCATTCCCATTGGTTCATACACCCAACACCCTTTATCACAGCATCTTTATAAGTTATTCCAATCATGATGAAGAATTTGCTGAAAAGCTACATGCTGATTTAGGTCGGCACGGGGTTAATTGTTGGTTTGCCCCACACGATCTACCCACAGGTGCACAAATTCGACCTAACTTGCACAAGAAAATTGAGCAACAAAGCAAGCTATTGCTTATCTTGTCGAAACATTCTGTCAACAGTGAATGGGTTGGAGATGAGGTCGAAACAGCTCTTGATTTTGAACGCCAAAGCAAGAAACTCAAGCTATTCCCGCTACGGATCGATAATTGCGTCTTGCAAGTCCAATATGACTGGGCAGCCAGTATCCGGCGCACACGCAACATAGGCGATTTTCAACAATGGCGTAACTCGGCCCATTACAAAATTTTGTTGCAGCGCATTTTGCGTGATTTAAAGAAATAGGAGCCAGCAAATGGCGAATCAAAAGCAGCTGCATTTGTTAAAAGAAAAAGGCGTCATAGCTTGGAATAAATGGCGTAAGATAAGCCTCACTCAGATAAATCTGAATGGGGTGAATCTTCGCGGGGAAAATCTGAATGGGGTGGATTTCCGTGGAGTTGATCTTATTGGAGCTAACCTCATTGGAACTGACCTTCGCCAAGCAGACTTTAGCAAGGCAAACCTCAGTATAGCAAACCTCAGTGGAGCAAACCTCAGCGAAGCGAACTTCTCTGATGTAAATTTTCGTGGAGCAAAACTCATCCTGGCAGACCTTACCAAAACGAATCTTGCAGGGGCAAACTTTAATGTGGCAAAACTTGTTCAAACAAGCCTGTGTGAAGCAAATCTTCGTGGAGCAAACCTTGTTCAGGCAGACCTCCATAAGGCAAATCTTCGCAGAGCAGACTTGAGTGGAGCAAACATCTCAGAGGCAATCCTTGATCGTGCAGACCTTCGAGGAGCTATTCTTAATAACGCAAACCTCTTTGAGACAGACCTTCGAGCAACAGATCTAAGTACAGCAAAACTCATTCAAGTAGACCTCAGTAGTGCAAACCTATCCGAGGCGCAGTTCATTGGAGCGAACCTATCCGAAGCAAAACTTGTTGGAGCAAATTTTAGGTGGGTAAATCTATCTGGTGCAAATCTATATAAGGCGAAACTAACTGAAGCAACACTCATTGGAGTAAACCTCAGATCGGCAGACCTAAGTAACACAGACCTTAGCGGCATAAACCTTAGTAGTACAGACTTTAGTTGGGCAAAGCTTGTTCGGACAAATTTATCTGAGGCGAAACTCACTGGAGCGAAATTTATTCAAGCAAACCTGAGCGAAGCTAACCTATCTGAAGCATATTTGTCTAAAGCAAAATTTAATGGGGCAAAACTCATTGGAACACAATTTGTTCAGGCAGATATTGTTGAGGCAGACTTATCTGGAGCAAACTTATCTGGGGCAAACTTATCTGGGGCAAACTTACGTGGCACAAACCTCACTTCAGCGCATCTCACTTGGGCAAATCTTCATGGAGCAAACTTATCTGAGGCAAATCTTTATGGAGCAGACTTATCTGGAGCAAACCTTTATAGAACAAACTTATATAGGGCAAACTTATCTACTGCACATCTCGGAGCAACCAACCTCTCAAACTGTAATCTTAAAAACGCTAATGGTCTCGCAACTGTAAAACATCACCAAGCATCATCAATTGGTATTGACACCATCTACAGTTCTGAAGGGGATATCCCCCATATCTTTTTGCATGGCTGTGGTGTTCCGGACAACTTTATAGAATACATGGCATCCTTAACAGGGCGGGCATTTGAGTTCTACTCCGTCTTTATTAGTTACTCAGCACATAATCTGGCTATCGCAGAGCGTATCCATACAGATTTGCAGGGCCAGGGCGTGCGTTGCTGGTTCGCACCGCATGACATGAAAACAGGAGAGCGAGTTCGGCCGGCGATTCATGAAGCGATCCGTTTGCATGAAAAGCTGCTACTGATTTTGTCAGATGAAGCTATTAACAGCGATTGGGTTGAAGATGAAGTCGAGGCTGCTATTGAGAAGGAAAGAAATACAGGTCAAGAAGTTCTATTCCCTATCCGTATTGATGACACTGTAATGGGAAGCAAAGCAGGTTGGGCAGCCTCCATGCGTCGCAATCGTAACATTGGCAACTTTTGCCAGTGGACAGACTATAACACTTATAAGGCAGCTTTCAATCGTCTTCTCAAAGATTTACGCTCTGAGAAGATGGACCCCTAGTACTTTGTCACCACTAAATATTAGGATTTCTTTAGTCTCTACAAATCCTAGTATTTGACTGTGACAAACCATGAGCCTTTATCTGAAAATCTCCTTTCGATAAAATTAGCTATCGATAATCAACCCACCAAATCGATCAATAGCCTATTCACCATCTGAACCAGTTCGCGGGTGGAAAAGGGTTTGTGGATGTAGGCGTTTGCGCCGAGGGCGAGCCCTTTTTCGGCGTCGGTTTCGCGGCCTTTGGCGGTGAGCATGACGATTTTCATGGCGCTATGGGTGGGGGTGGCGCGGATTTGGCGGCAGACCTCAAACCCATCAAGCTGGGGGAGCATGATGTCGAGTAAGAGCAAATCAGGCGGGTTACGCTTGATTAGGGCGAGGGCAACGCGGCCGTCCATGGCGGTCTGCACCGTGTAGCCTGCTTGCTGCATGAGGAATTTGAGGGAGGTTAGGATATTTTTTTCATCATCAACGATGAGTACTTGCTTCGACATAAGGTTCTGCTTCATGTGGCGGCAATGGAAGTGTGAAGTGGAAGGTTGCCCCTTCGTCTATGGTTGTGTCAACCCAAAGGTTGCCGTTGAAATGTTGAATAATACGATAGCTGATTGGTAAGCCAAGCCCTGTGCCAGTTGGGTTGCCCTGCTGTGGAGCGCGAACCTGCTGAAAACGTTCAAACACGGTGGAGACATCTTCGGGCGCAATCCCCTCCCCGTTGTCGCTGACGGACACGCGCAATTGTCCTGCTTCCTGCACGAGGTGGATTTGAATTCGGCCGAATTCCCGATCACAAAACTTGATCGCATTCGACAACAAATTCAAAATCACCTGCACAATCCGATCACGGTCACATTCAATCGCAGGGACAGAAACAGGCAACTGCAACTCTGGCACAATGCCACGCTCATGAAAAAGCTGGCGCAGCGAGGCAACCGACTCGTGAATCACATCAATTAGGTCAACATCAGAGAGCAGCCATTTGGTCTGCCCCGACTCAATTTTGCTCAGATCGAGGACGTTGTTGACCAAGCGCGTCAGGCGTTCGCTCTCCGTTGTGATGATAGTCAGGAACTCTTGTCGCTGAGTGAGTTCGAGATCGGAATTGTCGTAGAGGATTTCTGAGAAGGCGCGGATCGATGTTAAGGGGGTGCGTAGCTCATGGGTGACGTGCGAGACAAATTCATTTTTCAGATCGTCGAGTTCGCGCAGTCGCTCGTTTGCGGTACGCAGGGCGGCGGTGGTCGCTTCTAATTCGGCCGATTGTCGCTCCAACCGCTTGCTATAGCGAATCGCCTGTGACGTTTCGTCCAACATCTCCATCACCGCATCAAGCGTGAGCGGATCGCGGGCAACGATGCTGCTGATCATGACGTGTGCGGAGGCAGTGCCAATCGCACCCGCCAGCAGTTTTTCAGCCTGCGCGACCAGTTCGGCGTTACCCTGTTCGTTGCCGTTTGTTTGCCACTGTACGAGGGCATCATCGACGCGCTGCTTGCCGAGAAAACGACGCAGCAACCGTTCGATCTCGGCGACTGTGACGCTGCCGCTCCAGACGTTGAGGCGGTCTAATTCGGCCGAACCATCATAGACATCTACAAAGCGCGTCGCCTGCGTACGCTCCAAAATCGACTGTGACGTGAGCAGCGACACAACAAGATAACAGCCGCCGTTGAGCATCAAACTCCACATCAGCGAATGCGTCAACGGGTTCATCCCCTCTGCACCAAGCAGCGCATACGGTCGCAGCCAGCTTATGCCCAGCAAGCCCGCGTCGATAAACGAAGACGCCCCCACCTCGCCAAACAAAGTTGGCAGCGGCAAGGTATATCCCCACAGGGCAAAGCCGACAATTAGCCCAACGAGCGCCCCGTGATGCGTGCCGCGTTTCCAGTAGAGGCCGCCCAAAATAGCGGGCGCAAATTGAGCCACGGCTGCAAAGGAAATCAGGCCAATCGACACAAGCGAACTGTCCCCAGCCAGGCGAAAATAAACGTAGCTTGCCAACACAATCGCCACAATCGCAAAACGGCGAATTGCCAGCAGCAAGCCGGTCAAATCTTCGCGCTTTTGCGGTTGCGATGCTTGCCAGCGCAGCAGGACGGGCAGCATTAAATCATTGGACACCATCGTGCTGAGCGCAATCGTGCTGACGATAACCATCCCCGTTGCGGCCGAGAGTCCACCCACAAAGGCGAGCAGAGCAAGGCCGTTCTGCCCAACGCTCAACGGCAGCGTCAGTACAAAGAAATCAGCGTCAGTGTTGGGCAAGCGCAACGTGCCAGCAAATGCAATAGGCAGCACAAACAGATTGATTAAAAATAGGTAGAGCGGCAGTAGCCAGAGCGCCTGTTTGACATGCTTTTCGTCGACGTTTTCGACGACCGCCATCTGGAATTGGCGCGGTAAAAAGAGAATGGCGAGGCTTGATAAAAACATGAGCCATGCCCAATCAGCAAAGCTCCCCGTGGCCTCGTTAAAGACAAACAGATCGCGCAGGTCGGAAACGGCAGCCGCTTGGCTGAACAGGTCGCCATAGCCATTGTACAAGCCATAAGTCACAAAGATGCCAACGGCCGAAAAAGAGACAAGTTTGACGATTGACTCGAACGCAATCGACAGCACCACCCCCTCGTGATGCTCGGTCGCGTCAAGGCTGCGCGTGCCAAAAACGATGGCGAACAGCGCCAGCAACAGCGCGACGGGCAGTGCCGAATCGCGCAGCATATCGACCGATTCAAACTGGAGTGCCTGCCCCATCGCCTCGCGCCATAGTACATCAAAGGTGGTGGCGACCGCCTTGAGCTGTAGGGAAATGTAGGGGACGATGCCAGCCACGGCGATGAAGGTCACCAACCCACTGAGCAAACTACTTTTGCCGTAGCGTGAGCCAATAAAGTCGGCGATGGTCGTGATGCGATTGGCCTTACTGATGCGGATCATCTTGCGCAACACCGACATCCACAAAATTGCCATCAGCGTCGGGCCAAAATAAATAGGCAGATAGCCAGCACCCGCTGTCGCGGCACGGCCAACGCTGCCATAAAATGTCCACGCGGTGCAGTAAACGGCGAGCGACAGTGCGTAGATGGTGGGATTGTTGAGCGGGCTGGGCAGCCCTGCACGACGGGCAGCATCAGCGCGACGGTCGCCAAGCCACGCAATGCCAAACAACACGCCCATATATAGGAGAGAGACGCCGATTATTGCTGCGCCGCTCACCGCCTATGACCTCCGCCCAAGCCGAGCAGCAAGGATAATAAGCGCCAGCCAGGTCACAAATAAGTAGAAATAAAAAATAGGAATGCCAGCAATCAACCCATCACGGCTAAAGAGTCTGACAAGGGGAAAGTTTAGTAAGATGACGCCAATAATAAAGACGGCAAATAGGCGTTCGCGGCGGTTGGGTCGTTGGTTCATACCTTGATAATGCCGAGCCGCACCGCTTCAAGGACAGCTTGGGTGCGGTTGCTCTGACCCAGTTTTCGCAGGACGCCTTTGACATGTGAGCGCACCGTTTCTTCGCTCACAACGAGGCGTTTGGCAATGTCGCGGTTGGTCGCAGTGCAAGCCATCAGCATGAGGACTTGGTGCTGACGTTTTGTCAGGTTGGGCGATGTCGTGTGGGGGTGTTTATCACTGGTGCGTGCTTTGCCTGCGCGGTGCAGGATGAGGCGGGTGATTGTCGGGTGGAGATAGGAGTTGCCCGTCATGACTTGGCGGATGGCGATAACAAGTTCGGCCGAATCGCTGGCCTTCAATGCATACCCGTCGATCCCTGCATCGATCGCTCGATAAACAGGATCGGCATCCTCTACCCCGCTCAGGATTAGGATTTTGCTGTGCTGGCTGAGTTCGCGCAGTTCAGGGCAAAGTTCTTCTGGTGTGGCGTCTGGTAAACGCAGATCGAGCAGAATGAGGTCGGGCTGTAGGCGTAACGTTGCGCTGCGTGCTTCGCGTCCGCTGCCAGCTTCGCCGATGACACGAATATCAGCGTTTTGCTCTAGCAAAAAGCGTAAGCCTTGGCGAATTGCGGCATGGTCATCAACGAGCAGTAGACGGATCACAAAGTGGGTTTCCTTCTCGCGCAGATCATCAGAGGTGACCTACAAATCCTTTCCAACTGAGGCTATCTTATCAGGGAATGTTTATCCCGTCGTCACCTACTTAAAATTCACCCGATCGGGTGAACTTTGGCTGGCATGAATACTGGGTCTTTCCCTCTCGATTTGTTTAACTTTACATGGATGAGGTTATTAATAGCAAAGTTAAAGAGTTAGCCGTTGGTACAATGGAGTTGATTCGTTACTTGCTTGCAGCAGGGTTAGAACAACTCAACTGTGGCAAGCAACCAGAAAAGCGAGAGATTGTTACGCTCCGACTAGAAATGCCCAATTGGCGTCCAGATTGATACTATAGTGAAACCACTTATGATTATATGGTTAGCTTCTTACCCACGTTCAGGCAATACGTTTTTCAGAATTCTGCTTAAGCAATTGTATGGGATTAACACACCTACAGCATATGTAGGCAACGATTACAGTGCGTTTGAGGTCGGCAAAGAACTTGTCGGTCATGTAGCTGATGAGTGGACGGTTGAGGAGATGGCTTCTAAATCAGACCCCCTGATTGTAAAAACGCATCGGCGTGTGCCAGATAATTATCCTGCTATCTATTTGCACAGAGATGGTAGAGATGCAATTGTTTCCTATGCTCGCAAAAAAGCTAAAAAGGGTATTTCATATCATGACACGCTCAAGGAGCTTATCACCACATCGAGAAGTTCAACGGGAACATGGGGACAAAATGTGCTTCATTGGTTAAATCGAAAGCGCGAGAACATCATTTGTGTTAGTTATGAAGCGCTGATTACGAATCCAGAACGTGTCGTTGAGCAAACGCTACAGCAGCTTAATCTTGATCTACCCATGAGAAAGCCGCTTCAATCTGCGCCCACATTTGAAAAGTTGCGCACAGTCAACAGTCAGTTTTTTCGGAGAGGGGTTGTTGGAAGTCATAAAGACGAAATGCCTGATGAGCTGCACGCGCTTTTCTGGCAGCAACCTGAGCATCAAGAAGCAATGCGGTTGCTTGGGTATGAGCCTTAGGGTTTGCGGTTGATGTCTCGAAATCAGGGTCATGCTTGGCACGGTCAACGGTCTTGTAGCAACGAGGGAAATCATCAGTCACCTGATCACCTTGATAATTATGCTTGCTGAAGATAACCATACGGACCCTGATAACGCTATTTGTGTTTTGGGCCGATCGCCTAGATCCATGGTTTTGGCTATGGGTTGCTTGATCTCCGATCCTGATAATGCAACCCATATTTTGGGTTGACCACCCAGATCCATGATTTGGGCTATGGGTTGCTTGCTCCTCGCTCCTGATAATGCAACCCGTGTTTTGGGTTGACTGCCTAGATCCATGATCTTGGCT
>JBMZDF010000018.1:0-26265 GCA_049614105.1 Promineifilaceae bacterium (SeqCode)
TGGTCTCCCTCCCTTCGGGAGGGATTAAGGGAGGGTCTCCATCTATTTCCAACGTACAACGACCATCGAATGTGGCGGCACAGTGACCGTCGACCAGCGCCCCATATAGCGTTGCGTGAAGTCGATTTTGACTGTTTCGCGTGTTTCGTTATCGTCGCGAATGTTGTTTGATGTCAGAGTATAAATTTGAGCGTTGCCCTGCGGGTTAACTGTTAATGGGAGTTGCAGGTTCACCATTTGAGGTTGGTGTGTGTGCAGGTTGAAAAGCACAACCGAGGTGCTGTTGCCCCAGCTACGATAAGCATATGACTGCACATAGGGGACGTTGATCGGCCGATGGATGCCGTTCATTGGCTGCTGCGTCCAGTGCGGATTGTCTCCACCCTGAACCGTTCGCACCATGTTCCCATGAATCGCTTTGTTTGCCATTTCAAGCCCTAACCAAGCGGGGCGCTTTTGACCTGTGCCGTGTAAATCGCGCAGCAGACCCCAAACACGATGCCAAGAGTTGCCCGACACAGGGTTAGAATATTGCAGCGCAGTAAACGCAACTTGTGTGTTAATCCCCATGTCACGTTGATAAGTCAACATGTGCAGCGGCAGCGCAATCCCTGCGCCTTGGCTTGTGTACCAATCGTTACGAATATTGAGCGGCGCACCCTTACGCGTTAATTGAAGATTGACCTCATAGATAGCCAGTTCAGAGTTACGCCCTGTCCACTTATTGAAACTTTCTCGCGTTTGGAAAACACGTCCGCCTGCGCTCACATCTTGGCGCGGGCCAGCGTACAACGGCATAAACATTTGCTCATTGTTCGCATATTGGAACAGTTCACCATAATAGGGCGCTAGCGCGATCATATCGCTGTTGGTCAGGCGATTTTCAAGCTGCCCTTGTAAATCGGGATAGTTGACCTGCCCGCCTACCACAAGGTTGAACTTCCAAGGCTGAAAGTGGGTTGAGTTCCGAAGGATGTTAAAGCGGTTGCTGGCTGCATCGGCCGCGCCAACAGGACTACCCATCGCTTGTCCTAAACCTGTTTGGAAATCTTTGTTAAACATCCAAAGCTCATTCCCATACTCAAGATGAATTTTGGAAAACAAGCTTGTCCACGGTGCGTTCTGTCCGTGGCTAGCGCGTAAATTGGCGTAAGGATGTGTTCCGACGGGCGCGGCGAGATAGGCGATAAAGTTCTCAACCTCAAGCGATCCCCACGTGGGCGGCATCGTGTACCAAGGTTCTGCACCAACCTGCTGCGCAAGGCGTAGAAAATCTGGAATCGAATAATGCCACTGTCCCGGCAGTTTATGTGGGCTGATCCCTGTTGAACGACGCGCAAACTGATCGGCAAGCTGATTATCAAGCGAGCTGCCAAATTGATGACCCCAATCACGCAAGATGCCAGGGTTTAGCTCTTTGAGAACCTGCACAAACTCATCATCAAAGGCGCTGGGATTTTGCTGTCCCGCCTTGGCGATTGACATATCATCGAGCCAAACAGACCCATCCCCGCGCACAATACGAACCGTTGCAATCAGCGCATTGGTTAGCCAAGGGTTGTCTGCCCCGGGCGGGATGTACATGTTGCGGTCAATGCGCTGCCATTTATCGGTCAGCGGCACGTTTACTTTATAGAAGACATAGCTGTGATCGCGCTTAAACACAAACTCGATCATCGTGTTGGTTGGCTGCTCCGCTTTGGCCCAGAAGCTGACCTTGTAGTTGCCTTCAACAACGCGCATTTTGCCCGCACTTGAATCACCATCGCGGGCCTGACTGTCAAACGCGACCAAGAAAGTCGGCGTTTCCCATTCACCAATCGGCGTGATGCGTAATGATTGGCTGCCGAAACTATTCGGCCGCGTAGTGCTTGTATCATAATCCAATCGCGCATTGCGGTTGGTCATGAAATAGCCCGGAATAGGATTCCCGCGCACGGCGATGATGTCACCACGCGCTGGGGCAACGGGGCCACCGGGCGTGACGAACGTAAAGCCACCGCCGCCCGTTTCGACGTCAAGAATTTGTGTGACAAACCCTCGTCCCGAGCCTGTCAAAATTTCTAGCTGCCCGCCGCGCCAATAGCTGGTTACATCCATGCCGCTAACAGGTTTAACCGACCAGCCCTGCGCACGAATGCGGTTTGGGGTTGCACCACCGTCTGCGATAAAGATGCTGGCAACCTCACCCCCTTCAAAGCCGGGGTTTGGAACCATGTTCTTGAGATATTGGGCTGCACCGAACTGGTCGTAGAAGCCAACGTTCATTCCAAAGCGTTTTGCTTTGGGGACAACAACTTCATCTGTAATCTGAACCGTTGTTCGCGGCGGCTCGTCTTGAGCTTCCGCATCAGTTGCAATGGCGGCTGTCATTGACAGCACTACTAATAATAGAAGGCACTTAAATAAATTAGTCACTCTCATTGTGAATTCTCTGCTTGTACACGAAATAGCCTGTTTTGTAGCTCCTGACGCATCATACCGATTGTTATGCTAATCGGCAATTTGTATAGACAGGGAGCAAGGAAATCATGGCAAATTTTCGCGAAAAGCTCACATTTGGCTAGAAAAAGGAGGCAGGATGAAAAGCAAAGGGCTGTTTGGCACGGAATGAAGCGTACGGGATGACGAAAAAAGACGCTCACAACATTTGAAGCAGAACGCCACAAGCGCGTGATAACAAACCTCAGAGGTTTTTACATTCGTATCGAGCAAAGCTGGAACAAACCTCAGAGGTTTTTGTCTTATTCTTCCATGATCTACTTAAGCGATCGCGGTGACGTCAAACTTTTGATACTCGTAATCGGCCGGGACACCCCAAACCGCCCACATTTCGTTTGTCTGTGGTCGCATAATCGCCGCACCGCAGCTCAAAATGTGAAAGGCATCATCGCCGCGCTGGCAGATGGCGTTTTCGTCACGGGTCAGGGCGATGAGGTGGTCGGCGGTGATGGGGCGCTTTTCGAGCCAATGGTAGCCGTCATCAAGCCGCTGGCTTGTGCTGACCATGCGTTCGGCCGAACGAACCTGCTGAAGCTCCAACATCGCGGGAATCACACAATGGTTGGTGTGAACAATCGGATTGGCCTCCAGTTTTTCGATATGCAAATCGGCCGCCATTGCCTCCACATTGTAGCCGCTGCCGTTGGCGTCAAAAATCAAGTAATTGTGCGCCCCTGCCAGATTTGCTTCCGTTAGACAGGCCAGCGCGTCCTCTGCATTTGTCTGTTGCAACGCCTTGCGCACAACAAAATTCCACGTCACGCCGACTTGACCTGCTGCGCCGCTCAGGTTGTTGATGCCGATACAAACGCCGTGCTCATTCATGCCGATCTGGCCCAAGCAGCCCGTGGTTGTGAAAATGAGCGAGCGCGTGCCGCCCGTTGGCTGGACGTCGAGAAGGATGACATACGGTTCGGCCGAAGCGTGCATATCCCAAGTCTGACCAAAAAAGCCCATCCCGTCTGCCGTGCTGTCTGGCACGATGAACGAGGTGCAGTCATCAATATGCGTTTTGGTTGTCGCCTGATAACGGTTGTAAACAACATCGACAAAATCGGTAAATCCGCCGACGATAAGTAGCTCCGCCATTGAAAGTTCCGTTGCTGCCGCTAGACCCTGCCACTCTTCATACAGATCAGCCGCGTAAGCTTTGTGTGCGGGCAAACATTCTTCCGCGATTGCGAGGACAGCCTCGCGGGACATTGGCCCGCCGCTCCATGTGCCCTCACAAACGAGGTCGATCCGTTCCGACGTATATTCACGAATCGCGTCGCGATACGCCACGCCGTGTGCGTGACCCATTTCGTAGGGCGATCCCGTTACTGTTAGTTTGCGAATTTGTCTTGTCATGCTGCGATCATAACATGATTGTGGGTTGTTGCACCTTAATCAGGAAACAAAAAAGCCCCGTTTTAAACGGGGCTTTGGCTGTTGGGTAGGGGACTCAGATGTTTGTTGATGTGTGCGCTGTTTGCAAGCGCACACACCAATCTAACCCGATGCTCCTCATCTCAACAAACGGCTTGCACGGCGCTTGCTCAGCGCAAACCAGATGGTGGCTACAAACAGCGCAATCGGCAGCAGCCATACAAGATTTGTGGGGGTTTGGCTAATTTCGGCCGAACCTAACCCAACTGCTGTTGGAGATATGCGTCGTGTGGCGAAATCTTCAACCTCACCATTACTTGCCAATCCCGCGTGTGCACCAATGCCCGCATCGCGTGTTGTGCCGTTGTTGGCTGCAAACACACGTCCGCGAACATAGATCCAGTTTGGATGTGCAACAGTCGAACCAGGTACTTCGGTTGACAGCACAAACTTCTTCTCATACAGGTCGCCGCTGACAAGGTCGTCGATCACAATGTCATTCAGAGACAAGAATTCGTTGACACCTGTGAACGCCCGATCGCCATCCCAGTCGATCCAAAGTCCATAATCGGCCGTTTGAATCCCGCGACTGCGAATGGTGACTGAGAAGTAAACGGTGTTACCAATGACGAGTTCAGTCTGTGGTGGAATAATCAGCCCGTCTTCATCATCAACCCCGTCGGTGTCATCACCTGTCGTCTCGCCGTCCTGACCGCCTGATCGACCATCAGTCTCGACATCAACAACATTGCCTGACCAGATTGCACCCAGCATGTCAGGCACATTATCATTGTTCATATCAGGCCAAATAACGTGTCGCGCACCGCTGTTAGCGATAAAGGTGTTGTACTTATCATCTGGCAAATCGCCTAGCTCAATGCGTACAAGACCAAAGTCGTAGGTTGCCGCAGGGTTGCTTTCCAACGTTGCCGTTGTCACCTGCGTCACATCCATAGAACCTTGAACGACGCTAGTCGCTGCTCCCAACGGATTATCAGAGTCATTGCGGTCGTTGGCTGTGCCTGCGTCCGTAATGGTGTTGCTGTACCCGTCTGGCGTTGTCAGCGTAACCACAATCGCAGGTTGCGAGGGGCTGCTGCTGCTTGTGCCGCTAGAGGTTGCATAATCTTCGTCGTTGAGCAGGTTTCCGAAGCTGTACCAACCTGTCTCGACGGCGGCCGTGGCTGGATCGTCGCCTGTAACAGTTGTTAAGGTGGTTGTTGCCCCATTTGGATAGGTAATAACCAGCGTTACGGTGATGCCGTCCATTCCAGGTTCCCCTGCGTCTTGAACACCATCATAGTCAAAATCGAACCAGACAAAGTTGCCGACCGCTGCGGGGTCGACATAGTAGCCGAAGTCAGCCGTCAGATTAACAGGCGTGCCAGCCGTTAGTTCTAACGCGCCTGAGCCGCTGTCTCCGTAGGGATCAACCTGACTGTTGTTGTCTACACCTTGCGTGCCGCTGCTCTTCCAGTAGCCATTGAGGATGCCCGCTTCGTCGGTAACATCTACAATCCAGCAAGAGCCGCCGCCTGCGCCTGCGCCGCTCACGGGCAGACTGTCAAAGTCGTAGACGCCGTTGTTGCCGTAGTCGCCAACGTTGACAGTTCCAACTGTTGCCGTACTGCCAAAGCGTGGTTCACCTGAATCAAGCAAACCATCACAGTCAAGATCACGGTAGAGGTCAACAGTGACTGCCGCGATGGGTGCTTCACTGCTGTCTGTTAGGTGATCGTCGTTGCCGTCTGCGTTGCTGTCGAGCCAAATCAAGTTGCCGAGTTGCCCCGCGCCGCCTGTGTAGCTGAAATCTTGGTCAAGGTTGACAGGATTTGAGCTAGTGAGCGTTACGCCAACGCCAGCGTTGTCGTCGTCGTTGTCTGGGTCGTAGCTGTTCGTCATGCCTTCCAACACGCCGCCTGAGGCGAAGTTGCTGGCTGGAATGGTAACGGTGTATGTGTTGCCAAGCGGTAGACCGCCAAAGCTGTAGTTGCCGTTTTCGTCGGTTGTGGTTGTCCAGATGTTGCCATTTTCATCAACCAACTGAATGAGCACGCCTTCCAGTCCAGGCTCCCCAGCCTCAGGTGTACTTGTGCCGCTTCCGTCAACATCAAACCAAATCGTGTCACCAATGACGCCTAGAGTTGCCACAGGCTCGTAGCCA
The DNA here is from genome assembly GCA_049614105.1 of Promineifilaceae bacterium (SeqCode). Lineage (GTDB taxonomy): Bacteria > Chloroflexota > Anaerolineae > Promineifilales > Promineifilaceae > CALECP01. Next base: position 6,035 of record JBMZDF010000018.1, read on the forward strand.
AAATCTTGATCGAGGTCGATGTGAGATCCTGTGCTAATGCTGCTGTTGTCTAGGCTGACAAAAGAAACGCTGTCCGTGACGGGGGCGTCGTTGTCATAAGTTGCGTCTGGGCTGACATAATCTGGTAAACAGTCTGTATCAACCACAACTACATAGTCAAAGTCGCCGTCGCCGTCATCCAATGCGAGGTTGTCAAACAGATAGTGACCGTTTTCATCGGTGCGCGTGCTAGCGAGCAACAGGTCTGTCTCTGGCTCGAACGTGCCGATAACGCCCAAATCTTGATAGAGTGAAACGCAGACGTCAGCTAAACCAGGTTCCTCGTTGTCGCCGCCTGTTGTACCGTTGTTACCTGGGCCGTTGCCGTCGCCGTCGATGTCAAACCAAACGGTGTTGCCGATCAGGCCAAGCGGTGTGGTAGAGGGTGGGAAACTGAAATCTTGATCGCGATTGTGTTCACCTGCTGCCAGTGTGTAAACTGATTGCGCATCGCTGATAGGTGCGTCGGCGTCATAAGTTGACGCGCCGCTGATGCCTGCTGGCAATGAGGTTGTGTCCACGCGAACGGTGTAAGTATCGGCCGGTAAACTGTCAAACAGATAGTAGCCGTTTTCATCCGTTGTGGTTGTGCCAACGAGCGTTCCGCCGCTGTTGTAAAGATTAACCGTGACGCCTGCCAAGCCAGGTTCGCCAGCGTCAGGCGTTGCGTCGCCATCGCTGTTGAGGTCAGCCCAGATTAAGTCACCAATGCTGGCGGTGTTGCCTGTCGTTTTGGTGTAGCTGAAATCTTGATCGCGGTTGGTTGGATTAGCGGCCGTAAGTGTGATCGTACCGCTTTCATTGTCTGCACCCGCGCCGTCTGGATCATAGGTTGCAGTTGTGTCGAAGCCTGCTGGCAAGGTTGATTCGTCGATTTGAACAACATAATTACCCATCGGCAGATTCTCGAACAGGTAGTTGCCGTTCTGATCGGTAACGGTTGTTGCAATCACATTGCCGTTCGGGTCGAGTAGGTTGACCGTCACGCCACTGATGCCAGGCTCTGCGCCTTGCGTCGCTTGGCTGCCGCCTGAGTTATCAACATCGTACCAAATCGTATCGCCAATCGAGCCGAGTGGCGCAGATGGGCCGTAGCCGAAATCTTGCAAACGGTTGTCAACGCTGCTGCCGTTGCTGCTTGCACAGTCAAGGTTAACAGCACTGATGCCGAGCGCCGTTTGAACGCCGCTGCCAGGCGCTAGCCCGTCGCTGTCGTAGGTTGGGGTCAGTTCGCCCAGTACGTTGTTCGTGTCGTTCACCCAAACGAGGTAGCAGCCGTCTGCGAGGTCTGGGAAGAGGTATTGACCGTTGCTGTCTGTGGTGACTTGGCTGATGATTGATTCGTTCGCATCCCATATCCCGTCGCTGTCGCCGTCAAGGATAAGCGCCACGGTGACGCCCGCGATGCCGTATTCGGCCGAATCTGCCGTACCACCCGCACCCTGCGTCACAGCACTACCGCCATCAACTGGACTCATTGAAGGCCCGTTGCCGTCGAGGTCTGCGTCAAAGAAAATCGTGTCGCCGACGCTGTTCAGAACAGCGGCTGTCGGCTGGTAGCCAAAGTCAGCATTGAGGAATACATCGCCTGGGCTGAGAATAATCGGCGTGGTGGTTGTGTTGTCGTTTTCACCATAGCCGCCCGTTTCGGCCGAACCGAAGTGGTCGGGGTCGCCCGTTTGGTCATAATTGCCCGCAGTGAGAATATCGTGCGATGCACCTGTATCGCTTGTAACCGTTACAACATAAGCATCAGGCGTCAAGCCGTCGAACAGGTAGTTGCCGTTTTCATCTGTTGTTGTGGTCGCGATAACCGTATCAAATACGCCGTCCCCATCTGGGTCGCCATAAAGCGTGAGCGTCACGCCAGAGACAGGTGTTTCGTTTGGATCTTGCTGACCATCGCCGTCGCTGTCGATCCAGATTTTGTCGCCAATTGCAGCCGTGTTTGTGCCGCCGTTGACATCGGTGTCTGGGTTAACGTTGTAGCCAAAGTCGGCCGTCAAATTCTCGCCGCCCGCTGGCAAATCGTCGATGCAGTACCCGTTGGCCCCTGCATGACTCTGGTTGCCAAAGTCGGCCCCCGCCAGTGTTGATGGGGTCGTTTGGATAAAGTCGTTTGTGCTGCCGTTGCCGTCCAGGTTAGGCAACGTGTACGCGCTGCTGTCAGTCCCGTCGAGTACTTCAACACAGTAGTCGCCCGCTGGCAAATCGGTGAACAGATAGCCACCGTCTTCATCCGTGTAGGTTGTTTCGAGCAGGCTGCCTTTTGTGCCGTTTGTGGCGTTGTAAAGCTGAACGGTCACGTTTGCAATGCCAGATTCGCCAGCATCTTGGTAGCCGTCGCTGTTTTCGTCCCACCAAACATAGTTGCCGATGGTGGCTGGTTTGGTGAAGCCAAAGTCGAAGGTATAGTCGTCGTCGCCCGCGCCGCCTGTTGTCAGCGAAACGAGAATTGAGTTGGTGTTACTGTTCAGCACACCGTCACTGTCGTGAACGTCGGTGCTGGTTCCGCTGGTGGGGTGGTTGCCATTGTTGGCATAATCGGCCACCGTAGGCGCTAACCCCGCTAAGCCTGCATCGTTTGGATCAATGCTTAGATAGTAGTTCGTGTTCGGTTGAACTTCAAAATAATATTCGCCGTTGGCGTCTGTGTTGGTGTGGCTGACAAGCGTTTCATCACCGTTGCCAGGGATGCCGTCTGGGTCAAGCCATAGCTCAACGCGCACGCCGCGCAGCCCGCTTTCGTTTGCATCCTGCACACCGTCGTTGTCTGCATCAAGCCAAACGTAGTTGCCGATCTTGAGTGGTGCTGCTTCACAGTTCATGGCGATACCACCTGTGGCGCTCGCCTTGTCAAAACCGAAGGTCGGATAATCGTAGCGGCTAAACAGCATGTAGGAACGGTTACGCGATCCGTTTTCTGTGTCTAGGTAAATCAGACCGCCAGAGTCGAATGCGTTCGCGCCGCCAGCAACTGCGCCGTTAAGAGGCGCTGGGTCATAAGCACCCAACACGATTTCGCCTCGGCCGCGCAGAATGGCAAAACCACCGTTGCTGGTTTCATTGTGCTGGCTGTTGTTGAGGTCGAAGCCGTCATGGTAGAAGAATTCGCCAAGTCCAGGCCCGTCGCTTGTGTTTGCGCCTGCTGTTGGAGGGTTGATCCCGTCATTTGCGTTGTTTTCAAGCGTCCAACTGCCTGAGAGTTGACAAGCTTTGAGGATGTCGCCACCCGCGTTGCCGTTTACTTGCAGCGGTGGATTGTGCGCCCCGCTTGATAAATGACCAAAGCGATCGGTAATACCCAAAACCATACACCCATCATCCGCGATGCCGATGTCCATTAGCCACGGCATGGGGTAGCTCATATTGCCAGTGTCCCCATTTAGCGGAGGCGAGCTGGTGTCGCTGAGCTGGGTCGCAATCCAAGGATAGTATTCGCCAGGTGTGGCCGTGCCAGATTCAACAATGTTGTCACGGGCATAGTCGAATGGGATTGTGAGCAGCGATGAGCTGAACGTATTGCTGGTTGGGTTAAAGTTGTAAACATACCCTTTCAGGTCGTCCGTGCTTTGTGATGACTCGGCTGTACAGGTCATCCCCACAAACAACATGCCGTCTTGCACATGCAGCGCACCGGGGCGTAAGTTGTAGTTAAGTTCGCCTGCGCCTGTGGAGCCGTGCGTTGGGCAATCGGCCGGGCTGGGCAGCGTGTAAGCACTGATGTCGCCAGCGGTTGGGTTGCTACCGTTCGTTGGGACATTGATTTTGTAGAGACGGCGGTCTGTGTCAGTGAGGGTAACGACGTAGAGGGTTTGACCATCTTCTGAAATCGCCAAATCACCAAAACTGCTCTTACCGACTTCATCCCAAACGTTGTCTAGCTGATAATTGTTGCCAGATGGGCTGTGGTTATCTGCGCCGGCTGGTGCGCCTGCGACCAGTGTGTTGAGGTTTAGGAAGGTGCTAACGGTGTCGTTTTGAATCTTGTAGATGGCATCGACGCCCGCAGGGCCATAGGGAACGTGTCGCTTCATGAACGCAGAGGTGTACATGATGTCGCGTTCGTTATCGGCTGCGAGGCCAAAGGTTGCACCGACTTGGCCGTTGGTCGCGATGATGTTCATATAATCTTCGCGCTCAGAGTTAGCGGCGGCGTCTGCACCTGTTTGCTGCGTTGTGCCTGATTCGTAGGGAACCTGCACGATTGCGGCAGCGTTGGTCCAGAGGCTATCGGTGACGTCGTTTGGTTGGAGGTAGCAAACGGCTGAGAGGGCGGGGGCAGATTGGCAATATTCGGCCGAATTAATCACGCCCAAATCGGCCGAACAGGTCGCCGAACGATGCAACTGTGTCTCAGTTCCATTGCTCGCGCCGTTATAGCCAACGTCCAAATAGCTTGGCAGCCCCGTAAACTCGATGCGTACCTCACTGTGGCTACCAAAAATGTTGTCAAAATTGTAGGTTCCGTCAGGACGCACAGCAGTCGAAGCAATCACATTGTTGTCATTGTCATAGGCATAAACTGTCAGAATGCTGTTGCTGTCATAGAACCCAGTGTCTGGCCCGTTGGCGATGTCGTTGACACCGTCGAAATCGAAGTCGCGGAAAACCGCGCCGCCAAGGTCATTGCCGCCTGCACAAGCAGGGGCGGTGAAGCCAAAGTCAACCGTGTAGTTTGTGTCACCTGCAACGGTGGTTGTAAGTGGCTCGCTGCCAACGGTCAGTGAAATGGCTTGACTGTTGATGTTGACGCCTGTGCTGCTGCCAACGCCGTTATCATCATTGTCCGTGTTGTTATCAGGGTCGCCACCGTCTGTGGCGCTGCTGGTGAAGTCGTTGAGTGGGTTGCCTGTGCCGAAGTTGGCAGATGGAACGCGAACCGTATATTCGTCTTCGTCCAGATTTGTAAATTCGTAGAAACCGCCGACCGTTGTGGTTGTGCCAACCAGCACGTTGCTGCTGTTGTACAGTTCAACCGTAACACCGCTGATACCATATTGTGTTTCGTTGCCGTTGACGACACCGTTGCCGTCTGCATCATACCAAACGAAGTTACCGAGGTTAACCTTTGCGGTTGTGCTTGCAAAACCGAAGTCAATACGGTGGTCGTTTGCGCCTGCTGCACCTGTTGTGTTGCTGCCGCTGGTGTTAACAACTGCTGAAATTGTGCCACCTGCGGGGCCTGAGCCGTCGCTGTCGCGCATGTCATCATTGCCATCACCGATGCCAGAGCTGGTGTTAGACAGAGTTGGCGATGCGAGTGGAATCGAACAAGCATTGGTGATTGCCGTTCCGTTTGCGCCGCTTGTGTCGATTGAAACGGTGCAGGCGGTGTTTTCAGGAATTTCTGTTGAGGTGGTGTTTGCCGAGGCTGCCCAGTTTGTTGATGTAAAGAGGTAGTTGCCGTTGGCGTCTGTTGTCGTTTCAGCGTACTCAGCGCCGCAGGTCAAACGAACGGTCACGCCGTTAATGCCTGCTTCGCCCGGGTCTTGAATACCGTTATTGTTTGCTGAAGCTGTCCCTGATCCGCTGTCGCACCAAACAAGGTTGCCGATTTCGGTTGACTTGTCTGGAATGGCGCAGAATGCTTCAAGATCGCCAAGCCCGTTCGCCTTGCCTAAATAGCCGGCGTCAGCACCGTCATTGGCATCGAAAATTTCCAAGGCATATGATTTGTTGCCGCCAGTCTCAGTCCAGCCGCCAATCCCGCCTGACCAATCGTCAAGTGGATCCATAAGGGTTGAGACAACTTCAGCATCTTGAGGTAGCCAAACAATGCCACCCTGAGCTGTTTCAAGGTGATCGGTGTCTAACTCTTCCCCTTCAAAAACTTCGTTTGCGCCAGGGTCGCTTTCAATGACCCACGTTGCGCCGCTTTGGGTTGCAAGCAGTAGATCACCGCCTGTGTCATAACTCTGTGCAGAACCACCATCTGTTTCGATGTTTTGATAGCCCCATTGGTCGCCTGAACGATCCATGATGCCCAGAATCATGTTGCCGCTGCCGTTAAATTCGATTTCAGTCAAATAAGGGGTTGGATAAGAGAACTCGCTTCCACACTCAGTATCAGAGTTGCCAGGCTCTACGGTGCCTATGTCATTCCAAGGATTCCATCGCGAGTCAGTTGGGATTGTAGGAGTACAAAAGGTTGTTGCATCTTCGCGTGTGTAGGTCATCGCGCCACTGTCTAAGACGGGGGTGGTGTTCCAACCTGTTGATTTGTCATATTCCATGACGTACATGCGTAGATCGCTAGCTGCGCCGCCGTTTTCGGCCGTACAGGTGACACCAACATACACATCGGTTGTTGTTGCCTCAACTGCGAAAGGACGTGCTACACCATTGGTGCAGGTCAAACTAGGCGTGCCGCCAAGCCATGGCTCGCCACCTAGTGAGGTTAATGTCCCCACACTACCATTGGCATTAATGCCAAGCGAGTGAATTGTGCGTGTCTCAAGATTGGCAAACCAGAGCAAATCATCGCTCGGATCCATGTCAAGACCACCAAACCCAGCTTTACCAATTTTGCTAAAGACATCGGCGTCCTGTGTGTCGACACCAGGGTTCGTTAGTGCGTTTGTGCCTGTTCGGTCAATTGTTCCGAAGTCAAGATTATATGGAGCGACGCTGAGGTCAGCCCATGCTGCATCATTTTTATAAATGGTTGCCAATCGTTGTGCTTGCGTTGGCGATGCGCCAAGCCCTGGACCGAGGTCAGAATGACGCTTTAGATAGGCTGTGCTAAACAAATCAAATGATGATTGTTGAATTGCAGCACCCCAAACCGTACCGACATCGCCGACTTCTGCGAGAACTGAGTCAACCGTGTAGCTGCTGCCCGTCCATGAGAGACGAACAATGCCCGGTGCGGTAATCGCCTCAGATGAGGTAATCGCGCCGTCAAAGTAACAGGCGACTGCCAAATCGGGATGCGCTGTGCTACATTGAGTCAAAACGCTCGTATCCGCAATGCCAAAATCAACGTTGCTTTGTGGCGCGGTAACAAACATGACAGATGTATTTGAGTTAGCACCATTGGGGCTGTCATAATTGCTGGCAGGCAAGTTGGTAAATTCAACGCGATATTGGGTTGTGTCCGTTAAACCGCTTAATTGATAATTGCCGTTTGCGTCAGTTGTGGCTGTTGCACCAACTGACCCATCGGCCGCATAAGCAGTTACGGTAACGCTTTGAACACCCGCATCGCCACTGCTGGCACCGTTTGCATCGGTGTCATTAAACACGTTGCCGCGAATAGTGCCTGCGTTATCAGTCCCATCAAAGAAGAGTTGCGCATTGTTAAACGTATCTTCGTTTGAACTTTGCTTGTCACAGATGCGCAATGTCCAGTTACCAGCTGAAGATTTCCCATTGAAATCATCTAAGCTGCCAGTTGGGTTCCACTGAGTATCGTAATTAGGTGCTGCGACCGTATGAGCGGCCGCGTCCGTCGCTGCCTCGGTTGTTGCAGACTGATCAAAGAGGGCGTCAATATCTTGATAAGGTCCAGCAAGTGAGCCATCATGGAGAATAACGGTTGTACTATCTGGCCCGATGAGCGATATGACGATGTGACGGCGGCTAGAATGGGTGATGTTGACGCCGACGTTTAGGTCGTTGACGGTAAAGTCGTCTGTGATGTTGACAATTTTGTCGAGATTGTTTGTGCCGCAACCATTATCAGGAATTGTGTTCCCACCTGTGATTGGGTAGTTATATGCTGCGGATGGTGCGCGATTAATAGTTTGTTGAGGTGTGGGGTTTGTTGGCGCTAGAATTTCGGCCGAAGTCTGCTCACGTCCTGTTGAAGTTGTGTCGGCTCTCGCGCTGCCGCCAACCCATAAAACAAGTGCGATCAATGGAAAGAAAACCGCTCCGAAACGGAATATACGTCGGTTAAACCGAGCTTGGTGATTAAACCTATACATAAAGGATACCTACCGCTACTGTGTTTGCCTGAAACATACTAGGTCAGGCAAGCGCTTCTAATACTTTTACTTTTACTTAACTACAACGCCCTTATCAAAATCCAGTACAATAATACAAGTAATACATCACTGGTTAACTGACACGAAGCATCCTAACAAGAAGTCAAAATACTTATGATTACTTTTGCTTTGATACGTAACAATTGTTTAACTTACTAATCAATTAACGGTATAAGCAAGAGCACGTTATGGTAACCAGTACTTTTTTCCTGTCGCATATCCACATAATCATTTTCTGCATGTTAACTAGCTTGTGACATCTAGTCCTTTTGGGCGTGACAAGGTCATGTTGGAGTGTGGATTATTTGACTTGGAAGTTTTTGGCAGGGTTTAACTAATTCGAGTACCGCGTGCAATGTAACCTTGACCCTACTAAGGCTGCATAAACCATATGGCCTGTTTTATGCAAAATTGAGCGGAAAGATGTGATTGTGTAACAATAGCCTGCCTAATCAGTGTATTCAGTATGCGCCTAAATTAGTTGTAACACTATAAACTAGATATCCTCAAGGTGTAATCTATTTCTCAAATCCGTGAATTCACTGAACGTTTAGATTAGAATTTACCCAATTAATATAGGCAGCTAAATCGGTCCGCAGCGCATCTGAATCAACGCCCAGCTCAGCAAGTGAGTAGTTAATACTGTAATTTTTTCGCTCACGTGGTGGATGTGTGCGCGGTACGTGGGGTGGCAACTCATCCTGATCCAGACAAACGCGATAGACCTGCTGCATTGTGCCTTCAAGGTCATTAACAAAGTCGGCGAAACGCACAACATGACGCTGGTTGCTAGAACGACCCGTTGTGTTTTCCTCTGTGTACCATGCCTGCTCAAGCCGACAGTACTCACTTTCTGATTGCAACAGCGATGCAGAGATCCATGCCCATGGTGGCGGCCCGATAACGGGGTCGGTTGGGTTGACGCGGATAAAGTTGATGCTGCTTTGCAGCCGCTTGGCTGGATCGCGAATGAGGGTGAGAAAGGTTGCGTCTGGATAGCGTTGTGCGAGCGCGTCTGCCCCGTTGAGAAAATGACCTTTGATAAAAAGGCGGCGCGGCTTGTTTGTGGGGGTATCGCCGATAAATAAGTGCTGTTTTCGGCCGATACGGTCAACAAACTGCACAAAACTCTGCTCTAACCGTGTGCGATCTTCAGCAGCAAATGTTGCAAAGTTGAACTCCTTTGCCGACACCTCTGGCCCCAAATACAACCCAAGCATATTGAGATGAGCCGAGAATAACACCACATCAAAGGTATCCGCTTTGAACGGATCGGACTCGTGCCGTTCGAGTAGTTCTGGCGGCAGCATCGATTCAATTTTCGCACGGACAGTTTGAGCCGAAAAGAATCGGCCGAGCGTGACAGGGGCCAATTTCCATGCCCACAAATAAGGGAACATGCATTGCAATAAGCTCGGCGCTGTCAAACTGGGGTCAGCCTCTAGATAACGGGTGATTTGTGTGCTGCCGCTGCGTCCGCCGCTGATAACAAACAGCGGTGCAACAATGTCCGTCGCATTAAGCGCACGACCATACAGCAATTCGTCAAGCAGCCATGCGACGCCGTTGATGGGGGTTGCCAGCCATTTACGTAAAATGCTGAGCGTCAGCCAAATTCGCGCCTGACCTGAAAGACCGGGGGCGGGGGGCTGCACCGTCCATGTCAGCCGCAAATAGCGCTGAACCTGTGCGAAATGTGGGACGTTTGGCGGCCGATACCAGATTAATCGGCCGATAACATAAAGCGGTAACAGCCAGAGACTAATTGCCATGACGATAATCGTTTGAATCGTTTGCAGCAAGAGGGCTATAAATGATGGTTTAGATTGGGGCTCGTGTAGTGGGGAGGTTGTAGTCGTCATTGCAGCGGATCGGTTTTCTGTTTGCAAGTTGAATGGTGATTGTTGTCTATTATAGACGAAAACCTCAGAGGTTTTTATGCACAGGTTAGAATAGATAACAACGAAAACCTCAGAGGTTTTTATGCGCAGATTAGAGTAGATAATAACGAAAACCTCAGAGGTTTTTATGCGCAGATTAGAGTAGATAACAATAAACCTCTGAGGTTTATTGATCGGCACTCTTTGCGACCAGTTTGACCATGAGCATGTAACAAAAAAGAGCGCCCATTTGGGCGCTCTTTTGATTAGGAAAACGTTGAAAGCGAAGTGTGGCGTCTGTCTACATAGGCGTTGATTTCGGCCGATATACTCGCCAACTGAACCATGTAAACGCCGTAAATATGGAGAGCACCAGCATGAGCGTCGGGCTGATTACCGCACCCTGCTCAATAGACTGTGTTTTCCACTTAACGGCCGCCGGTATCGCTGGCTGTGTGGCAAAGTCCTCAACCTCGCCGTTGCTGGCAAGCCCATCGTGGGCGGCAAGCAACGCATTACGGGTCGTTGTGCTGTTCGCTTCAAATACGCGCCCGCGAATGTATATCCATTCAGGATATACAACCGTTCCAGACGGTACAGTTGTGGATAGGACAAAGGTTTTTTGGTAAATATTGCCCGTAACCAATTGGTCAATCGCGATGTCGTTGCGGCTCAAGAATTCGTTTGTGCCGTTGAAGGTCTGATCGCCGTCCCAGTCGATCCAGAGTCCGTAATCGGCCGATTCAACCCCACGACTGCGTACAGTGATTGTAAATAACACCGTATTGCCAACCGCAATCCCCCCCTGTGGTGGGATAATCAGGCCGTCTTCGTCATCGATGCCATCCAAATCATCCCCTGTGGTTTGACCATTGTCTCCACCTGAATGTCCTTCTGTTTCGACGTCAACCAGTGTGCCAGACCAAATCGCGCCGAGCCAATCCGGCACGTTGTCGTTGTCAAGATCGGGCCAGATGACATGTCGTGCGCCTCTGTTGGCAAGCATTGTGTGATATTTGTCGTTTGGCAGGTCGCCTAACTCAATTCGCACAAGGCCAAAGTCGTAGCTTGCAATCGGGTTCGTTTCGGCCGTTGGGGTAATCGACTGGGTTACATTGAGCTGCCCCTGTGCCGTTGTGGTTGCAACGCCCGCTGCATCGTCTGCATCATTTTGGTCGTTTGCCGCACCCGCATTCACAAGCGTGATGCTGTAGCCGTTGGGTGTCGTCATTGACACAACGTGAGCAGGTTGCGCAGGGCTTGCCGTAGCCGCACCGCTCGACGCTGCATAATCCTCGTCGTAAAGCAGGTTGCCAAAGCTGTACCAGCCCGTTTCCGTTGTGCCACTCGTTGCAGGGTCATCGCCCGTTACGGTCATCAAGGTCAAATGTGTGCCGTCTGGGTAGGTAATCACGAGCGTTACCGTGATGCCGTCCATGCCAAGCTCGCCGCTGTCTTGAATGCCGTCATAGTTAGCGTCGAACCAGACAAAGTTGCCAACCGCCGCAGGATTAACATAGTAGCCAAAGTCGGCCGTCAGGTTGGTTGGGCTGGCTAAGGTGAGTTCTAATTCACCCGTGCCGCTGTTGCCATAGGGGTCAGTTTGACTGTTGTTGTCCACGCCTGCTGTGCCGAGACTGTGCCAATATCCTGCTAAAACATTATTTGCGTCAGTGACATCAACAACCCAGCATGCGCCGCCATTTGTGCCTGCGCCAACCACTGGCAGATTGTCAAAGTCATAGATGCCGTTTGCGCCATAGCTGCCAGCGTTCACTGCGCCAACTGTGGTGGTGTTTCCAAACAATGGCTCACCTGCATCGACTAATCCATCACAATCAAGATCGCGATATAGATTGAGCGTTACGTTGGCAATTGGCCCTTCGCCGCTGCCAGCCGTGCCGCTGTCATCATCGCCGTCTGCGTTCGCATCTAGCCAAACCAAGTTGCCTAACTGCCCAGCACCACCTGTGTAGCTAAAATCTTGGTCCAGATTAACGGGGGCTGTCTCGGTTAACGTGACGCCAACGCCAGCGTTGTTGTCGTTGTTGTCCGGATCATAGGTGTTATTCATCCCTTCCAACACGCCGCCTGAGGCGAAGTTGCTGGCTGGAATGGTGACGGTGTAGGTTGTGTTCAGCGGCAGGTTGCCAAACAGATAGTTGCCGTTTTCATCGGTGGTGGTTGTCCACGTGTTGCCGTTTTCATCGGTCAACACGACAACAACGCCCTCTAAGCCAGGTTCTCCCGCTTCGGGCATGCTTGCGCCGTTGCCATCGATGTCAAACCAGATGGCGTCGCCAATTGTGCCGAGCGCCGCTGTTGGCTCGTAGCCAAAATCTTGATCAAGATCAACATGGCTGCCCGTGCTGATGCTTGAGGCGTTCAAGCTGGTGAAGCTGACGCTGTCGCTAGTCGGTGCGGTTGCATCATAGGTCGCGTCGATGCTGACGTAGGCGGGCAGGCAGTCGGTATCCACAACGACGACATAGTCGAAGTCGCTGTCGCCACCGTTATCATCCAATGACAAACCGTCGAATTGATAATGACCGTTGGCGTCGGTATAGGTGCTGCTGAGTAGCGTGTCGCTGAGCGGCTCGAATGTGCCAATTGTGCCTAAATCTTGATAGAGATGGACACAGACATTGGCTAGTCCAGGTTCGTTGTTGTCACCGCCGCTTGTGCCTTCATCGTCTGGGCCGTTGCCGTCGCCATCAATGTCAAACCAAACGGTGTCGCCAATTATGCCAAGCGGTGTGCTGCTTGGTGGATAGCTGAAATCGCGTGCGCGTTCGTGCTCGCCAGCCGCCAGCGTGTAGGCTGATGAACTGTCGTTTGTGCCGTCTGGATCATAGCTTGGGATGGTGTTGAAGCCAGCGGGCAATGTGCTTGTGTCTACCGTGACGGTGTATGTTCCTACAGGTAGATTTTCAAACAGATAGAACCCGTTTTCATCCGTTGTTGTGGTTGCTGAATAGCCACTGCTGCTAATGATGGTCACAACCACGTTTGCCAACCCAGGTTCCCCAGCCTCAGGCGCATTTTCGCCGCCAGCGTCGAGGTCGGCCCAAATCTGGTCGCCAATGCTGCCCAGAGTTGTGTCGGTGTAGGTGTAGCTAAAATCTTGGTCGCGATTGGTTGGATTTGACTCGGTGAGCGTGACGGGAGCGCCTACGTTGTTGGGCGTTGTGCCGTCAGGATCATAAGTTGGTGTCGTGTTAAAACCTGCTGGCAGGGTTTCGTCACAGACTTCTACCAGATAGCTGTCGAGCGGTAGCCCTTCAAACAGGTAGTTGCCGTTGGCGTCGGTGACAGTTGTCATAATGGCATCGCTGTCGTTAACGACGCCGTCGCCGTTAATGTCATCGGCCGTGCCGTCAGCATTTGAATCGGCAAACAGCTTGATGCCCACATTCGGAATACCCGGTTCGCCTGCGTCAGGGGTTGACGCGCCGTTGTTGTTGACATCATTCCAAATGGTGTCGCCGATGCTGCCAAGCGGGCTGCTGGCGCTGTAGCCAAAATCTTGGCTGCGGTCATCGGGCGAGCCGCTGCTCAGCGCAACTGCGCTTTGGTTTGGCGAGGCAAGCACGCCGTTGCTGTCGTAGGTTTGGGTCAGCCCATCGAGAACATTGTCGGTGTCGTTGACCCAAACAATATAGTCTGCGTCGCTGTCGCCACCGCCGTCGTCTAACGGTAGCCCTGCAAACAAATACTGGCCGTTGGCGTTGGTGATCGTGGTGGCGATGATTGGTTCGCCAGTGTCCCACACGCCGTCGCCGTCGAGGTCGCGAATCAGGCTGATGGTGACAGCAGGGATGCCTGTGTCTGTCGCATCGGCCGAACCACCCGCACCCTGTGTCACAGCGCCGCCGCCATCGACAGGACTCATTGATGAGCCGTTGCCGTCTGCATCATAGTCATAGAAAATGGTATCGCCGATGCTGCCAACCGTGCCGCCATCATAGCCAAAATCAACATTGAGGAAAACATCGCCAGGGCCTAACACAACAGGATTGGTCGTTTTGTGATCGTCCTCATAGTGAGCGCCCGTTTCTGGTTGCCCAAAGTGGTCAGGGTCACCCGTTTGGCTTAGCCCGTTCAGTTCGCTGCCCAAAGAGGCCGCACAAACTTCAACCACATAAGCGCCTGGCGTTAGCCCGTCAAAAATGTAGTTGCCATTGTAATCAGTTGTTGTGGTTCCTTCTGAAACATCATCGGCCGTGCCAAAGACGCCGTCAGTTCCCGCCGAAAACAGTTCGAGACAAACATTATAAATGCCGACCTCATCGGGATCTTGCACTCCGTCTGCGTCCGTGTCGTACCAAACGCGGTCGCCCAGCGCCGCCGTTGGTGATCCTGCTGGGGTGTTGACATCGGTGGTGGGGTTGTAGTTGTAACCAAAATCGGCCGTCAAGTTTTCAAGCGGGTTGCCGCCCCCAATCGTGACCGAATACCCGTTGCCGCTGTGATCCTTGTTGCCAAAGTCGCCTGTGCCGTTGGTATAGATTGTCGTTTGCGTCATGCCGTTTGGCACAGAGCTGTCAACAATATCAACGGAGTATGTGCCGAGCGGTAGGTCTGTAAACAGGTAGCCGCCGTTGGCGTCGGTAGTAGTCGTCAAAATTGGCGTGTTGGTTGCGTCGCGCAGAATGATAACCACGTTTGGAATGCCAGACTCGCCAGCATCTTGCAGCCCGTCGCTGTTTTCATCTAGCCACACGTAGTTGCCGATGACGCCGAGCGGGGTAAAGCCAAAGTCATAAGTGTAATCGTTTTGGCCTGCGCTGCCCGTGGTGACGGTTGCGATGATTTTGTTGGTGGCGGTGTTGAGAACGCCGTCGCTGTCGTGGACGTCAGTTGTGCCGCTGTTGCTGCTGTAATCGGCCGAAGTCAGCGTCAAACTGCTCAAAATTGGCTGATCAGGATCAATCGCCACATAGTAATTGCTGTTTGGCTGCACACCAAAGTAGTACTCGCCGTCTGCGCTGGTTGATGTGGTCGAAATGAGCTTGTCATCTGCATTGCCTGGAATGCCGTCAGGGTCGAGCCAGAGCTGAAGCTGAACGCCAAACAACGGCGCTTCAGACGGATCTTGTACCCCATCGGCGTCGGCATCAAGCCAAACATAGTTGCCGATTTCGAGCGGTGCTGCTTGACACATCAATTCGAGATCGCCCAGTCCGTTACTCTTGCTAAACTGGGTCGCGTCAGCGCCAGTCGAGCGGAACACTTCATAGTCGCGAACGGCTGCGCCCGTTGTGATGTCGTACCAATGAACGCCCTGTGCATCGAGGCGATTAATAATGGGATCCATCGTAACAGCGGGGAGTTCGTTTGTACCAATGATATGTGCGAGTCCAGACGAATGGACTTCACGATGGTAGCCTAAAGGTTCCGCCCCCGTTGCCGCATAATCGTCAAAGTAGAATTCACCACAATTCGCGCCATTACAACGACCTTCGCCGTTGTTTGCACCTGCTGAGGTGTAGGGACCAACCGAAGCATTGGTTTCGTATGTGTATAGTCCCGTACTTTGGTTGTAGTAAGTACGGAGAATGTCGCCGCCTGTCATAGCCGTGCCAAGATTCCCGCCAATGGGTGCGGCGTTGCGATGGCCGATTTGATGCCCTGCGCGGTCGGTGAAGGCAAGGTGCATCGAGTTCTCATAATCAAATTCGATGTCAGCTAGAATGGGCTGTGGATGAATGATGCGGCCAAAAATGCTGCCACTACCTTGCTCGGTAAAGTCGTTGAAGTCGTCTGTCCATGGATTCCAGCTAGATGCGCCACTATCATGGACAACAAGCCCCTTGGTATAGTCGAGAGGGATGTCGATCAGAGAGGTCGTGTTCCATGTATTGTTCGATGGATCGTAGGCATAGACGTGGGCGGATAGGTTGCTGGCTGCGCCGCCGTTTTCGGCCGAACAGACAACACCCAAATGCACCAATCCATTGTGAATTTCGAGCGCCCAAGGACGCGCCACACCCAACGTACAGCTTGGATCTGGGAAGGCAGGCAGTGCCGTCGCGTTCTTTGTGCCGCTATCGACCTGCGAAATATCAATGGCATAAACAAGACGGTCGCCCAGATTCACAACATAGAGCGTTTTCCCATCGTGGGAGATGTCCATATCGCCAAAGCTGGCTTTTGCCGCAAGTTCAAATCCTTGTAGATCGACCGATCGGTCTGCTTTGGCTGCCTGCAACCCACGGACGTTGTTGCTTGGCATCGCTGGGTAGATGCCTGATGTGTCAACGACATTGATGCCTAAGTCAGTTACAAAATCGAGATAGGTGTTGACGGTAGTTGCGGCCGAAGACGGGTTGTTGACGGCATAGATAACGCCACCCGTTTCGTTGCCAATCAACCCCACATGGCGCTTGACAATTTCTGAAACAAACAGACGATCGTTGGCACGGTCATACGCCATACCCCACGCTGCGCCGATTTCGCCGACGCTGGAAACGAGGAACTCATCAACGCCAGGTGTGCCGATGCCCGAGACAGAGTTCGAGAAGCGCACAAGCGCATCATCGTTTGTCATGTCTGCACCTGCCGCCAACGGGTCGCCGCTGACGTAACAAGTGGTCGCCAACTCTGGATTGCTGTGACAGTAATCGCTTGGATCGTTTAACCCAAGGTCGATTTTACACGTGCCATCAACGACAAACTGCACACTTGTGCCGTTCTGCGCCCCAGACGCCCCTGCTTGGAGATAACTGGGAAAGCCGCTAAATTCGAGGCGGTAACGTGTGCTGCCGTCTGATAGGCTGCTGAGAATATAGGTTCCGTCACTGTTGACGGTGGTTGTCATCACGGGCGTGGTGCTGTCGCCATAGGCACTGACAATCATGCCATTTGTTGCATAGCCTGGCTCGTTGCCATCCTGCACGCCGTTGGCGTTGTAGTCGCGCCACACCGTGCCACCAACGTCAGTTGTATTGTCGCCACAGGCTGACAACACAATATTGGTGAAGCTAAAATCGTAGGTGTGATTGTTTTCACCAATCGCGCCCGTATTGAAGGCAACAACGGCATACTGTCCGCTTTGAACCGCATCGTTGTCGTGGAAATCATTGGTCGCACTGTTGCCAGATGAAATACTACGCCCGCCGAGGTCTGTGTCGGCAAGCGGAATGCGAAGCTGATACCCATTGGTGCTGGCGGTTAATCCGGTGACGTTATAAAGGGTGCTGGCGCTACTTGTGCCAGTTGCGCTTGAGAAGTAGTAATGACCGTTTGCGTCGGTGACGGCGGTTGCCAGTACGGTTGATCCGTCCGTATCGATTAGCTCAACCGTGATGTTAGCGAGGGGAGATTCGCCAGGATCTTGCACCCCGTTGTTATTGGCGTCGTCCCAGACGCGGTTGCCGATTTCAATAGGGGGCAGGGCGCACATTAGCTCGACATCGCCGATGCCTGTGGCTTTACCAAATATGGGGGGATTTGGGTTATCAAGGTCAACAAACCCTTGGAACAGTTCCGCCCCGCGTTCGATGAGGCCCGTTTCGTTGTTGTTCCAGCGCAAACCGCCTGTGTTGATGCGCCCTGTTGGGTTCATCGCGCTGTATACAATCGATCCCGAGCCGGGAAGCAGTGCAAGCCCACCGCTGGAAATTTCAGAGTGTGTTAACCCGCCGCTGTAATCTCGGTAATCGTCGAGGTAGTATTCGCCACGACCATATGCGCCGTTGATGAGGCCACCATAGCCGCCACCAAACCCGTGTTCTGTATCGCCATTGGCGCAGATACCGCCGCTTTCAAGTTCAAATGTGCCGCCAATGTTACAGACGCGCACAACGTCACCGCCGGCCATTGTGCCGTAGTCAGGGTTATTATCGTTGGGATCACCTGAATAGTTTTGCAGCCCGCCTTGATGTCCGTGGCGGTCTAAAAATCCGAGAATCATTGAACCGTCGATGTCAAATTCGATGTCGGAGAGAATTGGCTGCGGGTTGAGGAGCGTGTCGAATCCGCCTACTGGGTCGGATTGATAGATAAGCTCGGTGCTGCCCCAAGGACGCCACGTGCAGCTATCTGGTTCGGAGGACCAGAGGACGCAGGCGTAGCGGTTTGAGAGATCGAAGTCAAATACAGTGCCAGTGAAGCTTCGGGTGGTAGTGTTGAAAGAGAGCACGTAGGCGTGTAGGTTGGTGTCTAGGCCTGTTGATTCGGCCGAACAAACAACCCCTACATAAAGTGTCCCCTCGTGAAATTCCAGCCCCCAAGGACGTACATCACTGTCTGGGCAATCTAAATCCGCAATTTCGTTAGGGATAGAATATGGACCAAACGAAGTGGTAGGCGTCGTTGATGGATCTGCATTTGGAATTCCGTACAAACTTTGATCCAACAGGTTTACGAACCAGAGCGTGCTGTCATCATCTAATTGTAGATCGCCGAGCGAACGCTTGCCCACGTTATCATAAGCTGTTTGGTCGCGTGTTGGCGTTGCCCCATTATCTGAGAGCGGAATGCCGTCTTCAACACGTGGGTCCAAGCCCGTCGCGATGTTTAAGCCACTTGCATCTGCAATGTCAATCCACTGCCCAATTGTTGGATTAGATGGCGTGGTTGAGTAGTCGAGCGTGTAAATACCGCCCGTACCAAGTGGGCCAAAGTCAGTTAGCCGTTTGAGCATTGCACCCGCAAACAGTGTTTCGCTGCTGCGTTGGTAAGCAAGCCCCCAAGTCGTGCCAATTTCAATTGTTGAGGCGGCATGAGTCGGTGTAAACGCCACGGTGAATGACGGGTTCATCGAGTGACCAATCCCCTCTGATGAATAAGGGAAGGAAACGAGCACGTCAAGAGCGCTGTTTGTGCCAGTGTAAATACCTGCAACGTAGCAAGTGGTTGCAATCTCTGGATTGTCCTGACAGAAATGTTCTGCTTGGTAAACGCCAATGTTTTGATCACAAGTGCCAGCTTGTGAAAAGAGCACAGAGGTGTTACCTGCGGCGGCAGCGTAGTAACCGTTAGGGAGAGCTAACTCAACGCGAACATCGTCTCCAGCCGTAAAAGTGCCTGTTGAACGATAAACGCCGTCGCTGTCCGAAGTGACCGTGGCCGTTATTCCTGCCGCGTTAACAATCGTAACGCTGGCATTTTCGACACCCGGCTCAACACGATCTTGCGTGCCATTATTATTGTAATCGTGATAAATGATCCCATGCACTTCATCAGCACCACAGGCTAGCGGTGTATTTTCTTCAAAGTGAATATCGTCAATGCGGAAAGGGCCTGAAATCGTATTCAAGCTGCCGCGCCCAGGGATGCTGACTGTGTTGAAGGCGATACGATGAATGTCGCTATGACGTGCCGTAGGTGTGAAGTCGCTCATGTCCCAACAGAGCTTGCGCCACTCGCCTGGAGCGGTTTGTACCGTGCTGGTAATTTGGTTGCTGGCATTGCCCGAGGAATTTTGTAGTTCTACAACGAGGGCTGAACCGCCTGTTGTAGATTGATCAAACACCCAAGCGCACACGCGCTCATAGCTGCTGGCATCGTACCCCGTGGGAGTTGTCCAAGGGTCGTTTTGGTGGAAGATGACATTGCCATTGGTTGAAGTGGTTGTCGGGGTGATAACGCCGTACCAATTGCCCTCATAGGCGTTTGCGCTATTGTTCACGATCCCTGAATTGCCGCCCCACCAAGATTGAATGACGACGCCTAAGCCTGCCTCAAAATCTTGATAGGTGGCGGTGGCTATCGGAGCACGTTCTGTGTTGTTAAGTGCGATCTTAGGTTGATTTTCGGCCGATGCAACGCCCCAAGAAACAGTTGCAATAACAATTAATAACGAGAAACAGATACTTATTAAAGGAATTAAACGCTGTGTAGCCTTGTCCTCACAAGCTGGTTTTTGCATGATAACATCCTATACATTCTAAAGTAACAGTTACATCTACGTGACTGCTTATGAACTTTGCCAGAACGGCTCTGTGCAAAGGTGCTTAGGAAATGGATTTATGGTTACTGCAAAACTTAGTCGCTTTGACCCTGGCAAAGTTAGCGACTTGATTCAATCCTCAGTCCTTAGATTGATGATGGTAGCGTTTTTATCATGAGGCAAACGTGATTTTTTCACAGTAAACAACAGATTAGTACTGACTTCCTACTTGCCATGAGCGGTTTTTAGGGATCCATTTGGAAGAATTTCGGGGTTGACATTACAAAATCGCGTCTTATACTAGACTTTGTTATGCATAATATTGTGAGGTATTAGTGATATGTCACTACGAAACCAGATCCTAAAAGGAAGCACTGAAATTCTGCTTCTAAAACTGTTGAATGAAGAACCAATGTACGGCTATCA
>JBMZDF010000019.1:0-25059 GCA_049614105.1 Promineifilaceae bacterium (SeqCode)
AGTCAAATCACCTTACTATCTAACCAAAATGACCAAATATTTATTGGAGTCGATAAAGCTTCACGTGAAACATGAAATAGCTTTGACCCATACTGATGTAACCCATGGGTTACATAAAGGAATTGCTTAGAGAGTTTGGAAGTTGTATTTAGTATGAGAAAGAAGACTTTATACTGATTTTCAAGCATGCTTCACCCTAAAATTATGTTTTAAGGTGAAGTCTATAAACAATATGATAATAGACAGAACTTATTTTGAAATTGAACAATTACCTTCTGTCGCAACTAGCTATTTAATTTATTAGCCTACGGATTTTTTACTTATGCGTATACGTCAAGTTCTAGGATGGTTTGTTTCGATACTTTTTATATTAGGACTGTTGTTTGTTGTTTATCGAGGATTTCAGATTTATACGATTGGAGATCGACTTTACACACAAGTACGAACCCTCTCGCAGCTTCAGATGAATGAGTTGGTGTCACCTGATGATTTAAATGGCTCTGTCGCTTCATTAAGAGAAGAATTTCATACATTTAAGACTGATTGGGATGCTTTACAGGATGCTGTCTGGCCGTTTGATGCCTTGGCAACACGTTTCATTTGGATACCTGAATATGGTGATGATCTAGAAGTGGGGTTGCAACTCGTCGAGGTTGCAGACGCCCTGTTTGAAACAGCCGAACTGCTAGACACCGCACTGGATCCTGTGCTTGTAAATATTCCAGACTCTCCTAGCCAGGCATTCTTATTGCAAGCTGCGAGACAGATTCAACTTTCGGCCGAAACCATTTCAAGCACCCAAGTCGAGATTGAACGTGCCCAAACAGCTTATAGTGCAATCGACATAACAAACAAACAGATTCATCCATTACTCGCTTCTGCTCACAGACGACTTGAACCACTACTCCCCTGGGTTCCTATCTCAGTTTCTGCGTTAGAGGCTGCCCCTGATCTGATTGGGTTAGATGAACCGCATCATGTGCTGATGCTTGTACAAAATGCTGATGAGATTCGAGCTACAGGTGGATTTATTACATCTGTAGCTTATGCCGTAATTCATAACGGGGCGATCAGTGAATTAACATTTCTTGTGAGTAATGATCCCTCGATTGACAACGTTGATAAGAAGGAGTCGTACAGACGCCCTCCAGAGCCCCTTGTCGAATACATGCGTTTGCCTGTGTGGTTATTTCGTGACGCAAATTGGTTTCCTGACTTCCCTGTGACAGCTCAGAAAGCGATGGATCTTTACGTGCTTGGCCGTGAGACACCTGTTGACAGCGTGCTTGCTGTTAATCAATTTACGATACGCGACATTTTGAAGATTACAGGGGCGATTGAACTAAATGACGGAACACAAGTAAATTCAAGTAATTTCATCAATGTGGCGCATGAGTCTTGGGAACTGGGTTGGAATAGAGAGCGCGAGCGTAAAGGGATCGTCTCAGATCTTGGACGTAAGATGATTGAATCATTTGCTGAGATTTCGTCTCCAGATGAGGTGATGTGGGCTGTAAACATTTTGCTGGAGATCGGGCAGCAGAAAAACCTTTACTTCTATTCTGATGATGAGGCGGTTCAAGCCTTTGCCGAGCAGGTACAGATTGATGGGTCTGTTTCAACCTCACAAGGAGATTACCTTCACATAGTTGATACAAATATGAGCTATGACAAAACTGGACTGAACATTAGCAAGGGATTTAACTACCATGCTAGCTTGCAAGATATTACACAACCTTACGGGGTGCTCACGCTTAATTATGCAAATAGAGCAGAAGCAACAGGCGAAGTTTGTCCAAGTATGTCTGTTGAAAGAAGCCGTGATTACGAAGCAAGAGCTATCAACTGTTTTGGAAATTATCTAAGAGTTTATGTGCCTGATAACTCATCACCTCTGTCGCTTCCTTATCTACCCATTCCTGATGAATATGTATGGGTAGAAAACCAGCGGCCCGGTCAATTTGCACCTATTTTAGATGAATATGATAAAGAGGTGTTTGCTGGGTTAATGGTGTTGCCGCCTGATTACGGTATCGAAGGACGCTTTGTCTATGAACTAGATGCAGAGGAAATTCTTGACCAAGATGAGAATGGTGTTTTTCACTACGCTTTATTGGCGCAAAAGCAGTCGGGGATTGAACCTTATCCTATAACCATTACAGTCGATTTGCCTGAAACGGCTCAACTGCTGTCTGTCAGCCCGTCACCAACCGCTGTACAGAATAATGTTGTGTATTTTGAACAAGTGTTTGATCGAGACCTCCAACTAGACATCAGATTCTACTTTCCTGAGGCTATTCTAGAATAATAGTTATCAAGTGCTTTGTATCATAGACAATGTGATAGGCTCACAGTGACCATAGAATGGTTTAACTCTTAAGCTGCCTTATCCATTACTATAAGGCTTGTGCATTTGTCCAAATGCTTATTTCTACAACTATTGATGATTTAGCTCACTTTATATGATTGCTTATAAGTGATAGACCTTTTTCAGATTGGAGTAGCACCTAAGTCCTTAATAAGGTGAATTTTTAATCTTAATTAGTGAATAGCTCCAACAGGTCATTTGCTAATTACTCAACTTCCTAAACAACAGTCTAAGCAACCAGACAGTTCAAACCTCTATGGATTAAACTAGTGTAAAAATAAATTAAACTAGTGTTTCAAGAATCTTAGCTTGTTCATCTGACATTGTTATAGCCTGTGACAAATTTCATCACTATGAGTAAAAGAAATCTCTCCTCGCGCTTACTAATTATTGTTTTTATTCTTACCGTACTTGTTTTGAGTGGTGTGTACTTTTTGAATCAAACGCGAACATCTAGTTTGCTTGTTGTGGTGACCCCTTTTGTTGCTGAGTCATCAGATGTGGCTGTCCCAACCCGTCTTCCCTCTAACTCAGTTATTTTGGCTGAAGATCTTGTGATTGCCCCGCCACCTAGTGCAACCGACTATAATCCTATTCGATTGGAAATCGCATCGGCCGATATTGATGTTCCTGTTCGTGCAGTTGCATTAAATAGTTCTGGTTACGTTGTCACTCCTAGCGATTCAGGCGGCTATTGGATTGCCTCAGCACAATTGGATGTGATGGGGAATATTGTAATTGTTGGACATAATCGGGAAGATCCTGTTCCTGTATTTCAAAACCTTCCCCGCGTTCAACTAGGGGATGAGCTAAACCTAACCGATCAACTTGCGCGTGAATATCAATTTGTTGTAGACGACATCAAGATAATTCGCGTGGATGGAGCACCTGCGTTGGAATCTGGACAAGTTGTTGACCTGATGAATCAGCAGCCTGAAAATGAAAAAATCGTTACGCTGGTCTCTTGTTATCCAACAGTTGAATGTCCTGATAGAATAGTTGTCCGTGCAAAGTATTTAGATAAGTAATCATTGGTTTTAGCGTATTTTGGTTCTTTGAGAACAAATCTTTGCAAGAAAAAAATGGCTACTATAATAAAATACACCGCGCTTGAAATATAAATGTTCAAGTGCGCCTAAACTCAAAAATATTTCAGAATACCTTTCTGGGGTTGACAACCCTTGTGCAATTAGGTATCTTGATGTTAAGGAGACTTTTTAATGTCAAAGTCAGAGAATAAAACATTCGTTTCTATTATTTTTATTGCCCTACTCGCACTTATTGCTGGTCTGTCTGCAACTTGGGTTTCAGGTCAGACTGGCTCGATCCCTTCTGATTTGCAACCTGGCGAGGTTGTTATTGTTGCATACTCAGAATCTGGTGGTATGCACGTAGGCATTACTCTTGCAACTGGTGATAACAATGGACTTGTTGAGTACACGGTAATTCTTGGTGGTGGAGTTGTTGCTCAAACATCGTCTGATGATGGTTCCATCATTATGGAAGGTGTTGATGCTTACAACGTACGCGGCTATGGCGACGGTGTTGGCTCAACTGTTTCTAACATCAACTTATCTCTTATGTCTCAAGAACTTCTTGCTGAAATGCTGATGAAGGACTTGAGCGGTCGTGGTGTTGAGATTAACGGCGTAACGCGATACGCTGCGTTATCAAATGAAATTGACGTGATGTGTCTAACAGACTTCGGTGAATGGACTGCTGAAACAGTTACTTCAAGCGTCTGGCTCACACCACTATCTAACTTCACTTCAGGTAAGGTAATTGATTTCCAAGTTGAGGTTATCGTGCAATCTCGTCAAAACGGGACCTGTGCAACGTTTGTTAATCGCGACAATTACGCTAACGTAAACGTTCAACGTCGTGCTGACATCCTAGACACAACCGAGCCAGCAAATGGCGGTATTGGTTCTGAGGTAGAAAGCTACTACAACGACCCAACAATTGACTAGTTAGCAGCTTTACCAGCATTAACTTTTAGAAAGCCAGCATACGCTGGCTTTTTTTGTTTTCTAAATAGAAATTTCTACCTAAACAGTTATAATCTTCCATAAGGGTAGTTTAAGTTGACAGGGTATTAAATGGTTCTAAACTAGCCAAAAGGTTGTTAATCAAAGTAAGAGAGGATGCGTGCAAAAAATCGGCCGATATGAGATTCGTGGAAAGCTAGGTCAAGGGGCGATGGCAGCTGTTTTCAGAGGATACGATGCTCGTTTTGAGCGTGAGGTGGCTATTAAAGTGCTGCTGCCTCAACATGCCCGTGACCCACAAATACGGAAAAGATTTGTCCAAGAGGCACGCTCAATTGCTGCCCTAGAGCACCCTGCAATTGTGCCTATTTATGATGTAGGTGTTGACGGCGACAAGGTATATTATGTCATGCGACTCATGGATGGCGGGTCGCTGTTTGATCGGATTAGTCAAGGCCCAATGTCTGTTGAGGACGCAATTCCAATTTTGCGACGTGTTAGCTCCGCACTAGATGCTGCACATGCCAATGGAATTATTCATCGTGATGTAAAGCCTGATAACATCATGCTTGATCGGTTTGGCGAAGCATATCTGGGTGATTTCGGGATTGTTAAAATTGAGAGCAACGATACCCAAATGACGATGAATGCATTGCTTGGAACGCCTGCATACATGAGTCCTGAGCAAGTCACTGGGCAGGACTTAGATGGGCGTTCTGATCTTTATGCTTTGGGTGCTGTATTGTTTGAGATGTTGACAGGTCAACTGCCTTATGAGGCTTCAACAGCCATGCAAATGGCGATCAAACATGCAACTGCGCCTGTTCCCCATATACGCAAAGTTACAGATAAATTCCCTGAAGAGTTGGATCGGGTCATTGCGCGTGCTATGGCAAAAACGCCAGAAGAGCGTTACCCCACGGGGTCTGCTCTGATTACAGCACTCGATGCGTTTGACCCAACGCGAACCACCTCGGCAGGTTCCATGGCTGTTGTAGACCAGCCTTCCAACTTTAAACGTTTTATGCCGCTTGCTCTCATTGGCTTGCTCGCTTTAGGTGTTTTTGGATTCAGCATCACGCGCATTATAGGGGGGGGAACAACCGCTATCAGTTCGGCCGAAATTGCTAAAACACAAACGATAGAGGCCGAGAATTTAATAGCAGATACTCGTAAAACAGTTGAAGCTGAATCGGCCAATAGTGGTTCTGAAGTCGATATTGAGGAGAGCGTCGCGCTCACGATTGCTGCAATGCCTACTATCACACCATTCCCTACAGACTCTGATATAAGTGAGAATGAGGCAGATAATAGTGGTGCGGGCAGTGAGGATCCGACAGCTGAGCCACAGGCGACAGATACAGTACAACCTACGAATACGGCCGAAGCAACGGAGACGGCCGAAGCAACAGAAACGCCCGAAGAACCGACAGAAGAACTAGAGCCAACCAATACGCCTAGATCTGAGCCCACAGCGCCTCCTACAAAAGCACCTGCCTCTGTAGCCGCTTCTGCCACTAATACGCCTCGACCTCAGCCAACGGCAACGAAGTGGCCGACAAGCACGCCGAGACCAGCAAACACGCCTAACTGGTCGGCGACAAGCACAGCCGAAGCCGCAGTTGTGGATCCACCACCAACAGCTGTTCCAGCAGCAACAGCTGTTGGTGGTGGTTCTAGCAGTTCTCCTGCGATTTCTATTCTGCTAGGTCAGTCAAATACGCTTGCAAACCCTGGGCGCTGGGCTACCGGCAGCACTATTGAGATTGATTGGTCCTTCCGCGGAAATGCAACACCTAATGATTTCCGTATCTTTAACTCTGGCACGAATCAGTATATATCAGGTGTTAGTTTTCAAAGTTTAGGTGGTGTGAGCTATCGCGGTAGCGTTTCTACAAACAGCGTGGGAGGACCTGGCGGTTATAACTATCAAATTCACCTTTTCATCAATGGTGAATGGACTGGTCGTTCTCCAGACGGTGCATTTTTCATTGAGTAAGGTTCATGAGGTGGCTGGGAGATTGATTTCCCAGCCATTTAGCCTAGCGTTGGAATTGATGAATTAGTCCGTTTTCGGCCGATTTCCACTCCCCCGATAGCCGCTCTGGAACAGTTGTATAGATCGGCATATCTTTGGGGACAATCTCCACCAACACCAGCAATGGGAGTTCCCCTAATGAAGCAATGGGCATTCCCAACTGACGCAATATATCCTCCTGATACCAAGTAAAATTAAGTAAGTTAATGTCAATCAGAATCAAATCATCTCGATTGTTAACGGCTGCTGCATAGCGAACTGAAAATGTATGCTCTTCGCCGCTTGTAATCAACATACTGTTGGGGGAAGTTGCTTCGATAACGGTTGTTCCAAACGTTTCCGCCTCAAGTGTAGTTTGGCTAACAAGCGGCCACACTCGATAAATTAAACTGGATGCAAGCAATAGTGTGATGAATGTTGAGGTAAGTGCGGCGCGTTTTGATAGTGGTGCAGGCAGTTGCTGAACGATGTGCTGAAGCCCAGATCCTGCTGCAATTGCATACAGAAGGAGGGAGGGATAGAGATAGGAGAGAATATCGGCCGAATCATAAGCAGCTACAACCCAGATGTTTAATGCACTCATAATCAAGCTTGCAATGACCCATTCACGTTTATCCTCCCACCAATTCACAAACCCGAAAACAATTAAGATAACGCCAATAATCGTGGCCTGATTAAATATCAGAGCAATCAGCGAGAAAATACGCCCAGGGCTCACAAGCAAGTTTAAACGTCCTGCATAGGCTGCACCGCTGACCACCCACCAGAAATTGGCTAATGAGTTTGGATTTCCCCAATTGTTGTGCAAATTGGCCCCTGCACGTATTGGCAACCACGCAAATACAAGCAAACCTAAAATAACGCCGATAATGGCCCATTGTCCATTTGCCATAAAGCCTTTTTGCCATACAAACAAAATACTCCACATGACAATGAACACAATCAGATAATGACTTCCAATTCCTATACCAGCGATAAGACCATACAGTAGCCACCGATTGCGGGTTGCTTCGTTTTCCGTCTGTGGTGTGATGTAGAGTAATAAAATGCAGAAGATGCTGGCTAGCGCATAGACCTCTGCAATAATTGCTTGAGACCATACTAACTCATGTAATCCCCAAAATAGGATTGAGATAGCAATTGGTGCTGATTGCCCCTGACGCCCTTGTTGCTGTTGGCTTACTTTTCCAATGAAATAGGCGGCGACTATCGCACAAGCTGCGGAGAAAATGTTCAAGCGGATAGCAAATGGAAAGATAGGGAGAAAATGGACAATTTGGGCTAACAGTAAGTAGGTTGGATAGCCGGGAGAGTGTACTAAACCTTGTGTATAAACGGCAGCGGCTAGCTCCCCGCCATCGACACCACCTAGATCCCAACTTAAGCCCCGTGGCAAAGTTAGCATATATAAGCCTAAGATAAGAACGATTGGTAGCATCAGACGCAGATTTTTCATAGGATTTAGGCTCAATGTTGATTATGTGTGAGGTTAGGATATAACGTTTGTAACACTATTTAATATATGAATACGTCAAATAGTTGCACAAGGTCTTGATAGCTTTGTCAATTTCAACCAGATAAGACAGCTCGGTTGTGGGGTTACATCCCCTTTTTGAGAGAATTCATAACGAATTTTACCCTGCCCAACCTAGTTTGTTCGTCTGAGAACATTCTTAGACCATTTGTCTAACTTTTAACACCTTCCTTACATTGGAAGTAATCATTTGCGAGTACAATATAAGAGAAAAGGTTATTAGGTTTACACTGTTTGCCTTAAGGATGCTTTTTATGGTACAAAGCACCTAGGTGGCCCATTTGAGTAGTTCAAACTAAATAGTTAATGCTGTAAGTTTATTCTAAATGTAGAATGATGTAACTTGTGATGAAAATTTGATGCAAGTAACTTCTCCCTACTATTTAGAAAAATATTGTACTTATACAATCTATCCTGTGGAATACTTTTACAAAGGTGATGGGGGCAAGCGTTTTCTGACTGTTACCTGTGTGAAAATTTGTATTTTAATCTAAATATCGTCAACGTTTGATTGCTGTTGCATCTTGACAAACGTTGCGTTGAGTTCTGCAAACGAATACATGCTTAAACGAATCTTTATCCTCCTTGCTATTGTTGTCAGTGCATTTGCTACTTTAGGACTGACGCTCCAACTAGGTGCATCAACTGATGTGCGGTTTGCGCTTGCTCCTGCTGTTGCTCCGACAATCGATGTTGCAACCCCGCCGCCGACTATTGATGAGGACGTAACGTACACGCTCTTATTAACTGTGACGGATGATCTGAGCAGTACATTGGCCCTTTCCGTAGACAGTGGTGCATTGTCTACGATGTTGACCCCTGCCAACGGGATGGTAAACGCTAGTGGGGTGCTTACAGCCGCTTTACTCGTAACGCCTGTTGAAGCAAATGGCCTTGGAACTTATCCAATCACGATTACAGTGAGTGATGATGAAGCGTCGCCTAATGTTGTCTCAGAGACGCTGATGATCACAATCAACGAGGTGAATATTACCCCTACTGTAGGGGTGATAACTGACCAATCGGTGAGCGAAGGCTCGCTTCTGTCAATTCCCATTGTGGCTTTAGATGAAGATTGGCCAGCTAGTGTGCTTACCGTCACAGTTTTACCTGCACTGCCTGCGGGAGCCATGTTGATAACCAGCACCAACACAATCACATGGACACCCTCTGAATCACAAGGGGCACCCGTGCCGCTTAGCTATCCGTTGACGGTGGTTGTTTCAGATGGTCAGTTAAGCGCCTCTGAGGCTTTTACGATTTATGTAGGTGAAGTTAATGAGACGCCCACGATTAGCACACTAAGCAATATGCTTATCACGGAATCTGTTCCTTTGGCTTTCACCATGGTTGCAACAGATACCGACATCCCTGCGCAGCCATTAACTTTTACCATGTCTTCGCAGCCCACAAGCACGGCGACAATTGATCCGAACAGTGGGTTATTTAACTGGACGCCAACTGAAGCTGAAGGTGGGACGGCTTATACTGTTGAGATTTTTGTCACGGATGGTGCGCTTACAAGCAGTACAAATGCTGTCATTACCGTTGTTGAAACAAATGAAGCACCTACTTTGATGCTTGTCGACCAATCTATTAGCGAAACAGTTCAGCTATCTGTTACGTTGAACGGTGCTGATGCAGATTTTCCTGACAATACATTGCTTTATACGATTGTGGCGAGCACAACAGCTTCGGCCGAACTAGATGCTAATACAGGCCTCTTCCAGTGGACCCCCACCGAAGCCGAGGGCGGTCAGCAATTTAGCGTGACAGTATCCGTTTCCGACACAATTGCCTCAGCAACTGACACGTTTACGATCACGGTTGTAGAAGTGAATAGTGCTCCCATGTTTGACCCGATTGTGGCTCAACAGGTGAGCGAAACACAACAGTTAACATTTACACTCACCGTTACAGACACTGATGATCCGCCCAATACGCCGCTGACAATGACGTTAGCTAGCATAACCCCCACGGCTGTTTCCACACCATCGTTTGATGGTTCAACAGGTGTGTTTGACTGGACACCTGATGAACTAGATGGGTCGCAACAGTTTACAGCCACTTTTGAGGTAACAGACGGGCATCTAACTGGAACGATTGATGTTGCAATTGACGTTTTAGAAAGCTATGTGACGCCTACGTTGGCAGTTATTCCACCGCAGTCCGTGACTGAAACGATGTTGCTTTCTTTTGCGCTTGGCGTGACCGATCCAGATTTACCAAACGATGTGTTGAGCTATATGGTTGCTTCCAATGTGGCGACTTCGGCCGAAATTAGCGCAACCACAGGCGTGTTTAGCTGGACCCCCAGCGACGCATTTGGTGGCTCCATTGTCACCTTCACAGTCACAGTGATGGATTCAGCGGGATTAACCGCAACGCAATCGTTTACTGTAACTGTTATTGATGTCTCTTTACCCCCTGTACTTGCACCCGCAACAGTTCAGATTACTGAGACAGTGCAGCTCAATTTTGTCGTGCCTGGTAGCGATGCGGATGTTCCTGCTGATGTTTTAACTTATACACTTGTGGCAAGTACGACCGCTTCGGCCGAATTTGACCCCGCAACCCACACCTTCACTTGGACACCAACTGAGGTAGATGGCGGACTGAGTTACACAGCGACCTTCTCGCTTTCGGACGGAACCTATACGGTCACCGAGACGTACGCTATTCAGGTGATCGAGACCAATCTTGCGCCGGCGTTTTTGCCTGTTGCAAGCCAGCAAATTAGTGAGATGGTTCAACTAACCTTTACGCTTGGCGTAACGGATGCTGATATTCCTATGAATACCTTATCGATCTCAATGGGCAATAATGCGCCTGCTGGGGCTACGGTAAACGCTAGTACAGGTTTGTTTAGTTGGACACCTAGTGAGGCTGATGGGCCTGGCTCAATCGTAGTCACTTTTATTGTTAGCGATGGATCACTGACTAGCACAGTTGATGTGCCAATCACGATTCTTGAAACCAATCAACCGCCTGTAATTCCCCCTGTACTCTATTTTGAGATTCCTGAGACTGTTCCCTTCACAACGGTTCTTAGCGCCTCCGACGGGGATATACCAACGGATACACTCACCTATCGCGTCGTTAGCTATCTGCCTCCTAACGCAACCTTTATTTCTGATACGTTGTCATGGACACCTAGCGAGACTTTTGGCGGCCGAACGCTTGCAATGATTGTTGAAGTAACTGATGGAACTTCGATTGTCATGACAACGTTGCACTTCACTGTTACCGAGGTGAATACCGCACCTGTTATTACATCTGTTCCGTTGCAGCGTGTTGCGCCGCAAAGCAGTTTGCAACTCACCGTGCAGGCAACTGATTCAGACTTGTCTCCAGATACACTTGTTTACTCTCTTGTGAATCCACCTGCTGGTGCAGTGATAGATCCATCAACAGGTTTGTTTAGCTGGCCGAATGTGATGACAGGCACAACGGTTATCACCGTTCAAGTTACCGACAATGGTATCCCGCCGCTCGCGTCTACAAGCCAGTTCACTATTGAAACGGGATTAATTTATGTTTATCTCCCAATCGTTGTGCGCGATAGTTACCTACTAACAAACAGAGGATTCGAGAACGGCACGCTGTCTGGATGGACATCTGGTGGCGTTATCGGTTCTGGCGTTTCGACTGCTCAGGATCTTGATGGGAGTTTGGGTATCTCCGCAATTCCGGCGATTGCGGGAACCTATTCAGCCCATCTTGGTAATCCAGCTTATGGCGTAAACGGTGCGCCGTCAGGATTTGGCGAACTCCGCCAAACGATTTCTTTACCATCTGATGCGACCAAAGTGAAACTTCAGTATCGTGTGTTGACACATGATCAAATTTTTGCTAATACAAGCCAACGTTATTTTGATACCTTTGAAGTCTATATTAACGATACAACTATCTCAGATACAGTTCGGAACGATCGTTGTATCAATAATCGGGCTGTTCCAGGGGCTGTGGCTAATGGACTGGTACTTTGTGATGGGAATCCTGCCGCTCCAACACGTGATGGTATCCCCGCAAATATGGGGCTACAGTCAATCGAAATTGACATTTCATCAGTCGCAGGTACAAATATTGACTTGATTCTGCGTGTTTACAACCGCGTAGACAGTTCATACAACACTTGGGTTTACTTAGACAACATTGAAATCGTAAATAATTAAGTAGATCAGCAGATGTTTTTGAGATGAACCTCAGAGGTTTGGCACACTTACTTTCGTGCTAAGTCACAAGTTTCTGAGGTTTCAACCAATAGCATCTTTTGTGCAGTTGGGGCGTCAACTGCTGGGCTAGGGGGTGTAAGACGATGAAACATCGCAACCCCTGTTTAAACCCTAGAATCCCTGCTCCTTTAGGACAGGGAGTTCGCCAACACACTAATTTAAGTACAGCATATCGAATTTGGATGTATCAGTTGCTTTAGTCATACTGTACTTGGTTGTTGTGTGATTTCCTGTCGTAGAAGATGTACAACAGCTTATATTCGACTCTGTAGCAAAGTTCGTGTTTATAGCTAACTCAAAGTGAATTAATTGATTTTAGACCAAGTGTAGCTTGGTAGAACGGGTCATATCAGTTTGATGTTAGTGTAGCAGTCGGGGACAAAATTAATTATGGAAAGTAAGGATTCAAGTATTGCAACGAGTGAAGTAACTTGCTTCAAGCGTGGTATGCTAAACGATCCAGAAATACGTTTAAACTACCCAGATACCTCGGTAGTTTGTTATCAGCCAACACAGCCTGCCTCAATTTCCATTGAGCATCAGAGCGAGTTTTGCCTGTGTGAAAATTTTGTTAATTGTCCTGTGTACCAGCGTAAAGCGGTGGCGCCGCCACCTGCCGAAACGGGAGGCGGGCTTTTCTCAGATATTAGAACATGGGTTCTTGTTCCTGTTGTGCTGATAGGGTTAATCGTGGGAGTATTCTTTTTACTCAGCCCACAAAACTCAATTGCAAATCCTGCATCGACTCCTGTGGAACAAGTAGATGCGTTTGGTACAGAAACTGCAACCGCAACCGCGACAGAAGAGGTTGAGACAAATGGGATTGACACGGCCCCGACTGAACTAGATACCTTAACGCCAACACGCGACAGTTTATTTCCTGATTTAGATGTCTCGGTTGCTGCGGAAACATCTACGCCAACACCTACAAAATTACCTACTGCAACGAAGACATTGCGCCCAACACGGACGCCTATCCCAACACGAACACCAAAGCCCTCTGAAACCGAAACGCCGACGAGGCGGGCAACCAGCAGTAGTAACAGCAATAGTAACAGTGGCAGTAATAGCAGTAGTGGTAACAGCAACAGCAATAGTAACAGTGGCGGTGTAACTATTTACCCTACAGCCACTACAAAATGGGTTGTAAAGTCTGCGACCAGCACCCCTAATTTTGCTGCAACACAAGCTGTTAATAATTCGGCCGCAACGGCACAAGCAAAAAACGCCCAAGCAACTTGGACTGCTCAAAACGCCCAACAGACAGTTGTTGCTCAACAGACATATACTGCGCTCGGTCAAATTCGAGCCCAACAAACGGCAGCAGCTGTGTCTGCCCAACAAACCGCAGCAGCTGTGTCTGCCCAACAAGCGGCAGCAGCCGTGTCTGTCCAACAGACGACAGCAGCCGCTGCAGCGGCTGCAACACGCAATGCATGGAATGCGTCCGTGACGTTGACTGCACAGGCTGTACAAACGATAGAAGCTGTTCCACCCTCGGATCGTGATGGAGACTCAATTCCCGATACAGAAGATTCGTGCCCAGATCAATATGGTATCCCTGAATATGATGGGTGTAATCCGTTTGAAGGCGGCGGCGACGGCGGCGGTGATGGCGGCGGTAGTGGCGGTGGTGGTGATGATGGGCGTGACTAGAGGCGAATTTGGTGTTTCTTACCTCTGGAGACGCTCATAAATTTTGTCTACCTGATCATTTGTTGATACTATTGATACTGTTGGTTAGCATTGTTTTGCTTTTGCTTAGGAAACCCAATCCTATAAATAACATAATTTTGAAAATTATGTCTGTAAGCACTATAGTGACTGCTGATGTGAGGATCTGGTTCGAAGGGATAAAAATAGTTGAAAGTATAACCATGGCTTTGATTGCCCTTTGGATGCAGGTTTGGCATCGCATATGTTCAGTATGCTCCAATCTCTCCACCTTCCCGATACAACGTATCCGAGTCAATGCCTTATTAAAATTAACTAAATTGTTGTATAGCTTGGCAAGCATATAGTCAGTTTAGCTGAATGAAACTTCCAAAAATGCCGATAAAAGGTTGAAGGAAGCAACGCATCCGCATATGCACTTATCTGTATATGTACCTTGTTGGATCGCGTAAGCTGACAGAACCCTTTTGTCTGTCAGACTATCCGTTTAGTTAGTTCTTAGGATAGTGAGAGATGGTAAAAATTAATTGCATAATCCGTTTGTCGGAAGGGCGGAGCCTGCCGTTTACCTGGATTATTTTTAGCGTTAAAGTTATTGCGCTGAGATTCATGAACTATGCAAAAACCAATTGCCTCCCCGTATGAAGTTAAGTTGTACAAAGACCCCTTGATTACACGTCGAATTCAACACATTGCAACCGCTTTTGCACAAAGGTTGCTCGACCTTTTTGGCTCTTTCTTCGGATTATTGATACTAACGCCATTATTCTTAGTTATTGCTATTTGGCTGAAGAGAGATTCACCTGGTCCTATTTTCTTTTGGGGTAATCGAATGGGTCGACATGAGAAACCATTCAAGATTGCCAAATTCCGCACAATGTATGAGCGTCCCGAAAGCTATGCTGGGGCCAAAATTACAGGTAGTAAAGACAATCGTATTACGCCCATAGGTAAATGGTTGCGTGATACAAAGCTAAATGAACTACCTCAGTTGTGGAACGTCTTAAAAGGGGAAATGAGCCTAGTTGGCCCCCGCCCAGAAGACCCTGCCTTTGTTAAGCGTTGGTCTACTGATTCTAAAGATGTCATTCTGTCCGTCCGTCCAGGGATAACTAGTCCTGCATCTGTTCTTTACAGAGATGAAGAGAGTATGTTAAAAGGGGACGCAATCATTGATGACTATCTAGAGAGCATTATGCCTAGCAAGATGCGATTAGATATGTTATATGTTCGTCACCGAACATTGATGACAGATATAGACGTTTTATTCTGGACAATCATTTCACTGTTACCACATGCACGTAAACGTGATGTCCCAGAGCATTTGTTGCTATGGGGGCCTTGGACGCGATTCGTCAATCATCATTTTTCGTGGTTTGTTGGTGATTTGATCACAACATTTGGTGCAGTTGGAATTGCAGGACTGCTTTGGCGTAGTGCTGACCCGTTGCATGTGGGTGTTCCAGAGTCGCTTGGCTTAGCCGTTGTGATTGCGGTCTTGTTCAGTGTCTTTAACGCTGGACTAGGACTAAATCAAATCGTTTGGTCACGTGCCGAGTCACGACGTGGATTTGATTTAGTTATCACCTCCACGATTGTTACTATCCTTCTATTGGGCGCAAACGAATTTTTGCCCTCAGAGCGTTTGCTACCACCAGGGATGTTGGTCTTTGCAGGCGTTTTAGCCGTTGGTGGATTTGTCGGAATGCGCTACCGATGGCGTCTTTTGACTGGTTTGGCAACACGCTGGATGCATTGGCGTGATGTCTCGGCGCAGCTCGGCGAACGCGTACTAATTATTGGCGCTGGGTCTTTAGGTGAAATGGCCGTATGGTTTTTAAGCATGAACCATTGGACAAGTTCATTTCGTGTGGTTGGGTTTGCAGACGACGCGCCTTCTAAACGTGATGTTGAAATCAAAGGGCACTCTGTTTTAAATGACACCGATCATTTATTAGATATTGTGCAGAAGCATGATGTAGGTGTTTTGGCATTTGCCATTGATGATATTGATTCGGCCGAAAAAGAGCGCATTCTACAGCAATGTCGTCGGACTAATCTGCCGATTATCATGCTTCCTGATATGCTAAACGCTATGCAGGGCTATCTCCCAATCGATGGCACGATTTCAGAACAGACAGATATTCCTACGCAGCACATTTCATCTTGGCTAAACGAAATCGATACGATGCTAGAAGCTGGTGATGTGGATAATGCGCGGATAAAAATCAAAACGATTCAAGAGCAGATGACACAATCATGAGTGATTTTTGGCAAAATAAACGTGTCTTAGTAACAGGAGCGGCCGGATTTATCGGCAGCCATTTGGTAGAAGCGCTTTTAGAGCAGGGTGCGCAGGTAAGGGCATTCGTCCGTTATACATCGCGTGCTGACATGGGCCTTTTGCGGCTACTTTCGGCCGAAATGCAGGACAGCATCGACATCGTTTCTGGTGACCTGCGTGATTTCCATGCCGTTGATCGAGCGGTTGCTGGATGTGACTATGTTTTCCACCTTGGCGCACTAATCGCTATTCCCTATTCTTACGTTCACCCCGTTGAAACAGCTTCAACAAACGTAATGGGAACAATCAACGTCCTCACCTCTTGCCGCACTCATCAAGTCAAACGACTGATTCACACATCGACAAGCGAAGTGTACGGAACCGCCCTGCGCATTCCAATTGATGAGGATCACCCGCTTCAACCACAGTCACCCTATTCAGCCAGTAAAATTGGCGCGGATGCACTTGTTGAGAGCTACTATCGCAGTTTCGATCTTCCCGCAATTATTGTGCGACCTTTCAACACATATGGCCCTCGTCAATCTGCACGTGCGGTCATCCCAACGATTATTACACAAGCATTGACGCAGCCCGTGGTGCGCCTTGGAAACTTAGATGCGCGGCGTGACTTTACTTATGCACGCGATACGGTTTCAGGCTTTCTCGCTGCGGCCGTTTCCGATGAGTCAACGCTAGGACGCGCCTATAACCTCGGTATGGGGGAAGATATTTCAATTGGTGAACTCGCCAATGAAGTTATTAATCAAATTAACCCTAACATTTCTATTGAAATTGATTCTGCCCGATTGCGCCCAACAAAGTCAGAGGTGATGCGACTTATCTCTGACAATCGACTTGCAAAAGAAGCTTTAGGCTGGGAGCCGCAATACACGTTTCGAACTGGACTAGCTGGAACTATCGCCTGGATAGAAAAACATCTTGACCTGTTTCGGATTGGTAAATACGAGATTTAGTATGAGAGCGGTTGTACTTGCTGGTGGTAAAGGCACGCGTCTTGCACCTTACACACGGATATTCCCAAAACCTTTAATGCCGATTGGCGATATGCCAATCCTCGAAGTTTTACTGCGACAAATGAGGCGTGCTGGTGTGACTGATGTCACCCTGACCGTCAATCATCTTGCCGAAATGATGCGCCTCTTTTTTCAGGATGGCGCACGCCTAGAACTAAATATCGATTACAGTACCGAGGAGTTCCCACTCGGCACGGCTGGCCCCCTTTCGCTGTTGTCTGGACTTGACGACACGTTTTTGGTGACCAATGGGGACGTACTCACAACGTTGGATCTGAGTCAGCTCATTGCACATCATCGTGAGCAGGGAGGAATCGCCACGATTGCAACCTACACGCGCAAAGTGAAAGTTGATCTGGGTGTAATCCAACATGATGACGCTGGGCGTGTGTTGGACTATATTGAAAAGCCATCCTACGAGTTTCAGGTCAGCATGGGTGTCTATGTTTTTGAGCCAAGGGTTGTTGAGTACGTTCCTTATAATCAATACCTTGATTTCCCTAACTTGGTTCTAAAATTAATCGAGGCGGGTGAGAAAGTAGTTAGCTATCCATTTGCTGGCTACTGGAAAGATTTAGGCCGCCCTGATGATTATGAGCAAGCGATTGAAGATTTTGATCGTCTGCGTGATGAGTTTCTTCCGCCCGCATAACTTTGTAACGGATTATCAGGCTCGACTTTTAACAGCCTGACTCCTTATTTTTAGCTATGAGTTGGAAAGTACCTTTAGCTGATTTGGACTATGACGCTTCTGAAGAGGAAGCGGTGCTTGCTGTATTGCGTCGACGTTGGCTCACTATGGGCAGCGAAACCCAAGCGTTTGAAGCGGAGTTTGCTGAGTTTGTTGGTGCAAAACATGCATTTGCCGTAACGAATTGCACTGCTGCGCTGCATATGGCATACGAGGCATTGGGATTAAAGGCAGGGGATGAGGTGATTGTGCCTTCCCTAACTTTTGTCGCGACCGCAAATGCTGTCACCTATACAGGCGCAACACCTGTGTTTGCTGATGTAACGAGCGAATCTGATTTTAGTATTTCGCCAGATGACATCGAGGCAAAGATTACGCCGCGCACAAAAGCAATCGTCGTTGTGCATTTTGGTGGCTATCCATGCGACATGCTGCGTATCCAAGCGATTGCGAAAGCGCACAATCTTTACATTGTGGAAGATGCAGCGCATACGCCGGGCTCTGAACTAGACGGACGTCAGCTTGGAACATGGGGCGATGTAGGCTGTTATAGCTTTTTCTCTAACAAGAACATGGCAACAGGCGAAGGTGGCATGCTGACGACCGATGATGATGAGATTGCCGAGCAGTTTCGTCTCTTGCGCTCACACGGCATGACAACGTTAACTTGGGATCGTCATAAAGGACGTGCTTCAACGTACGAAGTGCTGCTGCCAGGGTATAACTATCGCATCGATGAAATTCGCTCGGCGCTTGGTCGTACCCAATTGAAGAAGCTGCCAAAGAACAATGCAAAGCGCAGTGAACTGAATCAATATTATGTTGAGATGTTGACTGAGCTTGCGCCTGACGTGGGAATTCCTTATCAGGATCATCGTGGGGTGTCGAGCTGCCATATTCGGCCGATTCTCCTCCCCCCCAACACCGATCGCCATCAATTTATGGCGAAGATGAAAGAGCTTGGGATTCAGACCAGCATTCATTACCCACCTGCACACGAGTTTGATTACTATCAGCAGAACGCCCCCGCGACGCTGCCGATGACAGAAAAAATTGCACGACGCGAAATCACGTTGCCTCTTTATCCGGGCATGAGTTCGGCCGATGTGCTAACCGTTACAAGCGCGGTTCAACAAGCCCTTTCTACACTCAATGACTCGCAATCATGAGCTAGCGCAACTGCGTAGATTAAAAAAGCATATTCCACAGGGTCTTGTCGATACGTTTATATTGATGATCACCCTGTTGGTTGCCACAGGGCTTGCCAATGGGTTTGCCATCTACCACCATTCTGTGCGTGGATTTTGGCCCGGGTCGGTTGGTAAGGATTTAACGCTGGCGTTGATTCCCCTCGTTTTTGCATGGCTGCTGCGAATCCGTCGCTGGCCTGCTCCTATTGCATGGGGGCTGGTTGGACTATGGCTACTCTTTTTTCCAAACGCGCCCTACATGCTGACCGAACTTGGTATGCGTGATGGTAGTTGGCTAACGCTAACGGTTCATATCGTTTTTGCGATTATGGGTTTACTGGTTGGGCTGACGTCCTTGATGATGATTCATTTAGAGGCGCAAGCACGCTTAGGTTGGTTAAGAGGCTGGCTATTTATGCTGCTTGTGTCTTTGGCAAGTGGCGCAGGCGTCTATTTAGGTCGCTTTTTACGCTTTAACTCATGGGACTTGTTTACAGACCCCATGTCGATTGTACGTTCGATTGTGGATCGCTATTTTGGAACAAGCACGATGGTGCAGGCATGGGGCTTCTCATTATTGTTTACGGCTCTTTTGTTACTGTGCTACGTTGTCGTCATCCAGCTTGGGACGTTGACCCAGCAGCGGCGGATGGGGGCAAACTATCCGCAGGCGCAGGCTGATGAGTAAGCGGTTGTTAAGGAGATAAAAATTTTGATACAAGCGGATCGTTGTTTAATCATTGCTGAAATTGCACAGGCACACGATGGGAGCCTTGGTACAGCACATGCCTATATTGATGCGGTGGCTGATGCTGGGGCTGATGCAATTAAATTTCAAACGCACATTGCGGCGGCCGAAAGCACCCCAGACGAGCCTTGGCGGATCAAATTTAGCCCACAAGATGACACGCGCTATGAATATTGGAAGCGCATGGAGTTCACAAAGGCGCAATGGCACGGTCTCAAGGCGCATGCGGACGAGCGGGGTATTCTTTTCATCAGCTCTGCCTTTTCATTTGAAGCGGTCACGCTTTTAGAGGAGGTCGGCACGGCCGCATGGAAAATTGCTTCAGGCGAAGTAAACAACACACCGATGTTTGAACAAATGGCGGCAACTGGGCTGCCTTTTATTTTGTCTACAGGGATGAGTCCGCATAGCGAGATTGCGGAGGCCGTGGCGCGAATTAAAGCAAAAGGGGTTCCGCTTACGCTGTTGCAATGTACATCGATGTATCCGACGCCGCCTGAAAAAATTGGCATCAACATGCTGCCAGAGTTTCGCCAGCGTTATGATTGCCCCGTTGGGCTTTCAGACCATTCTGGCACAATTTACCCTTCAATTGCTGCCGCTACGTTGGGTGCAAGCGTGTTAGAAATGCACGTTGCGTTTAGTCGTCAAACGTTTGGTCCTGATGTGTCATCATCAATCACAATTGCTGAGTTGAAGCAACTGGTAGAAGGGGTACGCTTTGTTGAGGCGATGCGCCAAAACCCTGTTGATAAAGATGTGATGGCCGAGGACTTGGCTGAAATGCGCCGCTTGTTTACAAAAAGCGTTGTGGCGCGTGATGATTTGGCGGTGGGGGTTGTTTTATCGGCCGAAAATCTAACCGTTAAAAAGCCCGGTACAGGGATTCCTGCGGCGCAGATGACCACCCTGTTTGGCAAAAAGTTAGTTCGAGCAGTTGCCAAAGATGATATGTTGCAAGTTGAGGATCTGGAAGCATGAGTGAACGGCGTAAAGTGTGTGTCGTTGTCACGGCAAGACCAAGCTACAGTCGCATAAAAACGGCGCTGAAAGCGATTCAAGCGCACCCTAAGTTGGAGCTACAGCTTGTTGTCGCTGCCTCTGCACTACTTGGCCGTTATGGAACGGCTGTTGATTATATGCAGAGGGACGGTTTCGATATTGCCGCTCGTGTCTATAACGTTCTGGAAGGTGAAAACCTGACAACGATGGCGAAGACAACAGGGCTTGGCATGTTGGAACTGGCGACTGTATTTGATAATTTGCAGCCAGATGTGGTGGTCACGATTGCCGATCGATATGAAACGATTGCGACGGCGCTGGCCGCAACTTATATGAACATCCCCTTGGCGCATGTGCAGGGTGGTGAGGTGACTGGCTCGATTGATGAGAAGGTGCGCCATGCGGTAACAAAGCTGGCCGATCTTCATCTTGTTTCGACCAAACGTGCCGCTGAGCGCGTCATCCGCATGGGTGAAGTGCCAGAAAAAGTATTTGTGACTGGCTGTCCTTCGGTTGACATTGCGGCCGAGATTTTAGAGCAACCCGACCTTGATTTTGACCCCTACGAAAAATATGGCGGCGTTGGCTCTTTTAGCGATTTGGCCGATGGGTATTTAGTTGTATTACAGCATCCTGTTACAACAGAGTATCAGCTTGCGCGTGAACATATTATTGAAACGCTGCATGCGGTACAGGCGATTAATAAGCCTACGATGTGGTTCTGGCCGAATGTGGATGCTGGCTCAGACGGAACGTCCAATGCGATCCGAACGTTTCGGGAGCAAGAGAATCCCGATCATATCCACTTCTTTAAGAATATGGCCCCCGCCGACTTTTTGCGGCTGATTTATAACAGCCGTTGTTTGGTGGGCAACTCTAGTGTGGGCATTCGTGAAAGCTCCTTTTTAGGCATTCCTGTTGTCAACATTGGTTCGCGCCAGATGGGACGCGAGCGAGGCAAGAATATCTCCGATGTACCTTATGAGCGTGAAGCGATTAGGGCAGCAATTGAGCATCACCTACATAATGACGCACGACCCCGCGACATGATTTATGGAGATGGGGACGCAGGGCGGCGGATTGCAGAGCGTTTGGCCGAAGAAACGCTGACAATCGAAAAGCGACTGACTTACTAAGTGCGCCACAAAAAGTGCTTGACAGTAAAATTGAAAGTGGCGCTTTGCAAAAACGGCTCGTTAGTCTGGTAAGTGGCTATTTATTCAACCGTTTTTGCAGTCAAAATGTTTTTGTGATCTACTTAAGGCGATTAATTTATGACGGCAAATAAAACGTTTTTGATTACAGGTGGGGCAGGGTTTATTGGCTCACATCTAACCGACAATCTACTGTCGGCAGGACATCGTGTCCTAGCGATTGATGATCTATCGACAGGCTCAATGCAAAATGTGTCGCATCATCTGCAAAACCCTAACTATCATTTTGCACGTGCCTCTATTCTAGATGAGCTTGTGCTTGACCGTTTAGCTTCTGAGGCGGATGTCATTGTGCATTTGGCAGCGGCCGTTGGTGTCCAACTGATTGTTGAGCGTCCTGTTCACACGATTGAAACCAACGTT
This sequence comes from Promineifilaceae bacterium (SeqCode), assembly GCA_049614105.1. GTDB lineage: Bacteria > Chloroflexota > Anaerolineae > Promineifilales > Promineifilaceae > CALECP01. Next base: position 22,364 of record JBMZDF010000019.1, read on the forward strand.
GCTGGTACCGAAATGGTGCTAAAAGCGGCGTTGCGCTATGGATGCCGAACCCTAATTGCCAGCACATCTGAAGTTTATGGCAAAGGTGTGCGGGTTCCGTTCAGTGAAGAAGATGATGTTTTACTTGGAACAACGAGTAAGAGCCGATGGGCCTATGCAGCAAGCAAAATGGTCGATGAGTTTCTAGGGCTTGCCTATCATCAAGAATATGGCCTAGATGTGATTGTTGTACGCTTTTTCAACACCGTTGGGCCGCGTCAAACAGGACGCTATGGCATGGTTATCCCGCGCTTCACACAGCAAGCATTAAAAGGAGAACCGCTTACCGTTTATGGAACGGGCGATCAAAGCCGTTGCTTCTGTAATGTGACGGACGTCGTTGACGCTTTGGTTCGCCTTCTCGGACACCCTAGCGCGTCAGGGTTTGTTTATAACATCGGAAGCACTGAAGAAGTTTCGATTCGCGAGCTGGCGCAGCAAATTCGTGAGTTGACTAACAGTCAGTCTGAGATTGTAACGATTCCATACTCAGAGGCGTATAAGTCGGGATTTGAAGATATGCAGCGCCGCAAGCCTGATACAAGCCGCATTCTTGAGTTGACAGGTTGGCAGCCAACCCTCAACTTAAATGAAACGTTGTTGCAAGTGTTGGCCTACGAGCAAGGCAAACTCGACGTTTAGCCCTGATATTTTCTTAGTTAGCTTGTGCTAGCGTTTGATTATGTTGCGAGTATTAGGAATCATAACGGCACGCGGTGGCTCTAAAGGTGTGCCGCGCAAAAATATTCGTTTATTAGCAGGGAAGCCCTTGCTACAGTACACGGCAGAGGCTGCGTCAGCCTCTATGCGATTGACGCGCACAGTTTTATCAACTGATGATGCCGAGATTGCTGATGTTGGGCGTGCCTGTGGCTTGGACGTGCCTTTCATGCGCCCTGCTGAACTGGCACAAGATCGCACGCCGACTTTGCCTGTGCTGCAACATGTCGTTGATACGTTGGAAGCTGAAGGCGAATGTTATGATGCGATCTGCTTATTGCAACCGACGAACCCTTTACGTCGTGCGGAGCAGATTGACGGATGTATCGAGTTATTTGAACGCAGCAAAGCGGACTCTGTTGTGACAATGTTGCCTGTTCCCGCTGAATATAATCCACACTGGGTTTATTTTCAGAATGAGGATGGCTCATTTCAACTGAGTACGGGCGAGTTGCAACCGATCCCACGGCGACAGTCGTTGCCACCTGCGTTTCATCGGGAAGGGTCGGTTTATGTGATGGGGCGTGATGTGTTGATGGAGCAGGGTAGTTTATTCGGCCGAAAACTTCTCGGCTATCCCATCGACCCCAGCCAAAGCGTCAACATTGATACTTGGGATGATTGGAAATCGGCCGAACGTTATTTGGAACAGTATGAGTAATCAAAATATAGAGGTTAACATTGGGGAGACAGCCTATTCTGTCGCTCCTGGAAAATATGATCATTTCTGGCGCTTAGCTGCCAGTGGCTCTTGGGAGCCAGAAACGTTTGATGTTATCAAACGTTTCGCAAAGCATGATCAAGCCTATATTGATATTGGAACTTGGGTTGGCCCAACTTTACTATTTGGCGCACAGCACGCAAACACTGCGTTTGGATTTGAGCCTGATCCAGTTGCTCACGCGGAAGCAGAAAAGAACTTAGCCTTAAACCCTGCCATTTTAGAAAAAACGAAGCTGCTAAAGCTTGGCATCACCGTTGAGACAGGCAACTTGCGAATGGGAAGCCTGCGAGATCAAGGGGATTCAATGTCCAGTGTTCTCTATGATGATGCAGAACACTCGTGGGAAATTGAAGGTATTCAGTTTGATGACTTTCTCTCCCGTTTTCAAGTTGGCAAGTGTGGGTTTATTAAGATGGACATCGAAGGCGGTGAATACTTGGTTTTGCCGACGATGCGAGCTTATCTTTCGGCCGCAAAGCCGACCCTATTAATCTCATTTCACCCACGTTTTCTTGGGAACCAATTTGGGAAAGGGCTACGGTTTAAAGCACAACGCTTCACGGTTCGTCTCACAAAGATGTTGCGCCTGCTTCCTACATTGAATGCCTACACCCATCATTACGATATGTTTGGCAATAAATTATCTATTGCTCAGATTCTAAAATTAGGTCTGCGAGGAAATTTGTTCTCAATTGTCTGTACGGAGCAGACGTGGTAGGCAAATAGCCACGACTAAAAAAGTATGAGAATTGGCGCAAATCCTGCAAAGATAAACCCCGATTTAGGTGATATTCAACGGCATCGCGTGATTATCCCTATCTACATTCCAAACCATACGGGTTATCACGAACATACATTTGAAGTTCTCAAGATGTGTCTTGAGTCGCTTAAGCTGAGTGCTGCGGGGAAAGTTGCTGTCACGCTACTCGCAAATCAATCATCACCGCAAGTCAAACAATATTTGCAAGAACAGCAGCAGGAAGGCTGGGTTGATCAGCTTGTCCTAAATTCGGAGAATCTAGGTAAAGTTGACGCAGTTGCGGCAGCGGCGCGTGGTGCTTACGAAGAACTGTTGACAATTACTGATTGTGATGTGCTGTTTGCGCCGGGGTGGCTGGAAGCGGCCGAATCTACCTTTGCAGCGTTCCCAGAATGCGGCTTTTTGGGTCTTTCGCCTAATCCAAAATTGAGCTTGTATCATACATCTGCCTGT
>JBMZDF010000020.1:0-24783 GCA_049614105.1 Promineifilaceae bacterium (SeqCode)
AACATCTGACAAACAGACTGATTAATTTAGCACTCGCACAGCAAGAGTGCCAAATCTGATGTTTTTCATATGAAATTGGCTGTTCGTCTTACTTTCGTCCTATTTTTACGCCTTATACTGTCAATTGTTCACAGACAAAAATCGATTTGATGTAGAATGAGAACGAGCCGCAAGGTTTTAGCAGAGTCAGTGAACATTTGACAACCAAGGACAACCAATATGCGATTTGACAAATTTACCGAGCGGGCACAGGATGCAGCCGCTCGTGCTTATGAAATAGTGCAACGGTATAACCACACTCAAGTGGACACCGAGCACCTCTTACTGGCGCTGCTAGAACAAAACGATGGCGCAATTCCCCAAATTTTAGAACAACTTACGGTTGATGTAACGGCGATGAGTTCACGCATTGAGCGTGAGATGAAAAACAGCCCCAAGGTATCCGTTTATGGCGGTGGTGTTGGGCAGATTTTCTATACGCCGCGCATCCGCACTGTGCTTGAGCTAGCGCAGCGCGAAGCAAATAATCTTAAAGACGAGTTTATCTCAACGGAACATATTTTCTTGGCGATGCTGGCCGAGCGCAACACGCCGACCGCACGCATTTTGCAAGAGCATGGCGTGACACGTGAGCGCGTGATGGACGGCGTTCGTTCGCTGCGCGGTGGCAAACGTGTCACCGATCGACAGGCTGAAAGCCGCTATAAGACGCTTGACAAGTTCACCCGCGACCTGACCCAGTTGGCACAAGAGGGCAAGCTTGATCCCGTTATCGGCCGAGAAAAAGAGATTCTGCGCGTTGTGCAAGTCTTGAGCCGCCGTACAAAAAATAATCCCGTGCTGATTGGTGAAGCGGGTGTTGGTAAAACCGCCATCGTTGAAGGGCTTGCGCAGAGAATTCACGATTCGGACGTACCAGAAAGCTTGTTAAACAAGCGCGTTGTTTCGCTCGATTTGGGTGCAATGATTGCGGGCAGTCGCTTCCGTGGTGAGTTTGAGGAACGCCTCAAGAACGCAATGGAAGAAATTAAGTCTGCACAAGGCGAAATCATCCTGTTTATTGATGAGCTTCACACGGTTGTGGGCGCTGGCGCGGCGCAAGGTGCGCTGGACGCAAGCAACATGATGAAACCTGCGTTGGCACGTGGCGAGCTACAGGCGGTTGGTGCAACGACACTTGACGAATATCGTCAGCATATCGAAAAAGATAGCGCGTTGGCACGACGCTTTGCGCCTGTGTTTGTGGGTGAACCAAGTGTCGAAGATACGATCAAGATGCTGCACGGCTTAAAATCGCGCTATGAGGCGCATCATGGCGTCACCTATGCGGATGATGCAATTGAAGCTGCTGCAAAGCTGTCTGATCGCTATGTGAGCGACCGCTGGCTGCCAGACAAGGCGATTGACCTGATGGACGAGGCGGCGGCGAAACTGCGGGTTGACCTGTATACGCTTCCAGCCGCAATCAAAGAGTTAAAAAAGCAGGTTGATCAGATCAAGCTCGAAGAAGAAGAGGCGCACACCGTTCGTAACTATGAACGTGCGGCGGTTCAACGAGCTGAACGTCTGCGGCTTGAGACAGAATTTAACGGGAAATATGATGCTTGGCAGGCCGAAAAAGGCTTGGACGAAATTGTCGACTACGACGATATTGCCGAAGTGGTTGCCAACTGGACGGGTATTCCGCTCAAGCAGATGAAGGAAACGGAATCTGAGAAGTTGCTCAATATGGAAGAGCGACTGCACGAGCGCATTATTGGTCAGGAAAAGGCGATTGAGGCGTTGTCAGACGCGATTCGCCGCAGCCGCTCCGGGTTGGCCGATCCGAAACGGCCGATTGGTGTGTTTATGTTCCTCGGTTCGTCTGGTGTTGGTAAGACGGAGCTAACCAAAGCGTTAGCTGAGTTCTTATTCGACGATGAAGATGCATTGATTCGCGTCGATATGAGTGAGTATCGTGAGCAACACACGGTAAGCCGCCTGTTCGGTGCGCCTCCTGGATATGTCGGCTACGACCAAGGTGGTCAGCTTACAGAGCAGGTACGTCGTCGACCCTACAGCGTTGTGCTCTTTGACGAAATCGAAAAGGCACATCCTGAAGTTTGGAACTCATTGCTACAGGTGATGGATGATGGGCGTTTGACTGATGGACAGGGGCGCGTTATCAACTTCCGCAACACCGTTATTGTCATGACAAGCAATGTTGGTACTTCGTTCATCCAACGTGCTGGCGCGATTGGATTTGCGGGAATGGGACGCGACACAGAAGCGAAACGTTCGCACAAGCAAATTGAAGATGCGCTGAAAGGCACTTTCCGACCTGAGTTTATCAACCGTGTTGACGAGATTATCATCTTTGAAGCGTTGACGAAAGCTCAGGTTGTGATGATCGTTGATCTGCTCGTACACGACATTGAGAAGCGTTTGGATGAGCATGGGTTGACGATTGAGTTGACGCAAGCGACGAAAGAGTGGCTGGCCGAAGAAGGGTTCGATAAGGACTTTGGTGCGCGTCCGCTGCGTCGTGCTTTGCAACGCTACATCGAAAGCCCACTTTCAGTGAAAATGCTGAAAGGCGAAATTGAGAAAGGCGATCACATCATTGTGGATGTGGCTGGCGATGAATTCGTCTTCCACAAAAATCATGTTGCGGTTGAGCTTGGTTCGGCCGTTAACTAACCAAATCACGCTCTAACATTTTAATCAGGCGCTTGGTGTGCTGGGTTTGGTGTTTGGCTTCGGCCGAATTACGCTAAACTCACCCACCAAGCGCTTTTTTATTTTAGAGACGATTGCGTTCAGAAACAGGTAACTACCAACGTTTAGCCTTTTTCAAAGAACGTGCTAAAACTAGCGTATGCAGCGGCGTGAAAAGAATGGTGTCCCCTACTATCAATTTGATTGTTTTCCAGCAGATAAGGTTCAACATGCGGTTTTAACCCGCCAAGGTGGCGTGAGTCTCGCGCCGCATGATGCGCTTAATCTGAGTAATTCTCAGGCGGATGAGGCTTCGGCCGTTGCCGAGAACCGACGCCGCGCCTATGGGATTTTTGAGCAGACACAGGAAACATTGGTACATGCCAGTCTTGTGCATGGAAATGCTGTGGCGCGGGTTACGTCGGCCGATAACGGCAACTGGATTCCCGCTGTAGACGGCCTTATTACCAATGAACGTGGCGTCGGGCTGACGCTGAATGCGGCCGATTGTGGCATTCTGTTTCTGTACGATCCAATCAACCACGCTATCGGGTTAGCCCACGCAGGCTGGCAGGGCGCGATGGCAAACATGACGGGAACGATGGTGCGGCGCATGTCGGCCGAATTTGGCTCCGATCCAGCGCAAATGATTGCTGCGCTGGGCCCTTGCATCAGCGTGTCGCATTACGAAGTGGATGAACCCGTTATCTCGCAAGTTCACAGCAACTTCCCCAAATGGACCGATCGTCTGCTTGCTTATCAAGAAGATGATGATGGAAACTGCATCGGCCGACCCCATTTTAACCTCGCGCTCGCCAATCACATCGGCCTTTATGAAGCCGATTGCAAAAACGTCACGCTGCCCGCATTCTGCACTGCAAGCCGCACCGATCTGTTTTTCTCGCATCGTGCGGAGAAAGGCAAAACGGGACGCTTTGGCACCATGTTCATTTTGAATTAGAAAAACGCTTTAAACAAGAATCACCCTATGAATGTAACCTATTCCAACTCGACCTTTACCTCACGCGATGGATTTCGTCTGTTTACACAGAACTGGCTGGTTGAAACGCCCAAAGCCGCAATTGTTCTGGTGCATGGGTTAGGGGAGCATTCAAGCCGTTACGCGCACGTTGCCAAGCGTTTTAATGCGGCTGGATACTCAATTTATACCTATGATCAGATGGGGCATGGGCAGTCAGAAGGACATCCAACGTATTGCGAGAAGCTTGATATTTGGTCACATGATTTGGGTCACTTTATCAAGCGGGTGCGTATGGAGACGGAGAAACTGCCGCTGTATGTGTTGGCACACAGCATGGGCGGCACGGTCACAACCTATTTGGCCGTCACGGAACATCCGCCGCTCGACGGGCTTATTTTGAGTGCGCCTGCCTTGGTGGCTGGCGAAGCAGTTTCGCCGATGTTGATCAGGGTGGCAGGGTTGTTAAGCTGGCTTGCGCCGAAATTGCCAGCGCAGAAGCTAGACAGCTCGACCGTTTCGCGTGATCCAAAGGTCGTGCTTGCTTATAACAGCGATCCGCTTGTTTATCATGGCGGGGTTCCCGCACGCACGGGGGCGGAGATGCTGCGGGCGTTTGACGTGATTCGTGAAGGCACGCCAAAAATTAAGTATCCGATGCTGGTGATGCATGGGAAGTCGGATCAGTTGGTTGATGTGAAGGGAAGTATGCAGCTCAATGCGCGGGCTGGTTCGGCCGATAAAACGCTCAAACTATACGACGACCTCTATCACGAAATCCTCAATGAGCCAGAACAGAATGAGGTGATGGACGTGATGCTTGCTTGGCTTGACGAGCGGGTTGCGCGGGGTTCGGCCGAAAAACAAACCCATCATCAGAAGCGTGCCAAGAAAAACGCTGCAAAAATCAATGATTAGAAAGATTAGGCCAATTCGTATTGATTGCTAGCCTTCTCAACTGTCCGAAGCAGCGTTGAATGTTCAAACGGCTTCGTGATAATCGTTAGATGGCGTTCATTGGTCAGACGCGAAATGGTGGATAGATCGCTGTAGCCTGACATGAGGATGACCTGTACATCTGGGTTGATAGCTGTCAGATGGTAGTAAGTTGTTTCGCCGTTCATTTTTGGCATTTGCATGTCGAGCAGGACTAAATCAATGTCGTCCTGATGGATTTCATAGCATTCAAGCCCTAGATGCCCATTTTCGGCCGAATAAACATGATAGCCAGCCAATCCAAGCATTTCGCAAATGGTGTCCCGCACAACCTGTTCATCCTCAATCACTAAAACTGTTTGTAATGTGTTATTTGTTGAATGAGCTATGGTGGGGGGGCGGGACCGAACGGCCGATAGCTCTTCAATTGTCAACGGCAGCCAAATCACAAATGTTGTTCCCTCACCAACTGCGCTAAACACCTGTAAATTGCCTGCGTGTGCTTTCAATGCCCCCATCGTCGCAGAAAGCCCCAGTCCTGTTCCCGTTTCTTTGGTTGTAAAAAATGGGTCGAACAACCGTTTGAGCGTTTCCGCATTCATCCCGCAGCCGCTATCAGTCACGGTGCAGCGCACGTAATCCCCCATTGGCAAAGACGATTGATCCCACATGAGCGGCTGATGGGCTTTCTGAGGCAGCACGTGTTCAAATGTGGTTGAGATTTCGATCCGACCCTTTTCGTCCCCAATCGCTTGTGCGCCATTGATTACAAGATTGAGCAAAATTTGTTGTAACTGCCTTGGGTCGGCCGTAATGAGCAGCGGCTGACGGGCCAACTGCGTGTTCATTTGAATGTGCGTCGGAAGATTAGAGCGTAACAGCTTGAGTAAACCGCTGGCGAACTCGTTAAAGTTAAGTGTTTTTGTTTCAAAATGCCCCTTGCCTGCGTAGGCAAGAAGCTGCTGTGTGAGGTCTGATGCTCGTTCGGTTGAGGCCAGCAGCTTAACCAGCGATTTCTGAACGGGGCTGTCGTCTGGTAGCTTCATTTGGGCAATGGTGGCTTGTCCTTTGATGCCTGTGAGCAAGTTATTGAAATCATGGGCGATGCCTCCTGCTAAAATGCCGAGGCCGTCAAGGCGTTGTGCGTGGGCTAGCGCTTCTTCTGTTTTGCGCTGTTCGGTGACGTCGCGCAGAGCAATCACGGTGCTGTATTTTTGCTCTGATGTGTCTTGCACCATGATGTATTCAAAGTGGTACGTTTCTTCATTTCGGCCGATTGCCATAAACGCCTGCTCATCATCTATCTGCCGTCTATTAAAGTCAGGTAATATGTTGACAATAGACCTGCCAATCAACTCCCCTTCCTTGTAACCAAGTTTTCTTGCCAGCTTAGACTCAATGCTCCGAATCTTCTGTTTTTGCACTATCAAAATGCCATCATACGCCTCAGAGAGTAAGGTACGATAACGCAACTCGCTCGCCTCAAATTCCTGCAAGCGAAAGGCTTCGTAGGAGAGACGATACCAAGACTGTAACAAAACAACGACGCCAACCAAAATATAAGCCGTTACCGTGAGGACATAGTGGCCTAGATTCTCGTCAATATATGTTTGCGTCAAAGTTAACAACGCCAGCACCGAAACAACATAAACAGCTATCGTTGCCCGATAAGACAAAAACATAGTACACAGCAACAGCGGAATCAACAGCATTGGTACGACAAGAAACGATACTTCAGGTGCAAGGTAAACGCTGAAGCTGATAATAATGGTGTTAAAGAGGATCGTAATTTCAGCAACCCACTCAGGTGTTCTTGAACGAGCACGCCGATAGAGAAGCGCAAAAATGACTGCATCAACGAGCGGCTGAAGCGGGAGCCAGCCCTGATTGTATTGAGAGAAGCTGAGAGGAATCGCCAGCAAGGACATGCTGGCAGCATAAAGCAAGAAAGCCGTTAGCTTTGGTAGCGTAAACTGTAGGTAAGGGTCGCGAATTGATGGATGAGGATCAAATAACGCGACAAACCTTTGCCAGATGGATTGCGAGCGTGAAGCATTGGCTAATGGAGGGCCATCTTGCTGTTTCATAAATTTCGATGTGCATACTAATTTTGCGAAGGATCGCAAGGCCAGCCTATCTGAACCTATTTACAATCTCAATAATCTGTTAGTCCTTGTGTAACGGACTTAACAGCATATGCCATGAATTCACGAATGTTTGACAGGATGTGTGAAAATGAACGAAAAGACGGGTGCTCTCTCTGGATAAAGTGTGTTTTGAAGCGATATTAACAGCTTTTTTCGATAGCAAGCATTAACAGAAACCTCAGAGGTTTTTATGTACACCAGAGGGGGCGACGACAAACCTCAGAGGTTTTTATGTACACTAGATCAGGTGCTGACAAACCTCTGAGGTTTATTATTTGAAATTGGTTGTGAGGATAAATCTAGCCTAACGCTTGTGCTAAGTCCGCAATTAGATCGTCTGGATGCTCCAGCCCAACGGAGACGCGCAGCAGATCCCAAGGGGTTTGCGTTCCCTCGCCTTCGACGGGCGCACGATGCTCGATTAGACTTTCTACGCCGCCAAGGCTTGTGGCGCGGGAGAAGATTTTTGTGCTGCCTGCAACTTTGTCTGCTGCCTCTGCGCCGCCGTTGACCCGTACCGACAGCATCCCGCCAAAATCGCTCATCTGTCGTTTGGCAATCTCATGTCCAGGATGGCTTTCCAAACCTGGATAGTAAACAGTGTGAACAGCGGGGTGTTCGGTAAGGAATTGGGCGACCTTCATTGCGTTGGTACAATGCCCACGCATCCGATAGGGCAACGTGCGAATACCGCGCAACAGCAGCCAGCAATCAAACCCGCTTGGTACACCGCCGCCAATTCCTTGCATTTCGCGAATATTGTCGAGGAATCCCCCTTTTTCGCGTCCTACAACCACACCGCCCAACAAGTCGCTATGTCCGCCTAAATATTTTGTAGTCGAATGCACAACATAATCTGCGCCTTGCTGGAGGGCTGGCTGCAAGATTGGGGTCGCCCACGTGCCGTCTACACCGACCATCGCACCTGATTCGTGGGCAATATCAGAGATTGCGGCAACGTCGGATATTTTGAGCATCGGATTTGATGGCGTTTCAATCCAGACGAGGCGCGTGTTTGGCTGTATGTTTGCCTTGACCGCATCTAAATCAGTCATATCGACCATCGAATGGGTGAGTCCCCAGCGGGCTAGTAATTTTGTAACCAACTCACGCACGCCAAAATAAGTGTCGTCTGGCAAAATGACGTGATCGCCCTGTGACAATGATTGGAAAACGCCAGCTACCGCCGCCATACCAGAGGCAAACGCAACCGCTTCGGCTCCATTTTCTAAGGCGGTCAAACATTCTTCAAGCGCATCACGGTTGGGGTTGCTGATGCGAGAGTAGACATAATCGCCCTCATTTTCGCGGACAAAGGTGGTTGAAAGGTGAATAGGTGGCATGACAGCGCCAACCGTTTTGTCCATATAACGTCCCGCCTGAATGGCGACAGTTTCTACGTGCATGGGAATCTCCAAGAAGGGTAGTTAGGTAGTTAAAATTAGCGCTTTGGGAATTTAGGAAGCACCCTCCCTTAGTCCCTCCCGAAGGGAGGGAGATCAGATCCCGCCCACTTTGGGGGGGTGGGGTGTTGTCAACTGCTTAAGATCCCAAAGAGCCTTAAAATTCCGCCTAGTTTACTTGATGTGGCCAGCTTCGCGCAGCCATTGTTCGGAATGGGCCATGCCATCGTTAATATTGACACGAGGAGTGTAGTTGAGTTTGGCCGCAGCTTTTTTTGTGGGGTAAAGCGTTTTAGTTTGATAAAACTTGAGTCGTTCGCGATCGATCGGAACGTCGATGCCAAGAAATTTGCTGGCGAACACAACAAATTGTGCCAGTACCATCGGGACGCGACGCGGCTTGCGTCCCGCCATTTTGCCATAATAGCCAAAAAATTGATTCCAATCGACAGGTGCATCTACTGCATTAAATGCTTCGCCCACCGCATCAGGCTGTGTGGCGGCTAAAATCAACATGTCACAGAGGTTGTCAATATAGATTGGGAAGGCGTGTCCCTCGGCACTGCCAAAGAGCGTTGGCAGTCCCTTTTTAACAAGTTTAAGCATTCCAACTGTCCAAGCATAAGAGCGAGGGCCATAAACCATGCCCGGACGGATAATCACAAGATCGATGTTGTGTTTAGCGGCAGCTTCGATCGCCTGTTGTTCACCCATCGCCTTTGTTTTACCGTAAAGATCGGGCTGTGCTGGGTCAATGGGGGTGAACTCATCCATGCAAATTTTCTGCGGTGGCCCGTAGACTGCAATGGTGCTGACGAGAATAAAACGTTGGACGCCTGCTTCGGCCGAAATTCGGATCAACTCACGCACCGCATCCGCATTCAACCGTCGCGCCATTGCTTCCTGATCTGTCCGTGTCGACAGCCACGCCGCCACATGAAAAACGATGTCCTTGCCCGCAACGGCCGCTGCCATTTCATCATGATTGAGCAAATCGGCCTTTTGCAAGGTGACAATCTCGTTTAGAAACGGAACGGCATTCAGTTTACGTCCCGTTCCCGTGACGTTGGCTTGCTCTCCTGTGGCTAGGCGCTGCGCCAAATGGCCGCCAATAAAGCCAGTTGCGCCCGTAACGAGGACAGGTTTATCTTTTAAAGCGTGGTTGATGATACTCATTGCGTGCTGCTATTTGTTAGGGTTATCAGTTTGCTCTCGACATTATAACGAGGGATTATGTTTGGAATATGACAATTCGGCCGAAAAGAACAGACCTTAACCTACAAATAGCTGACGATTCCCCTACGCACACCAATCGAAGCGTAAAACTTAGAGCGCCCCCGTTTTAATCGCCTTCATCGCAATCGCACCACACGCCTTGACGCTTTCGAGCAGCCCCGCAAAACGTGGATCCTTGGTGTGGCCCATCTTCCAACGGTAGTAGATTTGCTGGACAACGCCGCCAAGCTTGAACGCGCCATACGCATAGTAAAAAGCGACATTATCGACGTTGCGACCGCTTTTTTCGGCGTAACGCTGCACAACCTCATCGCGCGTTAGGTTCCCAGGGTGTTGAGTTGGGCTAAGCCCCAACGCTTGTACGGCTGGCGGATCGTTGGCCTCAACCCAATAGCTGAGCGATGTGCCGAGGTCCATCAGCGGATCGCCAACTGTCGCCATCTCCCAATCGAGAATCGCGATAATTTTTGACCAATCGTTGCTGTCAAGCACAAAGTTATCGTATTTGAAATCGTTGTGGATTAACGTCGCGCCTGTTTCGGCCGGTAAATGATCCGCCAACCACGTCGCAGCCTTTTCCATGTCAGGCACTTCGTCCGTTTTGGCACGCATATAACGGCGCGTCCAGCCCGATACCTGCCGTTCAACATACCCTTGCGGCTTGCCAAACTTGTCCATGCCCGCCGCTTTTAGGTCGATATGATGCAGTTCTGCCAACGCATCAACCAAAGACTCTGAGACTTGCCGCATCAGGGGTGGCTCTGGAATCATCGCCTTGGGCATGCGAGGTCGCAAAATGACGCCACGCACACGTTCCATGACGTAAAATTCTGCGCCGATAATCGATTCATCGGTGGTATAGACAAGCGGTTTGGGGGCTTTGTCAAACACAGGGTTGAGATTGGACAGAATCGTGTATTCACGGTTCATGTCGTGCGCTGATTTGACGTTTGCACCAAACGGGGGACGACGCATTACCATTTCGGTGTCGCCCATTTTCAAAAAGTAGGTGAGGTTAGAAAAGCCGCTAGGAAATTGCTCAACAGTCAGCTCACCGCTTAGCGATGGAACGTGTTCTTTGAGAAAGGCTTCGAGGCGTGAGGTATCAAATTCCTCGCCCTCACGAATTGTTTTAGGTTTGTCGATCCACTTGCTCATAAAAATTCCAGAAGTGTGCCTACGGGGTTTGCCGAGGGGCACGGTGGGAAAACAGATTAGGGGTTAGCGATCACGGATGGCTTTTCCCATTCTCGCACAAATTCTTCAGTCGGCACGTTGAGCGCATCCGCAACGCGGTTGATGTAGTTAAAGTAGCTGATTACCTGTGTGGCGTCATGAATGGCGCGATCGTCGAAGCGTTGTTCTCGCAAGGCGATGATGTCTGCTTCGTTCATTTGGGTGGGGGCGTTGGTGAGTTTGGTGGCGTAAGCGCAGAGGGCCGCATCGGCCGAACTCAATTCAGCCTTGTGCCAGTCTGACGCAATCGCGTGGACAAACCGATCGGCGGCTGTCTCGTCTGTCAGCCCCATGTCGTTAGCGACCTCAGCACGGAGGTCGTGCGCGTGTGCGCGAATTCAGTAGAGGCAGTGATTTTCGGCCGAAACAACCACCGCCAACATCTCACGCTGCGCCCGACTAAGCGACGACTTCCCGTGCATAATCGCACCATAAAAGTCCATCGACGCCCTCATCGCCCGTGGATTTTGTCCCATGATCGAAACAATATTCCAAATGCGCCCCGCACGTTCGATTGCTTTGCTGTACTCTTTTTTGAGAAAGCCTGTTGCTTCCTCATAACTAAAAACTTTAATCCAAGTCATGAGTGATAAGTAGAGGTGAAACGGCTGGGATCTTTGAAAGCACCCCCACCTAGCCTTCCCTGGAGGGGGTGGGATCTGATCTCCCTCCCTTCGGGAGGGACTAAGGGAGGGTATCCCCTGGCCTCACCGTTTTACGTTTTACACAGTACGTTTTCGGTTATCAGACCCGCACGCCATACCCACGCATGATGTGCCGCGCCACAACTGATTTGTGAACTTCATCTGCGCCATCATAAATGCGAGCGCCGCGCTCATGACGATAGAAGTGGGACAAAATGATGTCGTCGGTGATGCCCAACGCGCCGTGTGCCTGAATGGCGCGATCAACTGTCCGCATCAATACATCCGCTACATAGAACTTGATGATAGAAATATCGGTGCGAGCAGCCTTTGACCCAATGGTGTCAATTTTGTGAGCCGCATCAAGTACAAGCAAACGGGATGCGTTGATCTCGGCACGCGCTTCTGCGATCCAGTTTTGAATCGTTTGCTTGCTTGCCAGCGGGACGCCAGGGGCCAATTCACGACTGCCAGCACGGCGGCACATCAAGTCAAGCGAGCGTTCTGCCATGCCGATAAAACGCATGCAGTGGTGAATGCGTCCTGGCCCAAGCCGTTGTTGTGCAATGACGAATCCTTCTTCTTCGCCACCTAAAATGTTTTCGAGCGGGACGCGACAGCTTTCATAGTGGATTTCGCTGTGGCTTGCCCAATCTTCGCCTTCATGCCCCATGATTTTGATTTTGCGCGTGTGCTTAAACCCTTCCGCGTCGGTTGGCACAATAATCATGCTGGCGCGTGCGTGCCGTTTTTCGGCGTGTGGGTTGGTCACCGTCATCACGATTGCGAAGGACGCACCATCGGCCGCACTGGTAAACCATTTGTGCCCGTCGATAATCCATGAATCCCCTTCTTTGACCGCCATTGTTGACATGATGGTTGGGTTAGACCCCGCGTGCTTGGGTTCCGTCATCGAGAAACAACTGCGGACGTCGCCGTTTGCCAGCGGTTGCAGCCATTTCTCTTTTTGCTCAGGCGTGCCATATTGGTGCAGGATTTCCATGTTGCCTGCGTCGGGTGCTTGGGCGTTGAAGCAGTAGTGGCCTGTGGGGGTCCATGCGAGGATTTCGCTCATTCGGCCGAAATCATGCACTGACAACCCCAGTCCGCCCACATCCTCATGCATCTGCGGCAACCACCAACCTAGATCGCGCACCTTGTTGCGTTTTTCCTGCAAAATTGGCAGCAGCGAACCAAAACCATCTTGCATAAACTGCGTTTCGAGCGGAACCAATTCCTCCACGACAAATTCGCGGACGTCGGCTAAAAATTGTTCAAAGTTTTCTTTGTGTAGTGACATTTAAGAGTGCAGGTGACAGGTCACAGGTGCTTCGTTCGCACCTATTGCCTATGACCTAAACATAGGTGAGTAACTCGCCGCCTTCGATGTGCGGAATCGCGTTAAACTCGGTGAGCGACAGATCGTTGCTGCGGAACTGAAATTCGGCATAGGCGGTGTTGCGGATAACCCAATTGAGCTTAATCGCTTGCACATCGTTGAGTTCAAGCGCGTAGCCAACGGATGCGCCCATTGTGCCGCCAGAGGTGAACACTATCGCATCCTGTCCGCGCTCAGTGGCGGTCATCACCGCAGCCATGCCGCGATTTGCGCCAGTGCGAAACTGTTGCCACGATTCAAACTCAGGGTGCGACACCTCGCCCGTAGCCCACTTGAGCATAATGTGGCGGAATATTTTGAGATAAACGCGACGATCCATCCCTTCGCGATAATGTTCCGCAACGAAAGGATCTGTTTTGATCAAGCGAGGCGTAACAGCCTGCGCCAGCTCAAACCCTTTGTGTTCGATAAAGTCATCGTTGACAACGGGTGTTGGCAAACGGTTTCCATGCTGTTCATATCCTTTAGCAAAAGACATAAACGTTTGTTGATGTCGTCGCAAGGGACCAACAAACAGCTTGTGGAACACTTTGCCGCGTTTTCCCCAATAATCGCCAAGAAGAGCGGCTTGTTTTCGGCCGATGGGGGACAAATTATCATAGTCATCGCTCAAAAACGACGCCTGCCCATGACGAACTAAATAAATCTTACTCATAGGTGTTGAACGGACTGTTTAGTCCGTTCCTCCAAACAAGAATGGACTAAACAGTCCGTTCAACGTATTTGCAATAACTCCAAGGCCATTCTGCCCAATCGTCAACCAGCCCCGCTTTGACAGGGTTGTGCAACACGTAACTCATGACTCGATGCCATTCTTGCTCATTGCGAATAACATGATCATAACTTTCCGATTGCCAGAATGTGCCTTTGCGTCCCAAAATGGTGTTTGCTTGTTTGGCAGAATATCCTTTGAGAGACTGCATGATTTGCGATAGTCCAATGTCTGCGCCAGTATCTTGTTTTAACGGGCGAAATACAATGTGAACATGATTTGCCATAACGCAATAAGCATGTAGCTCATAGACGATATTGTCCCGATAAACAATGCAATTAACGATTTCCTGAGCGATACGTGGGTTTCTTAACCAACAAGCATCGGTTAGCCCTGCATCTAACCATGTATCCCATCTGGCAAATAGTCGTTTTTGCTCAATGTACTGTGTCTTTCGACGTTGAGACAGTGCAGAAATGGCTAAAAGGGATTGCTCAAGACGTGCTTTCTCCTGTGCATACTCAATAAGTTTTTTCTGGGGAAGTGAACCATATAGACGAAATGTAACAAACAAAATTGCGCCGTTTGGTTGCAAATGCGGTAAATTCCGTTTATAGAAATACTTATAGTCGAGATGACTCATGTGAGAGAGAGCGGACAAGCTGTCCGCTCAACGTGTTAGCTGGCTAGGAAGCCGCCATCGACCATGTAAACGCCGCCTGTGCAGTATGATGCGGCCGATGATGCTAAAAAGATGGCGATGCCTGCTAGGTCTTCGCTTTCGCCCAGACGTTGTAGTGGTACGCGCTCAAGGAATTTTTCTGAGATCTGATCGTTTGTCCAGAGCGGGGTGCTGAATTTCGTTTTGATTAGACCTGGGCAGATGGCGTTGGCGCGAATGTTGTACTTACCCCAATCTTGTGCCATCACCTGCGTGAGGCTGATCAAGGCTGCTTTGCTGACGCTGTAAATGCCGATCATCGCCTCTGGCTTGATGCCGCCGATGCTGCTGATGTTGATGATCGAACCGCCGCCGCGTTCTTTCATGCTAGGCACGCACTTTTTTGCCAGTTCAAGCGGGCCATGGACGTTGACATCCATCGTTTTGAGCGTGGCGCGTTGTTCTGTTCCATCGATAGGCCCGAACGTGACGCTGATGGCTGCATTGTTGACGAGAATGTCGATGCCGCCGTAGTGGGCGATCGTCTCGTCAACGACGCGGTGCATATCTTCCATATTGCCGACTTTGCATGCGATGCCGATTGCGTCGCCGCCGTCTGCAACAATGCTTGCTGCGACAGCGTCAACTGCCGCTTGATTACGACTGCTGACAACTACTTTTGCACCAAATGCAGCCATGCCGCGTGCCATTGCTTCGCCAATGCCTTTGCTTGCACCCGTGATGAGGGCGACTTTTCCATCCAAACGGAATAGGTTTTGCATGTTCAATTCTCCAATTTAAGTTGAAAGGCTCATCAAGAATCCATGCGAAAACACAACCGTTTCATCATCCGAGCCATAAGAGCGTTCAAAGCTGTTGACATAGCTTTAGCATGGTGGATCCTTTTCTTCTGTTGATGTGGGATATGCGATTATATCAAACGCTTGTTTGAATTGCAGATTGGAATGAGGGGCGTGGCTGTGGCGTTGCTAGCCTCACACTTCTAAAGTGTGAGGCATCGACTGCAAATCTAGAGCGTATTTTCTAGATTTGCGACGTAGGCGGGGATTTGACCGATGTGTTGGAGAGTGTCGAATTGGCTTGTATCGGCCGATTTATCGTTCTCAAAATCCCAGTCGTGGGCGGAGGGGATGTGAACCGCGCTGCCGCCAATGCTGACCACAGGCAGGATGTCAGACCTCAGCGCGTTGCCGATCATGAGGAAGTTTTCGGCCGAAACGCCATACTTCTCCAACAACCCCGCATAAGTCGCTGGATCTTTACTGCTGACAATCTCGACGTAATCAAAATATTGGGCAAGCCCTGAACGCGCCACTTTTGTCTCCTGATCGAGCAGGTCGCCTTTGGTGATCAGAACGAGCGTGTAGGTGCGGGCGAGGTTGGCTAGCGTCGTCTCAACATGTGGAAAGCACTCGATCGGGTGATCGAGCATGTTTTTACCCCACTGGATAATTCGGCCGATCTCTGCCCCTGTCACCTGTCCCTCTGTCAAAGTAACTGCTGCATCGATCATCGACAGAATAAACCCTTTGACGCCAAATCCGTAGTAGCGCAGGTTCTCTACATCGGCCGAACGCAACCGCTCAAGAACCGTTTTAGGGTCGCAGTAGTTCGATAGCAAATCGACGAAAAGTTCTTCCGTCGATTCATATTTCCGCATTTCGTGCCAAAGGGTGTCGTCCGCGTCAAAAGCAATGAGTTGAAAGTGCATAAGGTTTAGAGGTCGCTATTAGAATTGTTTAGCAGTTTCGCAAGATGATAGGTTTTGCCTATTGGTTACGCAGTTCTTCCTCGATGCGACGAACATACTCGTCATCACTCGTCGTTGCAGTTTGCGTTGTTCCCAATGTGGCTGAGGTTGATTGTGTAACCATCGTTGGCTTGCTGATGCCGTGTAGATAGCGGGTGAACAGATAGCCACCCACGATTAGTGCCACTGGAATTGTGAACCACAGAATGAGATTGATCCCATCGACGGGCGGCTCCGCTAAAACGCGATCGCCATAGCGGGCGCGAAACATCGCATAAATTTGTTCTTGCGTTTGCCCTTCTGATAGCTGCACGCGAATTTCCTCGCGCCAGTCGATACAGGCTTGCGTTGGGCAAGTGTCAAGCGGTTCGCTCTCGCAAACGGGGCAAAACAGCCCGTGAGCGACCTCGTTGACCTCATCATCTGTCACAATATCTTGGGCAAACGCAACTGATGCAGTGAAAAACAGCGCGACGAGCAAGAACGTAATTTGTAAGATGTGATGTGTAAAGCGCAGATTTAGAGCTTGCATAGTCTTTCTAAGTAAATCACAAAAAGTTTCGATCAATAATCAGACGCCTCGTTGGGGCGTCTCTACAGGTTAACGTCTCTGATAGAGACGTCGCCGTTGGCGCGTCTCCGTTAGAAAATCTCAGAGGTTTTTATGCACAAACTAGAGTAGATGACAACAAACCTCTGCGGCTTATTGATCGAAATGTTCTGTGATCTGCTTAATCGGTGCTGACGGCGAACTTGCGTGTTGTTGCCACGACACGTGCTTCCTGTGGGTCAGGCCAAGCAGCAATTGCTGTCCCGATCACAAAAATGATGCCGCCAGCCCAAACCCAGTTTACCAGCGGATTCAGATAAACTTTTACCGTGGCTGAGTCGGCCGTTACGCTTTCCCAATTCACAAGCAGGACATAAAAATCCTCAAGCGGCGTCGAGCGCAAATCAGGAATGGTCATTGGCTGGCCTGTGCGCTGGTAGACGTTGATGTGCGGCGTGATTGACTTGACGAGATGCCCCCCAAGGAAGATGTCAACATCTGCCTCATTGATAAGCAGATCGTCGGGGCCTTGGTATTGGCGTGTGCCGTTGAAGCGCATTTCGTAGCGGCCGAGCGTCAGCGTGTCGCCAACTGTCATGCGTAACTGTGTTTGTTGTTGGAAAAATTCGAGACCGATGATCCCGAACGCCATCACAATCACGCCTAAATGGATGAGGTAGCCGCCATAGCGCCGTTGGTTGCGAATAAATAGCTGGGCGAGGGCGCGAAAGATGTTTTCGCCACGGCTGGTCATGCGGGCGCGGGCGGCTTTCCAGAATTCTAGGAGGGTGAGTTCGGCCGAAACCAGAACACACCAAACCCCAATCAGCGCCATCACATTGCGAATCCCAAGCGCGAGCAGCACAACAATCGTAATTGTCGCGATCACAATCGGCGCAATTATTGCCCGTTGCAACTTTTCAACGACCGATTTGTGCCACATCGTTAGCGGTGCAACCCCCATCAGCAGCACAAGCACTGCAAACAAAGGCCCATTGACCTTTTCATAATAAGGTTCGCCCACCGTGATTTTGTCACCGAATAGCTCCGTAATGACAGGGAACATGACGCCCAAAAACGTCGCGGCAAGGATTGCCAGAATCAAAAAATTGTTGAGCAAAAACGCGGCCTCACGAGACAACAACGATTCTAAATGATTCTTTGACCGCAGCATGTTTTGCCGTTCGATTAGCCAGTAGGCTGAAAAGATAATCATCGCGCTGATAAAAGCGAAGAAATACCAGCCGATATTCGATTGAGCAAATGTGTGTACTGAGGAAACAAGCCCGCTGCGCACAATGAACGTGCCAAAAATGACAAGCAGGTAGGTCAGAATCACAAGGAACATGTTCCATGTTTTGAACATGCCGCGTTTTTCCTGAATCATGACTGAGTGCAGGAAGGCTGTTCCAGCAAGCCAAGGCATAAAGCTCGCATTTTCAACAGGATCCCATGCCCAATAGCCGCCCCAACCTAACACATCATACGCCCAGCGTCCGCCCAAAATGAGGCCGAGGCTGAGAAATAGCCACGCAACCAAGGTCCAACGACGTGTGGTGCGAATCCAACTGTCGTCTAATTTGCCCGAAATCAGCGCCGCCATGGCGAAGGAGTAAGGAACCGTAAAGCCCACAAATCCTAGATAGAGCATTGGCGGATGGATAATCATGCCAGGGTGACGCAGCAGCGGATTAAGTCCCGCACCGTCGATGGCGACGCTGGCGGCGCGTACAAACGGATTTTCGATAAAGGCCGAGATGTAGAGGAAAAACGCCTGCGTCATGCTCGAAACGGCGATCACGTAGGGCATTAACTGCCGTTCTGAGTGCCAATTACGGCGCATCGATGCGGCTGTAAAGAGGGACAGCAGCAGATTCCAAAACAGAAGCGAACCTTGTTGCCCGCCCCATAATGCCGTCACTTTGAGATATTGAGGCGTGTCGTAGCTGGTCACATCTGCGACGTACTGAACTGAGAAATCATTGGTCCAAATCAGATAAACCAACGTACTACAGGCGAGAAAGGTTAGCGGGAAGGTGATCCAGACGGCGTTGCGGGCGCTTTCAACCCACTGTTGGTTGTGGTTGCGTCCCCCATACCATGCCGCACCCACAGCGAAAACTGAGGTGCAAAGTGCGATTAGGATTGTTGCGAAGCCGAGGTCTGCAATCATGATAGAAAAATGTAAAACATAAACGTAAAAGCGGGTTCGCCATATGCTTTATGTTTTACGCTATACGTTTTATTCTAAACCTGTTTCGCCTTCTTCATAGCGTGTAGGGCATTTTAGCAGCAGCCCGTCATCGTTGGCGTACATTGCGCCATCTTCGCCGATACTGCCGACAACGATTGCCTGTGCTTCATGCTGTAGCAGGTCAGGTTTCTCCTGATTCATTGCCACAACATGTAATGACGAGGTTGGGTTGGCGAGATTGTCTACGATGTCGAACTCAAGCCGCGAGGTCTGATCATCGATTTGTGTGAATTTAATTGTATCGCCATCGACCCACGCGCTGATGCGGAAGTCGCGTTGACCATATTTGGCTGGGTTTTCGTGATATTCCTGCACCGTGATAAAAAATTGGCCTTCGCTAGAAAGTGCTTGGGTGATTAGGAAAATGACGGCGACGAGAATCAGCCCGCCAGCAATAATAAATTTGAGTCGGTTGGGGCGATCGGTTTCGAGTAGACCTGCTTCATCAGCGGTCCAAGTTGGTTGTGCCATTGAGTGACTCCTTTGAGAATAAGGATGAAATGAGACCTGCATCTGCCCAGTTTCATTCTGTGTTGGTCATATTATTTATTGGTTGAACGGCGCATTTGATTGCTTGCTCAACCAATCAGATTTTAGCACACAACCGCTTTCGTTTTGACCGATCGTTTAAGGGCTATTCAGTATATCCGCATACCATCTTCATAATTCGGCCGAAATCAAACACAAAAAGCAACTCGATCCAACATCAACCCCAACCACTTAGAGATTACGACATGAGGTTTCCATAGTTGTCTGCTTCGTGTGTTCAGGGGTCAACTGTTAAAATAGGTGCATGAAAGCCGCTATTTTTAATGCTTACGGGTCGGCCGATGAACTTCAGATCGCCGATCTGCCTATTCCCGTCATTCAATCAGACGAACTGCTTGTCAAAGTCCACGCTTCCGCGATGAATCCCAAAGAGGTGTTTATCCGTAAAGGGCGCTTCAAACACCTCTCTGGTGATGATTTCCCCCAACTGGGCGGGTTTGATTTTGCTGGTGAGGTGGTTGAAGTCGGCGACGACGTTGCACACCTTGCTGTGGGTGACGCCGTTTATGGCATGTTAGATGGGTGGGCTGCTGGCACACACGCTGAATATTATGCGGCGAAGGGTAAGGGAACGGCGCGAATGGCGCAGGGGTTGAGCTTTACCGAGGCGGCTGCGATGCCTTTGGCGATGCTGACCGCGTATCAGGCGTTGTTACAAATCGGCCGAATGCAACCCAATCAGCGCGTACTGGTCAACGGCGCATCTGGCGGCGTAGGAACCTTTGCAGTCCAAATCGCAAAAGCATTTGGCGCAAGCGTCACGGCCGTTTGTAGCTATCGCAACATCGATCTTGTCAAGGAATTGGGTGCAGACAAGGTGATCGACTACACGGCGCAGGCAGTGCTTGCGCCTGATGATCCGTATGATATTTTCTTTGACGCTTTTGGAAATTTTGAGTTTGGCAACGTTCAGCATTTGCTAACGCCACAGGGGTTTTATATTTCGACCGTGTTGCGTCAGCATATTTTTCGTGACCAAGCGTTGACTCAACACAACGATGGGCAGAAAGCGCGACTCATTTTAGTTGCGCCCAGTTCGGCCGATTTAGATGCGCTGGCTCCGATGATTGAGCGGGGAGAAATTCGGCCGATAATCGACAAAATCTACCCTCTAGACCAAATCGCCGACGCCCACCGCCACCTAGAAACAAAACGCACGCGAGGCAAAGTCGTCGTGCAAATCGTTTAGTAGCTAGGCTATCTAATCAAGAACGGACAATGACCCATAGACCCATATCTTCATTGGTCGTTATCCGTTATCCGTTATCCGTTATCAATTGAAACACCCTCTCAACTTAGAACATCCCATCCTACTGAACCATCACACCATTCCAAAAAGCCACATGATCCTTAATATTGCTTGCTGCGGCTTTGGGCGTAGGGTAAATCCATGCAGCGCCACGATTCGTTTTGCCATCAACCGTGATGTCAAAGTAGCTCGCAACCCCTTTCCACGGGCAAGATGATTTCCGCGAATTTTGCTCAAAGAACGCCATGTTGAGGCTGCTTTTTGGGAAGTAATGATTGCCTTCCACGATAACTGTCTTGTCACTTTCTGCCAAAACTTGTCCATTCCAGGTTGCACGTGTCATCTGAATTTGCTCCTTGCAGTTGCTAGGCACTGCGCGTTTATTCTAAAATCGTAACGACTCGCAGGTGGTCTAAAAATCTGACCGTTCGAGTCATTACCTAAAATCATGCGGTTAAACAGCCTTGATTTGTTGTTGATGCTGCCTTCACTACTTAGACGACAAGAGACCTCGATCGCTTACATAAAGGAATGGCGACCCGCCAAGCTGTGTAGCCGTATTTTAAGCAACCCGATGATTCATATTCCTCCTAAATTTGCTGCTCATGTTGCCATCGTGTTTGATGGCGGTCGTGAGTGGCTAGCCCAACTGCCGCAACAGATTGCTGCGCTAGAGCAACGCTGGTCAATTCGCGTTGGCGACCCCTTTAACCTTTCTTATAACTATGTTGTGGACGCTGTGCGTGCAGATGGAACGCCCGTTGCACTTAAACTAGGCGTTCCGCGCCCTGAACTGTTGCGCGAAATTGAAGCGGTTGGCATTTATAACGGGCGCGGAATGGCGCGACTATTGGCGTCTGATCGTGAAAACGGTGCATTGTTGCTTGAACGGTTACAGCCTGGTGCAATGTTGTCTACACTCAAGGATGACGAGGCCATGACGCAGATTGGTGCGGAAGTGATGCGTGATTTGTTTCAACCTGCACCCTCTACCCACTCGCTTAGCCATGTGGCAACGTGGGCCAACGGATTACAGCGGTTGCGACGGGAATTTGACGGCGGTACAGGTATATTTCCCGCTCGTTTTGTCGAAATGGCAGAAACATTTTTTACTGAGCTGTTTGCCTCTGCAACCGAAACGGTCATGATTCACGGCGATCTGCACCATTTTAATATTTTGAGCGCAGGAGACACGTGGCTTGCAATCGATCCTAAAGGCATGGTTGGGGAACCTGCCTACGAAACAGGCGCATTTTTGCGCAACGAGTTAGATCACGTGTACAGTTCTCCTAATCCGCAGCAGACAATGGCGCGGCGCATCGCAATTTTTGCCGAGGTGCTTGAACTTGATCGGCAAAAGATCGCCCGTTATGCGTTGGCGCAAGCGGTTTTGTCCGCTTGGTGGACCTATGAAGATGAAGGAAAATTGAACTCAGAGTGGTTAAATTCGGCCGAATTGTTCGCCACCTGCCTATAACCCCATGACCCATTTACGCGACCAATACCTACTTGATCCCAACGTAACCTTTCTCAATCACGGTTCCTTTGGCGCAACACCGCGCCCCGTTTTTGAAGCCTATCAAGCATGGCAACTCAAACTAGAGCAGCAGCCCGTTGCGTTTATGGAATACACGCTGTCGCCCGCCCTGCGCGACATGCGCGAGCGTTTGAGCCAATATCTCAACTGTGGCGCAGACGAATTAGCACCCGTCACCAACGCCACCTTTGGCGTCAATCTCGTTGCGCGGTCGCTCAAACTCAACGCAGGAGATGAAGTGTTGACCTGTGACCATGAGTATGGCGCTTGTGAAGGTGCGTGGGAAACTTTATGCGAACGACGTGGCGCTCGCTATGTTCGCCAACCGTTGCCGCTGCCCCTTGGCGACACCGCTCAGGTAGTCGACCAGCTTTGGCAAGGGGTAACACCCAACACCAAAGTGATTTATCTAAGCCACATCACTTCCAGCACGGCGATGCTGCTGCCTGTGGCGGAAATTTGCGCACGGGCGCGGGCGGAAGGAATTCTGACGGTGATCGACGGGGCACATGCGCCAGGGCAGATCGATTTGGATATGGTGGCGATTTCGGCCGATTTCTACATCGGCAACCTGCACAAATGGGTTAGCGCCGCCAAAGGCGTTGGCTTCCTTTACGCTCGTCGCGACCGTCAACACTTGCTCGAACCGCTCGTTTTTAGCTGGGATTGGGGGAATCAGCCGCATCTTGACAGCGGAACCCCATTCCTCAACCGCATTCAGTGGTGGGGAACGCAAGACCCCGCTGCGTTTGTGTCCGTGCCTGCCGCGCTTGACTTTATGGCACAACACGACTGGGCGACCGTTCGTGCCAACTGTTCCCGACTGGTTCGCCAGTGGCATCAGCTCGCCACGCAACTCACGGGCAAACCGTCTGTCTACGCACATCCCGACCGAATGCCGCCCCAAATGGCAATTGTCGAAATTCCAAAGCAAGCTGATTTACGCGCTTTCAAGGTGCGGCTCAATCGCGAATTCAACATCGAAATTCCCTGCATTGAATGGCAGGATCGCCACTTTATCCGCATTTCGATTCAAGCGTACAACCAACCCTCTGATATTGAGCATCTGTTGTCCGCCATGGAAAAATTGTTGTAATTGTGGTGTTTTCTAAATCTTAATGATCTCGCGTGACCGATCGCGGGACAAATCGTGTACAATGCACTTTTAACGATACAGATAGTATTATAATCCTACTTAGAAACAGCCGTGGATAAAGAGCAGTATAAAAAACTACATGCAGCATTGGTCAGTCATTTCAACCCCGTTGAATGGCGATATATTCTTCGCGTCTCTTTAAATGTGTCGCGTGATGAAGTCGTTTCAGCTAAGCTGAACGCACGAGACATGGTGACAGAGATTATTGATTATGTGGAGGATCGAGGTGAACTGGTTAAATTGGTTCAGACGGCGGCCGAACTTCGGCCGAATGTTGAGATATTGCAAGAGCTACAAGATCAACTTGCGCCACAACCCGTTAATCCAATTACCTTCCCACCTGTTGAAGCACGCTTTAACAAGATGGTTGCGGATCTCGGTTCAGACAACAACCTTGCGGTGCAAATCAGCGCGGCCGCGATGTTGCTTGCTTTCCTGAAACCTGAATATGCTGATTATCACAATCGGGTCTACTATATTTTGCGTGCGCAGGTGAAAGAAGAGCACCCTGCTAGCGTCAAGGAACTGCTGGTTGAGGCGTTTGAACTGGCTGTACGGCTCGATTTGCCCAAAACAGAGCCGCGTAGTTCGCACGATATTTCACGCGCCAAGCTGCAACGGGTTGATCTGGGCGGACAAGATTTGAGCGAGGCAGATATCGCCTATGCCAATTTGCAAGACGCCAACTTAGAAGAAACAACGTTGTTCCGAGCGCGTGGTTTTGGGGTTGATTTGACCAAAGCAAACATGACCAAGGCCAACCTTGGGGAAGCTCGTTTGCAAGAGGGCAAACTACAGTTCAGTTCGCTCAATGGGGCCAGCTTAGTTGCGGCAAATCTGAAGCGGGCCGATTTATGCAACGCGAAATGTCGACGCGCCAAACTCCAATCGGCCCATCTTGAAGGCTCAAAGTTGATTGGTGCGCAGTTTCAACAGGCGGATCTGAACGACGCCTTCTTCCATCAGGCAACCTTCGACGACCGAACACTCAGCTCGATTTTGAAGGCCTATAATTGGCGAAAAGCACACTTTGATGACCCGATTATGGCAAAGCTGCAACGCATGGCAGCCAAACAGCAAGATCGACCCACTCCCACATTTGGTGATTAATCACCAGCAAAACGCAAAAAAAAACCGCTCCGTTATGGAGCGGTATTATTTAATTCAAACAAAATCGTAGCCCCGCTTGCACGACACTACGTCACCCAAAGATTCAGATTGCAACCAACAGAAAAGTACGTACATCTTGCGCTTTTTGCCGATGAAACTGTTTGGATGACTTGGCCGATCAATCCACAACCATCCAAACGGTTTCTTACGTCAACCGGTTGCTCCCAACCCAATCGACGTTTATATATGTGATTGTGTGAGTCCAGAATTAGTTGTTCTGGCATGTTGTGTGCCTCATTCAGCTTGTTTTCAAGACAAAACAAACTAACTAGAGTTACTTGATAAGTGTTATGAAACTGTGATAAATCATTTGTTTCGCGTTCAGACCTACCACATATTATACAACTTTCCTGTATTTAAAATATCACTAGGACCACAGTCCCCGTGAAAATCTACCAAAGGTTATTTGCGCCTTTCTTGCATAAATACTTACAAAAGGGTGTGTTTCACTTGAGTAAAGAGCGGTGGCTGAGCATGTCGAAGTCTGAGCGACACGC
>JBMZDF010000021.1:0-24663 GCA_049614105.1 Promineifilaceae bacterium (SeqCode)
CGCTTGACGCATCTGACTCACATTTTCTGCCTGACACACATTCAATGTTGCACTAACCCCTGATTGGTCCGCACATTTTTTCCGTCCAAATGCTGCCGACAGACTTGCATCTGGTTTGACCCGCTGATTCACTTCCGTGATTCCCTGACCTCCTGCCATTATATTAATAAAGGCATCCTGCAATTTCTGCAATGGCGTATGCTTCACTGTTTTTTGTTTGATTTTGACTTGTTCACCTATCATTTCCCAAATACCCATTTGTTGGATATTCATGCCCACTATGGCTAGGCTAGCTCGCGGCGAATAGCTGATACAATTATTCATGATGACCGTTCTCCTCTTGCAAGTGTTTTGTTTTCACCTCTATTCTTGCTCAGAAATCGGTCATCTTCATCTTTTTATGATTTGTATCCTTATTGGTACAAATTTTAGGTAATTAAAGATAGAACTCAACTAGAATTAAAATTCGTCGATTGGTGCAATTACAAGAAAGTTACAAATGGAGAATATCCATTTGTATATGCAGGGATTCAGCCATTTGACGACTCCTCCCAATCTTTTGAAGACTTAATGCTCCCGTTGGGTTTCGTTACATGTGAGCCAAAACCTATTGACATGAAAGAGGTGCGATCTTCTCCATTTTTTGACAAATCAGTTCATGAATATCTTCAAAAAAGGCTTGAGCAATACAGAAGTAAAGGACGAATAGATCAATGATCTCAGAACCAGAACGAGCATTTGTCCATCAACTAACTATTGGAAATTTAAAAGGCTGTGAAGACGCAATTCGGTCTTTATACAAAATAGTAAAGAAATTGCATAAGGAGGGTGGATTTATACGTGGTTATCGTCTTTATGTCGTGACAAATCAAGTGAAATTAGAAGCGAAATTTGTAGACTGGTGTAATTATAAAAAGGTAACAAAGGGTATTTTTCCTTTTGTATATGCAGGAATTCAGCCGTTTGATGAAAATCCTCAATCCTTTGAAGAACTAATGTTGCCGTTGGGGTTCATTGCTTGCGAACAGAAGCCGATTGATATGGATGAAGTGTACGCATCGCCCTTCTACGAAGATCTGATGTCGCGCCCCTCCTCAGATGACTAAAGAAAGTGAACGAGCGTTTATTCATCAACCCTCTATAGCTCATTTGAGCATGTAACATAAGTGATTAACTATTCTCTTGCCGTCTTTGGCCTCAAAACGGGTAAGACATGGTGGATGAACGGTACAGACGGGCGAGACGTAGTGGCACTAATGGGAGCCTCTGAACGGTACAGACGGGCGAGACGTGGCGGCACTAATGGGAGCCTCTTGGCAAATTGTTTCCCGCCACGTCCCGCCCATACGTTTGTGTTTGGGGATTTACGTGGATACGGGCGTTCGGCCGAAAACAAAGCACCCTAATACCCACAATGTTACTTAAAATAATCATGGTGATGTAACAGATGAGGTTGCGACGGCTTGAATGTTTTGAACTAAAACGGCTGTCTGGAAAATGACTGCAGTTCAATTGTTATCGTTCACCTTATGGTTTTTCAACCATTCTTCGCCCTCTTTATCCAAAAAGAAATCCATCCAAACATAGTACATCACCTGATCGCTTTCTACAGAAACCGAGTGATTTGATCCCAGCGGGATATGAAGCACAGAGTATTGCGGAAAATCGACCTGTGCTTCATCAGCATAAACAACACAGTTGTTGTTTGCCAAACCCAAAAAGAGCTGTTCTAACATGGCGTGCTCATGCGCTGCAACCAGATCGGGGCCTTTTGTTTCAACCGTTCCCATCGCGATTCTCGGGATGTATCGATTGGGAAGGATTGTGCGGCTTATCGTATTCGCACTCTTAATTGTTTCACTGTATGACTGGCAATCTGTGAATTTCGCATAATAGACATGCTGCATGTGAGTTGCTGGAAATTCTTTCAAATCTTCAATATCTTGCGCCGTTAATTCGCTTGAAATTTTCAGATAGTGCAAGGTGTCATTTTTAGCGGCTCTGATTGAAACTTTTTCAACTATATTGGGTAAAAGAATGGTTTCGGGAACAATTGCATAAGCCGTGTTCGCTGCGTTTACGACGCCTGTGCCGCTGATAAACAAGTATATTGTTTTGCAACCTTCTACAGAATATTCAATGGCTGGCTCTTCGCCTGTAATAGCAACATGCGTGACATGGATGCCTTCAATCTCATTTTCTAGAATTGATTCAGAATGATATGGCGTACTTTCAGATACCTGCAATTTTAGATTGGCAATTGGAATTTCTTGACTATTCATAATGATTTTTAGGATGAGGTGTTGAAGTTAGCGACGGCTTATACAAACCTAGAGGAAGGTTTTTGAGGTTTAGTGAGTCCAAATGGAGGATGGGATTTCGGCCGAATTACGACAATTTCGCCGTCGATCCACGCACGATAAGACGGGGAGTGAGTACAATATGCGCTTGAGGATCGGTATAGGTTTCCTGCAATCGGCCGAGCAAGCGTTCCGTTGCCTGCTGCGCGATTTTAGCAATTGGCTGGCGGATTGTTGTGAGCGGGGGACGCACAACCTCTGTCAACATGATATCGTCCATGCCAACAATTGAGACATCATCAGGAATTGACAGCCCCAAATCACCCGCCCCCGCATACACGCCAAACGCATACATATCGTTGATCGCAAAGACGGCAGTTGGCGGATTCGTTTGGCTGAAAAGTGCGTGAGCACCCTGCCTACCCATCTCAATCGCATCGGCATCACCAAAGCTGCCGTTTGATTTCCCGCG
Source organism: Promineifilaceae bacterium (SeqCode) (assembly GCA_049614105.1). Lineage (GTDB taxonomy): Bacteria > Chloroflexota > Anaerolineae > Promineifilales > Promineifilaceae > CALECP01. The sequence goes on from JBMZDF010000021.1 coordinate 2,773, forward strand.
CCAGATAAGTTGCTCATCTGGCTCAATCCCAGCGTCGTGCAGGGCAGAAAGATACCCATTGAGGCGGTCAGTACGACTAACGGTTCGCACGTGACCAGAGAGAAAAGCGATGCGGCGGTGGCCTAACGAAAGTAAATGCTTGACGGCCAAGCGTGTCGCAAAAATATTGTCAACACCGATGCTGTCGATAATGCTGCGATCCTGCTCTTGAGATAGACGGTCAAAAGCAACGAGGTTCAGACCACGTTCAATCAGATCATCAAGATGGGAAAATTGCATGAGGGACGAACCAAAAATGATGCCGCGTACACCATAGCCCCATAACTCTTCTGCATAAGCACGCTCGCGATCTGGGTCACGTTCGCTGTTACACAGCAGCACCTGATAGCCATTTGCCAGCGCTGTTTTTTCAACATGGCGTGCAAAAACGCCATAGAACGGATTGGCAACGGAAGGCACAATCAGACCAACAATCCGCGCATGACCTGTTTTAAGCTGTCGAGCGGCTTGATTGGGCGTGTAACCTAATGTTTTAATTGCATGCCGAATACGATCTTGTGTCTGCGGCCGCATGCGCTTTGAGCGACCGTTAAGAAGGTTGGAAACAGTGCTGACCGAAACTTCGGCCGTTCTTGCGACATCGGTAATCGTGACTTTTCCACCCATAGAAATGCCTCAACAATGAAATTACAAAACTTGACCATTTTAGTGTAACGTTTTAGCGGTTTATGCGCAAGATATATGCGGGTGGAAATATGCTGTTTCCAGAGAGAAATCAGGATACGTCTATCATAGTCACGCCAAAAGTTGCTAGTAACCTTTGACGTCAGGTTGACAGGCTGAGAACTCTTCGTTAAATTAGTGTAACGTTACACCAACCCTTGAACCAGCCTGATTCAGAGGTTTGAACGTTATATAAAGAACGCAAATTTCGGCCGAAATCACAATGATTCATGCGCCGCACAAAGATTAGAGAAGGAGAATCCCATGCAGATTGATCTAACAGGAAAAACGGCAGTTGTTACTGGCGGTAACCGAGGCATTGGCCGATCTTTTGCCAACGCACTAGCTGAGTGCGGCGCACAGGTTGTCATCACCACTTTTAGCAGCGAACTCCAACCATTTGCAGACGAGAAAATTAGCGGTGTTCATCTCGATGCGACCGATAGCGCACAGGTCACCTCTGTGATGGCAGATGCGGCTGCAACGTTGGGCGGCAAGATTGACATCCTCATCAACAACGCTGGCGGTTTATTGGCTCGTGTTGAAACATCTGAGATGAGCGACGAACATTTCCACAATGTGGTAAATGTGAACTTCAGCAGTGCCTTCTACTGCACCCGTGAGGCGTTGAAGTTTATGCCTGATGGTGGCCGTATTATTAACCTATCATCACTCGCGGCACACGATGGCGGTGGCGGCGGCTCTCGGATTTATGCTGCAACCAAAGGTGCTATCAACAGTTTCACACGCGGCATGGCAAAAGAACTTGCGCCACGCAATATCACGGTCAATGCGATTTCGCCTGGCTTTATCGCTGACACTCCATTCCACAACACTTTTACCCCCGCCAACGTTCAGGACATCGTTGCAGATAAAACGCTGATTAAGCGCGGCGGCACGCCTGATGAAGTAGCCTATGCAGCCCTATATCTTGTCTCGCAAATGGGCACTTATGTGACAGGCGAAATCATGGAAATTAACGGCGGTTTGTACTTCGTTTAGGCCGTAAGAACCCTCCCCAGCCCCTCCCGATGGGGGGTAGGTGGGGGATTTTGCAATATGCAACTTTTCGCCGTATCAACTATCAGTGCCTTGAAGCGCCAGATCGAGCCTAATCGGCCGAAATCGGCCGACTGGCAACGCCTATTGGCACGTGTCGATCGCTGGTGTGCCGATTCGGCCGAACTCCCCAACCAGTCCGGCGGGTGGATTCACAATTACATCTGCCCCGTCCACTGGATGCCGCTCGTTTATGATGGCAACCTTGCAAAAACGCACGTTTGCCCCGTTGGCGATAGCTGCGAAGGGTTAGTTTATGATGAGGCGTGGCTAGCGTGGCGACATCGCGAGTTTGCGGACATGAGCCGCGAGATTGCGATAGCCTATGCTCTCACGGGCGAGCCACGCTATTTGGCTGAAGTTGAGCGTGTGCTGCGGCATTACGTTGCGTTTTATACAAACTTTGAAGGGGCAGATTCGGCCGAAAGCTGGATGCTCACCGCACGTGTCTTTAATCAGGCATTGACCGAAGCACTCTGGGCAATTCCGCTGATTCACGCCTACGACTTGGTTTCGGCCGATCTCTCCTCTGACTTTCAACAACAAATTGAACACGAGTTCCTGCGCCCGCTTGCTGGCACGATGGCAATTGCTCAAGATTCGCTGATCGAAAAAGATCATGTCGAGAGCAACTACATGGCGTGGTTCAATGCGGCTCTCGGCTGTCTTGGCTACACGCTGGGTGAGCCTGAATACATCGCTCGCGCAATTGACGGCGACGGTGGGTTCATCAAACACATCAGCGCAGGCGTTTTAGCAGACGGCAAACAGTACGAAGTGACGCCTTACTATCACAACTTTGTTGTGCTGGCGTATCAAATTTTGGCTGAGGCTGCGGCGTCTAACGGCCGCGATTTATATGCTGTGCGTGGTGAACAAGGGCAATCAATTACCAGCATGTGTCAGGCGCTAACGCAATGCACACTGCCCGATGGAACGATTGCCGATTTGGGCGATGGTTCTTACTGGATCGACAGTGTCTATGACCGTGAGCTAATCGAAGTCTACGAAATAGCGTCTGCTCACAACCCCAACATTTCCCCCTTCACAGATGCATTGACCCACGCCTATGCACGTTCGCAACGCAAGCGAGATGGTTGGGCGGCACTGCTGTATGGGTCGGAAACAATTGCTTCCCACTCACCCGCCGCGACGCTTCCACCGCTCCAACTTCTTCCTGATGCGGGTGTCGCTATCTTAAACGCATCGCCGCAATTGTCAGCCGTTGCGCTCTTTGGCGCACATCGCGGCAGCCATTCGCATGGCGATCAGCTAAGCCTGCAAGTGTGGCCTTTCTCAAATGACGCAGGTTGTGTGCTTTATGGCATTCCTGCCCGTCGAGAATGGTATCAGGACAGCTACGCACACAACGTGCTGGTGGTTGATGGACAGTCACAAAACAAATTCTCTCAGGCGATGCATCAGCTCGATGGTCGTTTGTTGTCGTTAACAGCAACGGATGCGTATCCAGATTGCGCCGTTTCGCGGGTAGTGGAGATTGATGGCGATCGGTTGGTCGATCGTTTAAGCGTTTCGGCCACTTCGACAGGCTCAGGGCCGGCCGAAAGCATACACACCTACGATTCTGTTTTTCATGTTGATGGTGAGTTGCAACTGACCAATCTGACAACAGGAGCGATTGATGAAACGGTTGGCTCATCAGTCGCCGCGCAGCAAATTTTCTTAACAGAAAAGGCGAGCAGGGTACATTCGGCCGAATTCCAAATCAATCACAACGGCCAAATATATACGCTCACCCTAACTGGGAGCGAGCCGTTTGACCTATTGCTAGGGACTGCTCCCGGCACGTCATGGAATCCAACGGAACGGCGGCGCGTGATTATCGGCCGAACAGTCGGCACGACTCAAACTTATCAGACCACGATACAGCACCAGACATGACAGAGATGTTATTCCTCAAAGCCAAGACGCTTGAACAATGGCGTCAAGTCGCGGCGACAACACATGCGGCGCAATACGAGCGATTGCTTAAACAAGCGGCGTCTTATTCTGACACCGTACTGCCCAGTGAGCATCCTGACGATTCCATCACCTATATCGGCATGGGCGCGGCCAATCTGGCGCTTGCCAATCTGCTCACCGATGACCCTGCCTACTTAGAAACGTTGCGCTATTGGCTAAAAATAGGCATCGGTTATCCACACTGGGGCAAAAAGCGTATGCCCGATCACGACCTCGATGCGTCGTGGCTCCTATTTGGCTACTCGCTTGCGCTTAACTGGGTTGGCGACCGTTTGCCTGCTGATGAACGCGCCATGCTGGTTGCTAAGTTGCGTCTACAGGGCGAGCGGCTCTACAAATTTTCAATTACAGATATTGGGACCTCTTGGACACGCCACTATTGGCAAAACCACAATTGGATTTGCAACGGCGGTTTTTTGACCGCTGCTTATGCGTTAGCGGCCGATGATTATGACACCAGCGCATGGATCAACGACGCAATTGTTAACTTTAAGCGTGTTGTGGGGCTTTTTCCAGAGGACGGCTCTGATTATGAAGGCCCCGTTTACTGGCGCTACGGTTTTCAATTCTTACTTTTCCCGCTGCATCTGCTAGCGCAAGAGTCGGATATTAACCTGCAAGACAATGAGTTCATGCGCAATGCGTTTGACTATCGTATTGCGGTTGCCGCTTCTAATTGGGTCAACACGGCCAATTTTGGCGATTGCCACGACCGTCGTAGCTCCCATTCGCGCATGATGCTTTATCGCATGGCGAGCCTCTATCGTAATGGACACGCACAATGGCTTGCTGACCACTTCGACGAAATTGGCGAATGGGAACGTGAAGGGCGCGAAGGAATGGTCAAACCGGGGCTTTTGCCTGAGGCTTGGGTTGATTTTGTTTGGTACGACCCAACGGTTGAGCCAGAACATCTCAACACATTGCCCACGACAATGGTGTTCCCCGATTTAGGATTGCTTACCACCCGCAGTAGTTGGAATAAGGATGCCACCTATTTAGCATTTAAGTGCGGCACGCCAAACGGCGCTCGTGGCTGGGCGCTTGGACAAGAATTTAACCGACTTTACGATTGGAAAACGATCAAGGCTGACCACGATCATAATGATGCCAACAGCTTCATTTTGACGCGCGGCGATGATTATTTAACGGTTGATCAAGGGTACAGCAAAGCGAAATTGACGCGCCACCACAGCACTTTGTTAGTCGATGGCAAGGGTCAATACCTTGATGGCGACAAAGACCCTTACAAGGGGTTGACGGAAGCGTGGGGCGGTCGGCTAGAGAACTGGTTTGTTGCAGATGGTGCGGTTTATATGCACGGCGAGGCAGCAGGGGCTTATGCGGCCGAACTGGACCTCACGCAATTCAGCCGCCAAATGCTGATGCTTGGCGCAGACACCCTTGTGCTTTGTGACGATGTTCGGCTTGAGTCGGCGCGTAAATTAGAGTGGCTGTTGCAGACTGATTATGCGGCAGAGAAGGTTGGCGAAAGACGTTGGACGATTTCGGCCGAAACTCACAGCCTCCAAATCGACGCGCTTGAACCTCAATCACTCGCAAGTGACCAATGGGAACAAGAAATCAGTGCCAATCCAACCTCGGCTAAGCCTGATTGGATTATCACGCGCCAACAACATGCACTTGTTCTGTCTCCCGACCAACCAACAACCCAAGCCCGCTATTTTGTGATTTTGTCGCTTGCCGACGCCCAGATCGAACAACTTGACTGCCGATTTGGCTCGGCCGCGCAAATCGGCAACACGCTCGTTGCCTTTGCCAGCGGACGCCGCCACATGCAAATCGCAAACCGCCTCACGACCGACGCGGCATGGTGCGCCATCGTTGATGGCAACATGATGACGGCAGGCAGTACAACAAACTTGTGGCATAACGGCCGTTTGATGTTCATTGCATCATCACCCACCGACATCGCCCTAACGCCTAACGGCTGTACAACATCGGCCAAGCGCCCCGCATGGGTTAGCTGCCGTGTCGCTGAACAACCACAATCTGTCCAGGTTGATGGTGAAGCACTCGCGACAAAATATGATGCTGAGTTGGGTTTATTACGCTTTCAGGTTCCAGCGGGTGAGACGAAGGTTAGCTGGCAATAGTTGAGACAAGATCGGCAATATCATTTTCAATCTGCTTAATTGAAAATTGAATACACTGGGAATTGGGAATTAGAGAAGGATCTACCTATGGCTCAAAAAGTAATAAAGAAGCAAGATGACCTAGAGCAGAATATGTTTCTGTTTTATGTCAAGACGATTGTAACTGACTATCGGCTGTATCTTCTATTGCTTCCGATGGTTGTTTGGTACGCACTTTGGTTCTATAAGCCGTTGGCAGGGCTGCTTATTTCCTTCAAAAATTTTCAGCCCAACCTTGGTGTCTTGGGCAGTGACTTTGTTGGGTTTGCTAACTTTGAGTCACTCGTCAATGGTGCCTTTGCCCCGCAGTTCTGGCGCTCCTTCCGCAACACCTTTGTTATTAGTCTATACGGTCTGATTTTTGGGTTTCCAATCCCGATTATTCTCGCAATCTTTTTTAGCGAAATTATCAATAACACCGTGCGCGGCATCACGCAAACGCTGTCGTATCTACCCCACTTTTTGTCCGAAGTGACAATTACGGGGCTGGTGCTGACAATGCTGCGCAACAGCGAGACGAATACAGGGATATTGTCAGGGTTCCTAATGAATCTTGGCATCATTGAGGAAACGACCAAGATTGTTCAGAATGCCGAATATTTTCGGCCGATGTTTATCATCACTGGCATCTGGAAAGAGGCTGGCTATAGCTCGATCGTCTTTTTCGCCGCCATCATGGCCATTTCGCCCGTTTTGTATGAAGCGATCAAGGTGGACGGCGGCAACAAGCTGCAAGAGATTCGTTATGTAACGTTCCCTGGTATGGCACCCACGTTGATCATCATGATTGTGTTGAGAATCGGCCGAATGCTTTCGGTCGGATTCGAGCGCGTCATCTTGCTTTACAACGCCAACACCTACGAAACCGCCGATGTACTCAGTACTTTTGTGTTGCGTATCGGGCTGGAAGGGGGGAACCAAGCGATGGGCGCAGCCGCAGGCATGTTTGACTCCATTATTGGGTTTGGCTTGGTTGTTGGTGCGAACTTTATCAGTCGTCAGATCTCAGACTCATCACTCTGGTAGGAGCCGCCATGCAACAGCGAATCAGCAGATCAGAACGCACATTCAAAATATTTTCCCTCACGTTGATAATAGGCTTTAGCTTGCTGGCGTTTTTCCCAGTGGTCTACGCCTTTTCTGCCTCCATCAGTGGCAAAATTGCCTACGAAACGGGTCGCGTCCTCCTTCTTCCCATTGATACAACTTTTGAAGTTTATGAGTTGATTTATCTCGACAAGGGCTTGTGGATTTCGTTCACGAACACGCTTTTCTATACCATCTTTGGCACGGTGTGGAGCTTGTTTATCTCGATCACGGGCGCGTATGCGCTTGGCAAAAAACGCCTCTTGTTCCGTCGCACCTTCAACTTCTTGGTTGTGTTTACAATGTGGTTTGGCGCTGGTATGGTGCCGCTGTTTTTGAACTACACTGGCATGGGTGTTGACAATCGGTGGGGCCTTATCGTTGCTTTTGGTGTGCAGGCGTTCAATATTATTTTGATGCGCAGTTTCTTTGCGGCCATTCCACATGAGATTGAGGAAGCCGCAAGAATTGATGGGGCGGATGAGTTCCAAATGCTGCTCAGCATCTACATGCCGATGTCAAAGGCCGCGATTGCAACGATTGCTTTGTTCTATGCAACGAGCCGTTGGAATGGTTATTTTTGGGCGCGGATGTTGCTACAGAACCCAACAGAGCTGCCGTTGCAAGTCTACATGCGGATTCTGATTGAGAATTACCGCACGATGTTTGACGACATGCCGTCCACTTTGGCGTATTCGGCCGATTCCTACATTTTCGCTGTCCTAATTTGTTCGATTATCCCTGTACTCATTGTTTACCCCTATATTTCGCGCCACTTCGCCAAAGGTGTCAACCTTGGTGGCGTCAAAGAATAAGCTGATTGGCGTGCATTCAGTGCGTGGTTGGAAGCCACCCATATGCCCCAATGATGCGAGGAGAAGTCTATTGCAGAAATCTAATAACAACACATCGCCCGTCAACACCTTTAATTTTGTATGGAGAATGGAAATGCAGAAAACGTTAAAGCGTTACCTTATGTTGGTCGTTTTAGTGATGGCCATGTTTACGCTCGCTGCTTGCGGCGGCGTATCAGAGCCCGTAATAGATGCTGAGGCTAAAGCAGCGGCCGAAGCAGCTCAAGAAGCAGCAGAAGCAGCTCAGGCAGAAGCAGAAGCGGTCCGAGCAGCAGCAGACGCTGATATGGCAGCAGCAGCAGAAGCAGCCGCTCAAGCAGCCGCCGATGCGCAAGCAGCAGCAGATGCGCAAACAGCAGCAGATGCTGACAGTCAAGCAGCAAAAGATGCGCAAGCAGCAGCAGATGCGGCCGCCGCCGCCGCTGCTGAAGCGCAAGCAGACTTAGACGCAGCCGCTCAAGCAGCCGCAGATGCTGAAGCTGACATGGCTGATATGCCCCCTATGGCTGATTTCCTCAAAATCAACATGGCTTTGGGCAACAATCAACGCACGCTTACCTACAATCAGCCGACACCACTTGAGCAACCTGACGGCAATGTGATTTCGGCCGGTCAGCTCAAACCAACGTGGCAATACATTCAGTCAGAACTCGGTATCGGTATCAATGATGTAACCATTCAGGATCAAAAATCTGGTGAAATGATTGATGTCTCAGCCGCAACTAGCTTTGAAGATGCTCACATCTTTGGCGGTAGCGGCATCGCTGATGACCTGATGGCCTATGGCGCACAAGGTTATTTTGTTCGTCTAAACGACAATCTTGACATGATGCCTAACTTTGCTGCGTATTTGGAAGCAAACCCCAATATCGCTAAAGCAATCACAGCATATGATGGTGGCATCTACCATGTTGCATACGCGGCCGAGATTGGCAACTATGCGCGTGTATTTAATGGACGTGAAAACTGGATTACGGGCTTGCTCGATTCAGATGCTGAAATGCAGGCGGAAACGCATTCACTTGATACAGTTTATGCTGGCTACTGGGAGCGCAACGCAACCAATGTAGTCGATCTGCAAAATGAAGCTGGTGGCGGTACGTTGACCTCTGAGGTTGCCCGCGCTACGCTGCTTGCTTACATTGCTGACACGTATCCAGACCTCGCAAACCCATCTGAGCTTTACTTAGGTGTTAATGCTCAGTATGACATCGATGAGTTGGTTGCTCTGTGGCGTGTCGTTGAGCTGTCACCAAACACTGTCACCAAGATTACGACTGGTGAAGTTGTTGAAGATGCTCAAGTCGAACCATACTTTACTCGTCGTTCAAAAGATCGTTTTGACGCACTGCGCCTTATCCCTTACTGGGGCGGCCAACGTGTGTTTGGTTCAGATGCAACTGGCGCTCGCTTCTATCTCGATGCAGAAGGCGAATTGCAGTACTCTTTCAATGACCCGGGCTTCCTTGAAGCCGTTGGTTATATGCAGCAACTGTCTCAAGAAGGTCTGATCCACACTGATTTCGCGGACACTAGCAATGGTGACAACTTCCGCAGCGTTTTGTTTGGGGCAGATGGTGAAGAAGGACACAATCAGTTCGGCTTTATGACGATTGACTGGATTGCTTCAACAACTGCTTCTAACGAAGGTGTGGTTAGTTTGCTGCCACCAGTAACGACCGTTGGCTCTGACGAGTTTATCCACTTCATGGAAAACACACGTGTTATCAAACCAGACGGCTGGTCAATCTCAACTGCTTCTTCTCAAGAGGAAATCAATGCAGCGCTTACGCTGTTTGACTACTTCTACTCTGAAGAAGGTGTGATTGTTCAAAATTACGGCCCTCCGTTTGTTCTAGAAGCAGGTGCTGTTTATCTTGGTGGAGACGGCGTAGAGTATCCACAATTCAACGAATGGGCGGTTGAGCAATCTTGTGAGTTTAAGGGCTGTAATATGTCAAGCTTCATGCGTGACTATTTAGGTTCACTTATCCCACTTGGTTATCAGAAACAAATCGGCTTTGAGATGCAGACAACCATCAACAATGGTCCAGCAGCTTGGGAAATGTACTTCGATAGAGGCGTTATCACACCGTCTTACGAATCGGAAGACCCCTTGTTCCGTCTCGTTCCACCTGTCTTCTCACTAACTGAACAAGACAGCGCGAAGTTGGGCCAATTGGCAGTTGGTGAAGAACAGGCTGAGCAAATCTTCCTGTTCATCACGGATGCTGACACAGCACTCGAAAGTACAGACGCACTGGGTGCAATGTATGACGAAGCTGGCGTAGACGACTATCTCGACGTCTATCGCAACGCATACCAACGCTCACAAGAGTAGTCGCTCGATAATTAGAACCCTTGCCTAACCTCCCCCGCTGGGGGAGGAATTGGTTGCCCTCCCCCAGCGGGGGAGGGGCTATGCGCTGTGATGGAGGCATCGCCTTCAGCGCAGCGGTAGTTAGGGGCAGAGTTTGGCGGTTAAGGGAAGTCCATTGTGTTTAGCAACCTCATTCGCATACAAGCAACCTTAGTCTACGCGATTATCGTATTTGTGGTCGCACTGTTCGTTGTGTATCTCGGATTCATGACGCACTATTACATTCTGTTTTTTGATGGAACACTTGAAATGTTCGAGTACTACAAGCAGCTACAGGTCTTTAACAAGGAAGCGTTTAATATTGCGCTCCTGTTTGTCATTATGGCCGGCCTGCTGTCTATATTTGGGTTGACGAAGTATCGACCAGGGTTAGCAGGGCTGACCATTGCGATTGGCACAACGGTATTTGTTATCCTGCGCTCGCTTGCTTTGTTAAATGTCATTCCTCTATACAAAAGTGGTTACCTCGCCCTCGACTTTACAGAGCTAGAAGATTATGTACCCAGTGCATTTGTATTTGATGCGGCTACTTGGATACATTATCTGCTGATTGGTTTGTTCAGTTTGTTGACGCTCGTAGCTATCGCCTCATTTGTACAGCGATTACGAGAAGGTCATCCGCTCATCAGGAAATTGCAATGAACACAATCGAAAAGAGGCTGTATGTGGAAAACGCCCTTAGTCAGCAGTTGATTTTGTTTTGGCTGGCAGGCAACACAGCTTTTACGTTGCTATACGTCAACAACATGGCTGTTACGTCACGCTTGGGCATTTTTGTCATGCTCAATATCGGATTGTCGTTAATCGCTTTTTTGGTGGCTGTGCGACAAAAAGTATACTTAATTCAATGGGGCTACATTGGTTTGGGGCTGGCGCTGTTTCAATTCGCGCGTTTATTTTGGATTCCCGTAGAAATTGTTAATTCACCGCGACTCATTATACAAATCTTGTTAGTTGCAACGAGCGCGGCAGCTTTGATTGGCTCGATTGTCTGCATTCAACGTACACAGGAACGGCAGAAGTATATCGAGGAAAATAACATCGATTTAGCTATCATGCAGAAGTAGGATCCCCAAATGCACGAACTGGTTCTCAAAAACGTTGACAAGGTTTATCCTGGCGGTATCCAAGCTGTATTCGACTTCAATATTGAGGTGGAGCATGGTGAATTCATTGTAATGGTTGGGCCATCAGGCTGCGGCAAGAGTACCGTTTTACGTATGATTGCTGGGCTGGAAGAAATCACTGCGGGTGATATGCACCTCAAGGGTGAGCGCATCAACAACGTCGCACCATCTGACCGCGATATTTCGATGGTGTTTCAGAATTACGCGCTGTATGGCCATATGTCGGTTTACCAGAATATGGGATTTAGCCAGACAATTCGCCATGAAGCGATCGATATTCTGCATAAAAAAGTGATGGAAGCATCAAATGTTGTTCAGCTTGATCAACAGCTTAATCGCTACCCCAAAAATTTGTCTGGTGGACAGCGGCAGCGTGTCGCGTTGGGTCGCTCCATTGTTAGTTCGGCCAACGTTATTTTGATGGATGAGCCGTTGAGCAACTTGGATGCTAAGTTGCGTGTTGAATCGCGGCGTGCATTGACTAAGCTGCATAAGCAATTAGACAACACATTTGTGTATGTGACGCATGACCAGACAGAAGCATTGACAATGGCCACGCGCATCGTTGTGATGGACGCAGGTCGTGTGCAGCAAATTGGCACACCATTTGAGGTATATCATTGGCCAGAAAACATGTTTGTGGGCGGCTTTATTGGCAGTCCGCCGATGAACTTCCTTCACGGACGCGTTGAGAACAAGCGGTTTATTGCCACAGGAATCAATTTGGCGATTCCACAAAAATTATTGACGGCAATCGATGCATTTGCTGGGGATGAGATTGTTTTAGGTATTCGGCCGGAACATTTTTCGCCTAATCAAGGTATCGAACATGAACGGGTGAGTGTCGCCATTACCTCAAGTGAATATTTGGGTAACCATGCGCTTGTTTATTTAAACGTTGGGGAAACGAACTGTATTGCAAATATGCGTTTGGACGGAAGCGTGCTAGATCTAGACGCGACCGAACTATTTATTGACATGAGCAGCGCCCATTTCTTCGACCCTCAAACAACGATGCGTATTCGCGCACAGGAGAATGAATAATGAGCAAGCGCGAATTTGCCCTGCGGATTATGACGCTCTCTCTGTTTGTTGTTGGTGTGGGTCAGGTGGCTGGCTCCCAGATACACGTTCAGGCTGCGACCAAAATTTTTGCCAACCAAATTGGCATCTACCTATTTTTGTTTATCATTTTTGGGCTAACCACTGGCTTCAACGCGATGCTGATTGAAACGCCTCGTAGCTTAATCTCGTTTGTTTTTTCAAGCGCGATGGCAACGGTTGGTGGCTTCGTCTATTTGCGTCTGTTACAGGCCGATGTGGCGAAGCAAGAGGCATTGACTCTGATTGATGTCTACGATAGTTGGCGGCTGGTTATCGCCGCAATTGTCATTTATTCAGTAGGTCTTATTGCCGTTCCATTGCTCAGTTGGCCTGATGTCAAGGATGCGAAACCAGATATGACGCATTAGCGCGGGCGCATAAGTTTCTTTAAACGGTTTCTCGAAAATAAAATGCTTGAAAGACGCGAGCGTATCCGACATTTTTTCACAGACCGCCGTATTGTGCTGATTTTGCGCTGGTGGTCTGCTGGCGCTGTCTACTTTTTTATTGGTTGGGGAACGTCGCTTGGCAATCAGGCGTCCATGATTGATTTCGTGTTTTCGTTAGGCATTGCGATGGGGGTATTCAATATGTTAATCGTCAATCCTGGACTGGGGATGGCGTTTAATGTGGGCAAAAGACGTGTGCCAGGCGGCAACACGATTTCGCAACGGGTTAGTGATTATCTGGTTGCGATGCTCAAAAATATCCTGATTATGTTTGTGATTGCGCTGATTTATGTGGGGCTGAACAGCGCGATCAACGCTGCGTTTGGTTTGCCTGCTAGCAATATTTCTTTGCCGGGCGAGCCGATCTTATTTGGTGTCTTTTACGTGCTGGTGTTTGTGTTATTCGGCCGAATTTGGCAACGTCTAACAACAACATTCAACAGCTATCAAAACCGCAACAAATAGAAGCCGTACCCTTCCCCTTAAAAGCATTTCATGAAAGACGCATGGCACGCTGCCATCCAGTTTAGTCTCATTTATCGCTAGTACAAGCCCAAAATACGCGTGTGTTTGCCCAGCCGTAGGCCGCCGACTGTGGTGGCAAAGAATAGAAAGCCAGCTAACAAGCTTGGTTTGATAGCTGTAGGTGTCAATCTACACAGGAATTATGATGCGAACCAATTTAGTCAAAGCACTCTTCATATGCCTCATTTTAATTGTAGGATGCAGCTCTGATCCCGTTGAGACGGAAGATGTTGTGATTGAGCCTCAGCCAGTTGTGGAAGAGGTTGAGCCGACGGTTGAACCCGTTGAAGCTGAGCCAACGGCTGAACAGGTTGAGACTGAGGTTGTTGTGGAGCCGACCGCGTTGCCAGAGTTGATGGCAACGGCCGAGCTAACGACAACGGCTGAAGTAACCTCAACGTTGCGTTCAATTGAGACATCGGGGCCGATTAGCGATCCGGGGCCTTTGCTGGAAGAGTACATGAGCGAAGGGCTGTTTATTTCGCACTTCGATTCGGCCGATACTGATCTCTGGTACTCCTACTCCCAAGACTCCGAAACGACCATCAACCGCTCTGATCAAGCCATACCTGAAGGCTACATCACCTCGGCCACCTGGCACGCCAAGCAAACTAACAAGTGGGTGGAGCCGACTGACGATCTCAATGTGCAAACAGACAAGGTGATCGCGGGCGACGGTGCGGCGATTTGGTCAGATATGGTGCTCAGCACGCGCCTGACCTCAATTGACATTCCGCATGATTGGAGCGAGTACGCCTTCCTGTCGTTCTGGGTACACTCGGCCGTTGCAAACGACTCAGGTATCCAGCTTGCCATCTACTCTGAGCTTGATTCATCCAGTGCTGATGACTACTACAAAAAGGAACTCATCATTGACTGGGAAGGCTGGCGTCTGTTCGAGATTCCACTGCATGAGTTTGTCAACACGCGGGAGCCTGTTGGTTGGGACAAAGTCGACTACATCAAGATCGCATCGAGCGGCTGGGGGCATACGCCACTTGAGGGGACACAGCTAATTTTTGACGAGATGAAACTGTCGAACGTGCGGCTCGGCCCGAAGCTGTCAATTGATATTCCGACCGATTTGGAACACCCGCATCTGTTTTTGAATTCGGCCGAAATTGACGAAATCAAAACAAAAATCGAAACCTACGACTGGGCACAAACTGCCTACGAGTCACTTGAGGCAGGCGCAAACAACTTTATTGGCGTCGATATTGTTGTGCCAGAAACGGGTGGCGGCTTCTATCATGACGACGATGACGAAGCATATGCCATCACCGAACGCCACTACGATCTGGCTGACTCAGCCCGTGACGCTGGCTTGATGTATCAGTTCACCGACAATCCAATTTATATGGAGGTAGCACGCGACATCTTGATGGCCTACTCTGACGCTTATCTCACGTATGAGATTACTGATAAATCGGGGCGCACAGGGGAAGATGCGAGTGCTGGCGGTCGTACCACACGACAGGGGATTAACGAAGCCCGCTGGGTTATTCCGCTTGCTTGGGCTTACGACCTTGTTCACAATGATTTGACAGAAGAACAGCACGCAAAAATCGCTGCGGGCCTCCTGCGCCCTGCGGCGGAGCTGATCATGCTCAACAATGAAGGCCGTCACAACCATCAGACATGGTACAACTCCGGAGTTGGCGTGATCGGCTTTGTTTTAGGTGATGCTGAGTATATTTGGTATTCGTTGCTCAAGGACGACAGCAGTTTAAATTATCAGCTTGACAAAAGTGTGACGGGCGACGGCATGTGGTACGAAGGGTCGATGCACTATCAATTCTACGTGCTGCGTGCGCTCCAGCCGTTGATGGAAGCGACGCACCATGCTGGGTTCAACGTTTACGAGAATCCACAATACAAAGGGCTGTTTGACTTTATGGTCACCTATGCCGACCCTGAATTAGACATGCCGACGTTTAACGACGGGCGCGTGGTTAATCTGACCGACTCTGATCGCGTGACGTACTATGAATTGGCCTATCGGCGTTTGGAAGACCCGCGTTATGTGCCAATTATCGAGCAGTCACGGCGTACTGATTTGAACGCACTGCTTTATGGTGTGGGTGAGTTGGGTGATTCGGCCGAACCCGAATGGAAAACTGAACTTTATACCGACTCTGATATTGCCGTACTGCGTTCAGGCGACGCCGATAATGGCATCCAAGCAGCCGTCAACTTCATGGGATACCAAGGCGGCCATAGTCACGCCGACCAAATGAACCTAGTGCTCTATGGTGCAGGCACTGAACTTTCACCTGATACAGGCTCGATCAAATATCGTTTGCCAGAGCAGGAAGCGTACTTCAAAGCATCACTTGCTCATAACGTACTTGTGGTTGACGGCACTTCACAGGCGCGTGCGTTGGGTGCGGAAATGACCAAATTTGTCTCTGAAAACAGCATGAACATGATACAAATGCGCAATAGCAACCTGTACGAAGGTGTGACCTTGCAGCGCACCGTGCTGATGAATGACGACTATCTAATTGACCTCTACGATGCAACAAGTGCCGACGCACACACCTACGATTGGGTGTACCGCAATCGCGGCAACTTCTCGACGACGAGCGATGCGTTTGAGCCGATTGATGCGCTAGCAGGCGAGAATGGATATGAGTATTTGACGGGGTTGAATTCGGCCGAACTCGACAGCGATCTACAAGCTGACTGGCGTGTGTCGTCAGACGCGCATGTGCGTGCGACACTGCTCGCCGAACCTGACACAACGTTCATCACAGCACGTGGCCCTATCGCCGCCCGTAAAGGTGACGAGATTGCAGGGCAACCCATTCCGATGGTGATTTCACGCCGTCAAGGGATCACGCAGACGCAGTTTGCATCGATTATTCAACCTTATTCAGATTCGGCCGAACTCATCACCATCAACGACATCGCCATTGACAGTGAGAGCGCCCGCGCCCTCGAAATTGAGCGCAACGGCGCAACCGACCTGCTGATTCTTGATAACACCTTCAACACAAAAACGGCCCGTAGCGTACAGCTTACAGGCACATGGGGCTGGATTTCGCAGGTTGATGGTGAGCTAAAGTGGGCATACACAACTGGCACCGAGTTGATCGGCGACGGCTGGCGGATTGCACAGCAAGATTTGAGCGGTCTTGACGAGCCAGAAGGCATGAGCATGTACTTCGAGCAGATGAGTGCCGACCGCATCATCGTCCGCAACACCTATCAATTTGTTAGCTATATCATTATTGATGGCTTCTTTGATTCATCGAGCGTCATCAACGAGCTTGATATGGACGGCAACTTCATCCGCACGATGCCAGCCAAAACGAATGAAAACGGCGTCATCAAGTTCTTGTCGCAGCCCGGCATGAGCTATGAGGTACTGGGCGAATGAAACTAACAGCACTTATTTTAGGGACTGGTTTTGCAGGGCAGGGACATACAAAAGCGTTGCGCGACGTTGGTGTTGAGGTTGTGGGTATGGTTGGTCGCACACCGCATGTATTGGAAAAGGTTTCGGCCGAACTCGACATTCCCTATCACAGCACCAACTGGCAACAGGCACTCACCGACCTCCAGCCAGATATCGTATCTATCGGCACACCCGGCGGGGCGCATGTTGCGCCGATTCTGGCAGCGTTGAAACATGGCTGTCACGTCTTTTGTGACAAGCCGATGGCGGCAACGGCGGCCGATGCAAAAAAACTGTACGAGGCGGCAAAAGCGGCCGATGTCAAAACAGCGTTTGCCGCTTCCTATCGCTACATGCCGCACATACTGCACGCCAAAGAGCTGGTTGCTCAAGGTGTCATCGGGGAGCCACAAGAGGTTGAGTGCATTTCCCATTTCAACCTTAATCCGCTGATTCCGTTTGGTTGGTCGCATCGGCTGGACGCGGGCGGCGGACGGCTCAACAATAACTTTACGCACAAACTATCGATCGTTTTGCACGTGCTGGACGGCACGGTGGAGACCATATCTGGCTCGGTGCGCAGCGATATGGACCGTGCGCCTGTTGTGGCGGGTGTTCATAATTTTAAGAAGCGGCGGGATTTTGCGCCGAAGTCGGCCGATGATCCCAATCTCGAATGGGCCGCATCAGACGCTGAATGGTCATACACTGTTCTCGCCCAAATTGACGCACCGCAGGCCGTGCGCCAACCTGTTTCAGCCCTGTTCAAACACAGCGGTTTGCAGCCGCGTTTTAACAAAGACCACATCGTTTTCTACGGTAGCGATGCCGCTATTTACATTGAAGGCCACTATGGAAAGGGGCCTCTCTACTTGCGAATACGCAACGGTGCATGGCAATCGCTGCCGCTGCCTGCTCACATCGCCGATACACAACCACGCATCGCCGACGACACGCAACGCAACTGGACTATCTTGGCGCAGAAATTTGTGGCTGACATTCGCGGCACAGATAACACAACATACCAGACGTTCCACGATGGCTGGGTTTATCAGGAAATGATAGAAGCGGTTCGCACCAGCAACGGCAGGGTAACGCCACTACTATAGTCACAGGACTATCAACTATGACCCATCGAACAGTCGAATTGACACCTGACGCACACGCCAAACTACACCATATCTCAACGGCAACGCTGACGACGCAGCTAATCAAGCGCGGGTTTATGAACACCTTTTTGCCGCTGATCCCACTTAGCCCAGCGAAGCGGATGGTCGGTTACGCATTCACCTTGCGCTATGTGCCGATGCGCGAAGACATGGCCGACACGCAGTACAACAATAACGTTAACGTGCAGCGTGTGGCGGTTGAGGCAACGCTCGCAGGTGATGTGCTAGTGATTGATGCACGAGGCGATACACGTGCCGCCTCGTTTGGGCATATTTTGGGAACGCGCATCAAAACCAAAGGGGTCGCAGGGCTTGTCACCGACGGCGCATTGCGCGACACGCCAGGTTTTAAAGAATTAGGCTTGCCAACCTATATCAAAGCGCCCCATGCAACCACCTCATTTGTGATTCATCATCCGCTCGAAATGAACGTGCCGATTGGCTGTGCAGGCATTCTGATTATGCCAGGCGATGTCATAGTTGGTGATGGTGAAGGCGTCGTTGCGATTCCAGCCGCAGTTGCGGAATCGGTGGCGCACGATGGCTATGAGCAGGAATTGCGCGAGGAATTTTTCGCCCTAAAAGTGGCTGGCGGCGCAAGCATCAAGGGCGTCTATCCTCCAAATGAGGAGACGCTAGCTGAATATGCCGTCTGGCGCACAGAAAATGCGCTGTTTGTTGAGGCATCTTGATTCAGTCAGAATAAATTAAGGGTGTTTTTCATTTAAGCAAAGAGCGGTGGCTGAGCGTGTCGAAGCCTGAGCGGCACGCCACTACGACTTCGACAAGCTCAGTCTACGTTATCGTCACCAACCCATTTGAAACACACCTATAAGTTATCAAAAAATTTCAACTGTTTGGCGTGAGTCCCTACCGCCAAAAAATGATAATGGAGCGAACACAAATGAATGAGATTATGAAACAAATCGGCCGAATTGGGATCGTCCCTGTGGTTGCAATTGAAGATGCAGCGGATGCCGTTCCACTCGGACAAGCACTGCTTGATGGCGGGCTACCCTGTGCCGAGATCACCTTCCGCACGGCGGCAGCGGCCGACGCAATCAAAGCAATGAGCAACGCTTTTCCTGATATGTTGGTTGGCGCAGGCACAATTCTGACGGTTGAGCAAGCAGAACAAGCAGCAGCAGCAGGCGCTAAATTTATCGTCACGCCGGGGTTTGATGCAGCAGTCGTCGATTGGTGTTTGGCAAACGATATGCCAATTACGCCCGGCGTTATGACACCAACGGACATCAATCAGGCGTTGGCAAAAGGGCTGACTTTACTCAAGTTTTTCCCAGCAGAAGTCGCAGGTGGCATTAAAGCGATCAAAGCGATTGGAGGCCCCTATGTGGGTGTCAAATTCATCCCGACAGGCGGCATTAACGCCAATAACTTGACGGACTATCTTAATGTACCGTCTGTCGTTGCCTGCGGGGGTAGTTTTATGGTCAAAAAGCAGCTAATCGCTGCGGGCCAATTTGAAGAAATCACAAAACGAGCACAAGGGGCCGTCAACATTGTTAAAGCGGCCCGCTCAAAGTAGCCGCTGCTTAGAACAGTAGACACAGCAAAAAGAGAGAATTATTATGAATAAACGAGTCGTTACTTTAGGCGAAATCATGCTGCGGTTGAAATCACCCGGCTTTGAGCGTTTTTTTCAATCCTCCTATTTAGAGTCATTCTTTGGTGGCGGCGAGAGTAATGTTGCACTCTCCCTGTCTAATTTTGGGCTGGACGCAACCTTTGTCACCGCTTTGCCAGACAATCCGATTGCCGATGCTTGTGTGCGCTATCTGCGCGGCTATGGGGTTGACACATCGCACATTGTTCGTCAGGGCGAGCGTATCGGTATCTATTACCTTGAAGCGGGTGCAAATCAACGTGCGTCAAATGTTGTTTATGATCGGGCGCATTCGTCGATCAGCACGGCTAAGCCTGAAGATTTCGATTGGGATGCGATTTTTGATGGGGCAGGTTGGTTCCACATTACCGGGATTACGCCAGCAATTAGTGAAGTTTCGGCCGAATTATCGCTAGCCGCCGTAAAAGCCGCTCGTGAGCGCGGTGTCACCGTTTCATGCGACTACAACTTCCGCAAGAAGCTATGGAAGTATGGAAAAACTGCGCCAGAGGTGATGGCTGAACTGGTCAAATACGTTGATGTGGGCATTGCCAATGAAGAGGATTGCCAGAAGTCCTGTGGTGTGAAAGTTGAAGAGGAGGATACAGATCACGCTGTTACCTCTGGCGAACTGGATACGAGCCGCTATGAGGCGCTGGCTGCAAAAATGTTTGAGACATTCCCAAATCTTAAATATCAGGCGATTACATTGCGCGAGAGCATTAGCGCGAGCCATAACCGCTGGTCGGCCTGCCTTTACAACGGTAGCGAGTTTTTTCTAAGCCAGCGTTATGACATCACTCATATCGTCGACCGTGTAGGTGGTGGTGATTCGTTTGCGTCTGGTCTGATTTACGGGCTGCACACGGGAATGGCAGATGCGGATGCGCTTAAGTTTGCGGTTGCCGCTTCATGTCTAAAACATAGCATTCTGGGTGATGCTAATTTATCTACACTAGCGGAAGTCCAGCGGTTGGCTGGTGGTGATGCGTCTGGACGTGTACAACGTTGACATACTCCTCGCCCTATTGTCATTGGCGCTATACGTGTTTCAAGCTGAGTTAAAAGCCTCTTGAGACACGTATGATGAATTTATTTCTTTGGGTGCTATGTAGTCATTGACAAAAACCTCAGAGGTTTTTATGCACAAACTAGAGTAGATAGCAACAAACCTCTGAGGTCTATTGATCGAAACTTTCTGTGGATCTATTCATGCCTTCTTTTGGAAGGGTTAAACGGACGTTCGGCCGAAAACAAAGCACCCTCATACCAACAACAACCGCTTGTATACATGACCACAAAACATCCGTTTTCCGTACCCCAGCCTCAGATTCTGAAAATGACTGTTTTGGGCTATAAACCAGTGCGGAAACTTGGTAAGGAAATGATAGTCACGTTTCCGTCAGAATAGATGAGTTTTCAAACTATCATTACATCAACCTGGGTTGCTACAGCATAACACCGTTCAAACGCCACTAGCCTGGCAACCTCTATTTGCATAAATAACCTACAGCCACGACAATCCACCTATCTCTTTGGTGGCTGTATCATGATAAACCAATCTGTAAATCCTCTTTATAATCTCGCCGATCAACTCAATCAATCTTATCGTCAGGCCGAACTTCGCCGCCTCTGTGCTTTTATTGAGGTGGATCCTGAAAATATTGAGCAGCATACGAAATTTGATCTCGCGCTGGGGCTGGTTAAGGAGCTCCACCAAAAACAACAGCTAGACACACTCCAAAAAATTGTTAGCGCAGAAGAGGATAAAGATTTAGGCCGCCCGAATGTTAAATGGCGCTTACTTTTTGAGCAAGCACACAGCTTTTCGACTGCATCTTCTAATTACTTATTGCCTTTTGGCTGGCGGATTGGAATGGCGGTTCTGTTATTGTTTGGCTTAACCGTTGGCTTGTTCGTGTCTCGTTCTTCAGGAAACGTAAACGATGCCGATGTTGATAACGAAAACGGGGTAGTAAATGTTGTTGGTGGCGATCAGATTAACAATATTAACCCTACCAATACCCTCGCCCCACCAACTGCAACGCCAACTCAAACACCAACACCAACGCCCACACCGACTTTGTTCTCACCCGCACAAGAGGGGGAAACGTTGATTTTGGTCGCTGATTTTGTTGATTCAGAGGGGGTTGATTCACAGCTATTTACGCAAAATCTACGGACTGATTTGCAAAATACGCTGGTCGATCATGCAAACATTCGTATTGAGTATTTGCAAACGGTCATTACGG
>JBMZDF010000022.1:0-24484 GCA_049614105.1 Promineifilaceae bacterium (SeqCode)
TCCCGACATCAAGAATACGCTCCCAAAACCAAACGTCGCCGCCGAATTCGGCCGCACGCTGCTCATAGCGCCAATTATTCTCAAGCCGCATCGTCTGCATCACGGTTGAGACCGCAGGTGAGGTTAGGGCGGGGGTTTCACGATCCGCCATCAGCGTGCCTGCTGCGCCGCTGCGCAAAATGTAAGGCTGTAATTCGCTGTAACGGCTGTCGGTTGCCTGTCCATAGAACACAAGGTTGTCGCCATCAAGCAGGTAGGGGGTTTCGACGCCCAAGGAGGATAGGTTCAGGTTTTCGGCCGAAAGCGCGTCAATCGTCAAACCAGCTTTCTTTAGTTGGCTCAGAGAGACTCGATAGACGCCTGTGTCTTTGATGAGAAATTTGACGGCCGAATCGCTCACTACATCTGCGGGTCCATTTCCAAGACCGATCGAAGGTAACGCCACGGTGGGGAGTTCAGCCCCGTTGCAGCCAATCAAAAGCACAGAAAAGAGGAGCAGGAAGGTAAATCTATAAAGGAGTTGACCCGATCGGTTCATAAGCGTAAGTTGCCTTGCCAGAATTAGTACTGTTTGTCAGTGAAACTGTGATACAACGAGCAAGGATTTTCCCATAGAGTTGCTTGCTGCTGGTTGTCGGTTACAGAAAGAACGTCCTGTTTGGGCTGCTTTCCTACCGCTTATCGTTTTCTACTAATCACTTAACCTACCCGCGCTTTGAGCGCGTTAGAAACATAAAAAGCCACTGGGCAATAGTCTATACCTCATTAAACCGCTTTTGCCCGATGGGAGGTGTAACAATGCCCACACTTTGGCTGAGAGATTGCACGGTTGTGCGCTTTTTCTGACCAAATGATGTGGGCGAATGATGTAAAAGGGATGATTTAGAATTTACACAGTATAACAATTGTAAATTCTAAATCGTAATAACGCGCTTATTTCGCGTTGCGCTGACGTGTGAAGATGAGGATTGAACCGATAACGCCTGCGATGAATACCAATAGCCCGCCTGCAAACACAACCCACAACAATGGATTGGTTGCTTCTTCGGCCGTTCCTGGTTGCAATGGAATTGCAGTTGTTTCTGAGCCGCCGCCAATTTGTGAAACGTTATCGCTGCCGCCAACCGTGTTGTTTTGGGTATCCGCTGCGTTGCCGTCAGTTTCAGTGATAGCGGGGTCAGCTTGTGCTGGCTCAACATAGGCTTCGTCAACCGTCGCATCTGTTTGCCCGCCAGCGTCTGTCTGCCCTTCTGGGTATGGGGTTGCATCACCTGTTTGGGCGATTGCTTCAGCTGCTGGTTCTGATTCAGTTGTGTCCTCTTCAGATGCTTCGGCGCTTTGTGCCGCGAGGAGGTTGGTGCTTGAATTGCTGGTTTCGGCCGAATTATCAACAATATTTTCGACCACAACCGCTTCTGACGAGTCTGATTCTGTCGCAGCGTTATTCGTTTCCGCTTGGGTTGCTGGTTCTGCTTCAACAACTGGTTCAGACTCTGTTTCAGGCTCAGGTTCGTTGTTTTCGGCCGATGAATTATCTTCTTCAGATGAAACCAAGGGAACTGCCGTGCTGGTCGCAACAACTGCTGGTGCGCTGGTCGCAGCCGCAACAGGCGTGTTGGTTACAGCAGGGACCGGCGTTTGCGTTGCGGCTGGAACTTGTGTGGCCTGACTCGCTTCTTCCGCTTGGGTGGTTGCTGTTTCTTCGTTTGCAGGGGTTGGTGTTGCGGCTGGTGCGTTTGCTGCTTCTTCCGTTGCCGCTGTTGCTGCGGGTGTTGCGGCCTCTTCGGTCGCTGTGTCTTCTTCCGCTGCTGCGGTTTCTTCAGTCGCTGCGGCCTCTTCGGTCGCTGCGGCTTCTTCAGTCGCTACGGCTTCTTCAGTAGCTGCGGCTTCTTCAGTCGCTACCGCCTCTTGGGTAGCTGCTTCTGTTGGTTCTGGTGTCGTTTCGTTGCTGTTACCGCCACCAATAACTGACCCAGAATTTCCCGAAGATTCCTCGTTGATTGTAACTGTCAGAATGCGTGATGCTTGATCGTTAATTGGGGTGACCTTACCCGTTAGCTCTCGTTCAACTAAAAGATAGTAATAGGTTGTCCCCTCAGCAAAACCGCCTAATGGACCTGCATCAAAGCCTGTATAGGTTGCACCACTTGTAGCTGACCCAATGCTAGGAATCTGCTCAGTTTCTTCGCCATCTACCTCAAGGTCTGGAATGAAGGGTAGATTGTCGGGCCAATCGTTTGGGTTGGTGACTGATACTGCGTTGAGCAGTGCCGCACGGTCGGTTGAGCGGACAATAAAGTAGCCAACCGTATCTGTTTCTGATTGAGTGATCCACTCTAGTTTTACTTCTTCACTATCGTTGTCATAAACAGCTTCAAAACTGCTCAATGTGACTGCTGCGGATGCAGTTTGTGCAATACCAAGTAAGATAATGGTCAACATAAGACCGATAATTGTATAAAAACGTCGCATTCAAAAGCTCCTGTTATAGGACAATAGGTGTAAGTCGCGAATATAACTGTTGACTCTTTTGCCTCATCAACTTCAGTACAGCACGCAGGATTTGACTGTACCTGTTACTTGTATCGTGCTGTATTCGGACTCTGTCTGACCATTTTGTCGGATTAAAAAGTTAAGCGGAGTCTTTGCGCTATGAGTGGTTTATCATAATATGATTGGGGCCATACTCTGGGCCAAAATCCGCTGTCAATAGTTAAATAGAGTCTCAACTAGCGCAGGACGATCGGGATATAAGCGTTATGCTGTACGCCTGGTAGCTGCATAGCTGGATCCCCTTGCAATAGAAACTCGTAGACTTCCGCATCTTTGCTACTATCATTGCTAATGAAATCCTCTTTTGCATATTGGATGGCTGCACCGATTGTTGAGAGATTATGCTCATATAACCCTGTGTAAAAAGCTTTGTGCAATTTTGTGTGGTCTGAATTAAACCCGAGACCTACAGATGACCAATGTGCCGCTGAACCGCCATTCCCACTGATAAATAACTCACTTAGGGCCTCTTCACCCATGCTGGTGAAATATCCATCAAGGCAATCTGCACTAATGATGACAGATGGCTTAGTGAAGTTAATTAGACCGCTTAGATCAACAGGATCGATGAGATCTTGACCCCAATTGCGTACTGCACCGTGACCACGGTAGTTGATCATGCTGGCCCCTGCATTGAACTCATTTAAGAATAAACTTCGCATGGTATTTTTGGCTGTCGTCGTGTTGCCTCCATAGTCGTCGAGGCAAAAGGTTTTGTGAGTGAAGCGACCTGTTGGAATATATTGGTCACGTACTAGGGTTGTATCAGCACAAAAATCACCAGCTAAGTCGGCATCGTCAGCAATCCACAGCATGCGATTTGTATGGTCACTGTTTGCTGTGAGATGATTTTCGTAAAGCGCGATTTTCTTGACGATGTTGCTCAATTCGGCATTTGTTTGTGCTGGGAGACGCCCCAGCATAATGTCTGCAATATGATTAGTTAGGCTATCATTTTGCAACAAAGTCATGCTAAAGTCGGTTGGCACAGCGCCAACGATTTCATCAACAAACTGATAGTCGGTGACAATGTGATTGATGTCGTTTACATCCTGCCAGTTAGTATTGGCTAGGCCAGGGCAAATGGAAGGATCGGCCGAATTTTTATTACAATCACGTTTAAGCGGATTGTTTGTTGCATCCCCTGCCAACACCACATATTCAAGCGCGTTTGCCCACGTCATGAGTCCGTGTGTGAAGTAGCTACGCAGCGCGGTTGGATATTCCAATCCGTATCCATACTGATTGATAATATCTTCATAGTCAGCCACAAAGGTTGACATGCCGCTGTGACTGGCGCGATGGGTTGCAAGGTCTTGGGCTGTTGCGTTGAAAATTTCTGGCGCAACAATTACCCATGATGCACCTTGCCCACCTGATGGCTCTAGTGTTTCGGCCATATAGACTGATGTAGATAAAGGTGATTTCGGCTTGCCAGCGATCAGTCTTGCGTTGGCTGCATTTTCTCGGCCGATGCGAACGCTGCTGCTTGTTGCTATATCCACATCACCGACAACATTGATTTGCGTTGGTGTCAGGCGGTTAGTAACGTCATAGACGCTCACTTCTGCCCCTGCCGTCACGCCGCTAAGGTTTGTAACAGTTACCTCGTGCGTTCCCGCCGCAGGAATCTCAAACTGGAGTTGATTACCAACCGCAGCAAACGCGCGGTCGTATGTCACCGTGATGCGGTTTAGATGGAAATCATCACGAATAAAGTTATTTGTCCGTGACGAGTTCGAGTGTAACCTCAACACGTTTATACCCGGGACAAGCTGAGCGCCACTAATGTTGCTGCTGATAATCTTAAGCTCATTCTCTGTCCAAGTTAGCGTACTTCCCGCGACGCTGTTTAGCGTTGTTGTAATGCCATGCTGTGTGACGCCCGGGTTGTTAGTTGGAATAGACGCAAAGATTTCAGAGGTATATGTTGCGTTTCCCGCGCCCGTTGGATGTGGCAAATTAAGATTAAATTCGGTGATTTCACGGTCACGAAAGAATTTCCAATACCAAAGCTCTGCGTCTGCATCTGAGTTACTCCAATCCTGCTTGTTTGTTTCAAGATAGTAGTTGTTCTCTTCAAACGCAACGGTTGACTCCCAAGAGTTCAGCACTGTGCCACCGTTGCCAAGATTTGGTGTTGTGTTCATCTGCAAACTGGCTGCTGCATCGCCTGCCCACAGCCAAAAGACATTATTTTCGACATGAAGCTTTTCGGCTCGCGTGCCGTCGAACGCCCAGCCGTAAAAACGAATTGATTCACCTGATTCAAACTGCGAGTCTGTATCGCCCACAAATTCAAAGGCAACAGGTTCGCCTTGGTGCATCATTTGGAAGGTGCTTGGGTCGCCGTTGGCAATACTGTTGATGGTCACCAAGTCGGTGCGGGTCAATTCGTAGATCGCGTCTTCGTTGACCTCAATTTTGACTGTTTCAACGCCGATAGGGAAGCTAGTTGCTGTGGATAAGCCGCGTGGACGTGCTCGCCATTCGGCCGATTGTGTGCCATTTAGAATACTGATCCCAAACGCATCGCTTGTACTGGAAACGGGCTGCATACCACGCATGTTGCCGCCCTCGAACGCAACCGAGATGCTGAGCGAATGGTGGGCCAACAGCGATTGTGCTACAGGATTGTGTCGAACAGGATAAATGGTCAGTTCAACTACGCGCCGATCGCGAATATAAAACGGCTCGCTCACTTCAAAAAGTTCGTTTGGAT
This sequence comes from Promineifilaceae bacterium (SeqCode), assembly GCA_049614105.1. Classification (GTDB taxonomy): domain Bacteria; phylum Chloroflexota; class Anaerolineae; order Promineifilales; family Promineifilaceae; genus CALECP01. The sequence continues at coordinate 5,276 of JBMZDF010000022.1, forward strand.
ACGCTTGGTTTGACTCGTAAATCGCAGCATCTTCCTCATACAACAGGTCAAATGCCTCAAGCGATGTGATGCTTCGGCGGTCAACATCATCAGGGATGTCTACCGAAGGAACAGGCTGAACAAGCACCTCATCCGTTTTAGAGGATTGATTGGAAACAACTGAAACGGTGACTTCTGCTTCGGGGGGAAGCCCAATAAGTGTTCGATAGAAAGGGAGTTGTGGTGCGCCTGTGTCGGCGATGCGTCCTTCTAACCCAGCAATTGATAGTGCGCCAGAGGATTCAAATGTGACGGGTGCAACATGCAAATCAAATTGCAACACCTCAGCCGTGCTTTGATTTATTGTCGCGTGCGTTTCGTTTGCACGCGGCGTTTCGGCCGCCCGTGTTTGGGTGTATCCCATGACGACAATAAGTGCCAGCAAAATAAATGAGTAAGTGCTACGCCGGAAAAATAGTTGATGTTGCATTTAAGCTGTCTCCGCTACAGTCTTTGATACTGCTAGTGGGCATATTAGATCAAAATTTAGATGGACTGCGTAGTACTTTGGTAGGGGTTACTGTCAAGAAACCGTGCAAATCGTTACCAATACGCACCAATCGAAAGCCTGATAGAAAGCTGAGTATTGTTAGCAACAAAATTGCTGATAACTGGTATATAAATTCAATCGTTACGTTCCATGAACATACCTTTTAACTCTATGCATAATTAAGCCTCTCCTATATTAGCAGATTATGAGGCAAAGGTTATGATTTGGTTATAAGAACTTAACTAGAAATTAGTCCTATGAAGGAGAAGGGGAAAATGGAGGAGGCTAGACAGCGCGTGCCGTTAGAAATGATTCTAGATTTACAGGCTCCCGTTGTAAATCTAGAATCGGCCGTTGGCCTATTGATTTGGCCCGTAAATACAGTAAACAAAACCGTTCATCTCGACAAGGTGTGTTTGGTGATAATTCTGTCCAATCGTGTAAAGCACTTCACCAGGGAAAAGCTGCCCACGAAAAACAACGTGATGGAATTTCTTTTTATTGAGCATGTCGAGCATTTGAGTCAGGTCGACCGCTTCGTTTTTGGCAAGGTTGTAAAGCTGGGTCGGGTTGGTCACAACGGGACGCCCTGCCCAAATGTTGAACGCTGCTTCTTCGCTGAAAACCAGCCCACGGCTGCCTAGCAAACTCAGGATGCGGTCGCCTGCGACACGATCGTCTAGGCTTGGCGGACGACCCAGAAGCGTTGGCCCGACCGTATCAACATAGGAAACGATTTGTGCGGGACGGTCGGCCGAGCAGCCCGTTTGTGGTGCAACATAGGTTTCGGTTGGCTTGCCGAGCATCCGTGCGACGTTGCGCAGCGTCGGTGTGTGGGTGGGCATGTGGAAGACGCGATCGGCCTGATTGAGCAGGAGCAGCGCGACGGCGGCGAGGGCCAGTTGGTGACGAATGGGGTGTTTGTGGGTGTTGTTAAGAATTCGGCCGAAACCAAAGCCCATCAAAATGCAACTCGCCGCAATCGCCGTCGCAAAATAAGATTCCCCCGCACCCCACTTGCCCGCCGTCAAACTGTTCACCGTCGCCAGCACCCACCAGATTGAATAAACAGATAGCCGCTCGAAGTACAGTTGATAAAAGAAATAGCACCCTGCAACCAGCGCCATAATGCGATGGAGGCGGAACCATTGCCAAAACAGACCAGCCGCCTGCCCAGGGATAAACTCGTTAATATTGGCCGTAACGGTTGCTGTAAACCATTCTCCGTTTGTAAAAAACGTCAGATAGCCAAAAATCATGCCCGTGATAAAGCCAAACGGGAGCGCCCAGCGGATTGTGCGTCGCCAATCGCGCAGCAGCATAAAGCCAAACACCGAGATCACGCTCGCATAGGCAAGCTGTTTTGTGTACCCTGCCAGCAACAGCAACGCCATCGCCACCATCAGCCAGCGGTTCAGCTTTTTACCCGTTCGATCCTCAATCTCGTAAATAACCGCCACCATCACGACCGCCAGCGTTTCAAACATCACCATAAATAGATGCTGTCGAAAGAGCGGTCCCACGTGGTAGATATAGTTTGAAGCAAGGTAGGCAAGCCCACAAATCACGGCCAGCCACCAGCGTTTCACTTTGCGCTGTACGGCATAGCTAATCACGGCCGCTGTGACAAGCGTGCCTAGATAGCTGACGATGCGACCCGTCCAATATTTTGGGCCGAAGATCCAAATTAAGGGAACAATAGCCAGATGATAGACAGGGGGATAGTTAGAAGAATAGAAGGGGAAGACGTCGTTATTGCGATAAGGCCATTGGAAACGACTGAAAAGAACGGTGTCGACGAGTTCAAACCCTTCTCCCTGATCGTAATCAAAGGGAAAGCGAAAGAGAGCAAAGGCATAAATGTTGTAGATAACAAAGTAGCCGATGAATGCCAACAGCGCCAGCGCAATCAGAATGATTGGAAGATAGTGGAGCAGACGTTGAACTGTTTTGTTCATTTATGCGGGCTTACTGCCAAACGGCAGCAGCGTTATGCCAAAAAAGGTGATGATAGCGGAGGCGATATAATAGTTACGCTGAATCGGCCCGATTCCTGCAAACTCACTTGTTCCAAGCATATCATTGATGAGGAGCGCCAGCGCCATTGCAATACCAAAGGCAATGAGACCACTGCCAAGCTGTCGTTTTGTGATCATAGTTGTTTGTGCCACTCCCATAAGTTGCTGACTAGTAAGATGCTAGCTATAACAAAAACCGAGTCCCAATAAGCAGCTTGCTTTATGAACTCGGTCTAAAAGTTAGGGCAACAATTTTAGCCGAACCTCTTTACAATGCAACCTGTTTTGTTTATAATTTCGCCCCGATCATAAATCGCGTCGGTTTTTGTATTTATTGTCGTTTGAGTAAAAAATGAGGATGAAATGGAGACAGTAAGCTTCCCATGCAATCATTCTCAATTTGTGAAGAGACAGCAGCGAATCGTCTCTAAAATGTGAAAGTACCGCAGTTTAGCTGCGGTTTTTGCCTAGTAAGGACTTAGAATCAAATTAACCTGCAAACCGACATGTTTTGTACACCGTGCAAGCTTGCAGGATGAAATGACTCCCCCCCTGTTCCTAAGGTATGAGGATTATTCAGTTTGAACAGGTTCAACAGAATTCACGCTGATGAAGTTCTGCATATGATTGAATCTTTATACCTAAGAGGTTTTTATGGATTTTAACAAGCCCTATCTCCTAACTCCCGAAGGAGTTAACCGCCTGCAAAACGAACTCACGCATCTCAAAACGACTAAACGTGAAGAGGTTGCGGCACGTTTAGAACGTGCGCTGGATGATGGTCAAGATGATGAATTTGTGGACAACGCCGAGCTTGAATCGGCCCGCAACGATCAGTCCTTTATCGAAGGACGTATCATCGAGATCGATTACATGCTCAAGAATCACGAACTGATTGAGGATGTTAGCGATAGAAGCAAGGTGCGAATTGGATCGCATGTGACAGTCATGGAAGTAGGTTTTGACGAAAAGGAACGCTATCACTTGGTGGGTGCTGCCGAAGCAAATCCCGCTGAAGGTCGTATTTCAAACGAAAGCCCCTTGGGAAGCGCACTGCTCGGTGCAAAACTTAAGCAGACGGTGCAGTTTGAAGCCCCTGGTGGGTCTATCGAGTTCAAAGTTATCAAAATTGAGTAATGAAGAAGTAGCTAGTCGGTGAGACTGGCGGCCGATTGGAAATTAGATTTCTCATCTGCTGCTTGTGTTTCGCAACTAGTACAAAGAGGCGTTCTGTCTCTTTGTTTCAGGTACAGCGCATGGGTTTGAACATCTCAGTTACTTTTGCCCCGTTGTACTAGGCGCTGTGAGTCTATTGGGTATTCGAGTTATTAGCGGAAGCGCAAAAGGGCGCAGATTGAAAGTTGTGCCTGGCGATACGACGCGCCCGATCATGGATCGGGTGAAAGAGAATCTGTTTAATCTGATTTCGGCCGATTACGTCCACAACAACCGTTGGCTGGATCTGTTCGGTGGGACAGGCTCAGTGGGCATTGAAGCACTGAGCCGTGGCGCGTCCCACGTGACGTTTGTTGATAAGTCGCGCACCGCCATCCGTGTGCTCCGAGAAAACCTAGCAACCACACAGCTTGCCGATCAGGCGCTCATTCGTCATGCAGACGCTTTCCAGTTTTTGGAAAAGCTGAACGACACCCCTTTCGACGTTGTCTACATCGCACCGCCGCAGTACCATGGCATGTGGGTAGGGGCTGTCATTGGCGTTGAGCAAAATCTCGATCAGTTTGTTGCTGAGGATGGGATTGTTGTCGTCCAAATTGATCCGAAAGAGTACATGGAACTGACATTGTCCAAATTGACGCTGTACAAGCAGCGTACCTACGGGACAACAATGCTTTGTTTCTATGAACGTAGCTCAGGGATTGATGCCGACTTGGATGAGGCAACTGCCTAGCGTTTCATTTTCGGCCGAAAAAACGCTCAACCGCACCTGATAAATACCTGTATCCCACCCTGCAAAGTCTGCGCTTGCCAGAAAGCCATCCGACACAGGCTCTGCCACGACCCCTGGGATCAACGATTGCCACGTATCGCTCGTTTGCGGCCCTAAAATTTCTAGCTGATAAAAATTAAAGCTCTCGCCATCTGCCTGCCCAAAAATCGAGATGCCGCCAATCAACGTTTGCCCTGACTTGGGCGAATGGATTCTCGCGACGCTGCCGCAGCCCTCAATCAACGGCTCCACTTGAAGTGGCGCTGGTCTGGTTGGCCCTGTCTGCTGCACAATGTTAAGCGTGCCGTCGCGCAGCGTCGCGGTTGGTGCAAGTACGGGTGTTGCGGTTGGCAACGCGCTCCGTGGCGTGATCACGACAGTTGGCGTGGCTAGCTGGGTTGCGATCAAGTCTGGGGTGATGGTTGGCGGTTCGAGAAACTCACGCGGAATGGTCGAAGCCAAATTGGTGTTGACATAGGTGACCATTGCAATGATGCCGACAAAGACCAACAGCGAAAAAACCGCCGTGTTGCGATCGTTGCCCGCCCGCTCGCGCTCCATCCGAAAGGAGGAACGCTGAAGCGAGCGACGGCTGCTCAGTAGCTGGAAGATATACCAAACAACGCCAAGGACACACAAGAATAGTATCCAGACGTCGTTTTTGACGAGAAATGCAAGAAAACGCATCATAGGCGCTGCAAATTATGATGCAGGAACGGCCGTTAAGCTACAAACGTTAATCTGCCTGAGCCAAATTGCGTAAAATTCCGCGAATTAGTTGCGTGAGCTTGGGAACAACAATCAGCCCTGTTTCCATTACTTCCTCATGGGTTGTGACATGATTGGGTTGAGGGTTGTGTGGGGCAACATTGGTGATGGTGCTAATGCCCATAACGCGCATGCCGGCGTGGCGGGCGACGGTGACGGCTGGAACGGTAGACATCCCAACGGCGTCTGTTCCGAGGCGGTGGAGCATCCGAATTTCGGCCGAAGTTTCAAACGAAGGCCCCGACAACCAAGTGTAGACCCCCTCACGCAGCCCAATCCCCGCTTCCGCTGCAACATCACGTGCCAACTGACACAACGCTGGATTGTATGGAAACGTCATATCGGGAAAACGCGGCCCAAAATGTGCGTCGTTTGGCCCAATCAGCGGATTCATCCCGCTCATGCTGGCCCACCCAATGTGATCGGTGATTAACATGAGGTCGCCTACTTCAAAGCTGGGGTTAATGCCACCCGCTGCATTGGTCAACATTAAAGTGTCAATGCCGAGCAGTTTCATGACGCGCACAGGAAAGGTTACCTGTTGGGGCGAGTACCCTTCATATGTATGTACACGACCTGCCATAATCAATACATCGACACCCTCAAGCTGACCCAACACCAGACGCCCGCTGTGCCCTTCAACGGTGCTGCGCGGCCAGTTTGGAATATCTGTTGTGTTGATGATGTCGCTGTTGGGAATGCCATCCGCTAGGCTGCTGAGGCCAGATCCAAGGACGAGGGCGATCTGTGGCCTGACATTTGAGCGTGATTGGATGTAGGCTGCTGCCGCATGGTACTGTTCAAGTGTAAACATAACTACCTTTTGATTTATAAATGATGATACAACCTAGTGTAGAAGTCGGTTGGCTCCCAGTTTAACACGTTCATAGGGACGGATGTGAAAGCAATACACATCCTGTGGAAATAGCGTGAACAAATCTATTAAGTGTCTTAAGCTACCCTATCTGTCGTAAATCGCTATGTTATACTGCAATTCGCCTATCCAATATTAAGAAATAGATTTCGATAATCTTTAGGGAAAGAATTCTTAGAGATATTTCATTGAATACCCCTCAAGAAGCTAGAAATCTGTAGTATCCGCAGAAAACAAAACGTATTTTCATGTTGCCGAGTCGTACAGTTTCCGATCAAAGTGATTACGAGCGTCTACAGCTTTTGTATACGGTCAACGATATGTTGCGCCGTGCCGAGGCTGATGGATTAGATATTGCGGTGATCCTGCCGCGTATTTTGCGATTGTCTGCGCAGCAGCTCAAAGCAAGTTTGGGGAGCATCATTATCATCGATGCCACCCGAAGTGTTGAATATAGTTGGAACGTCGATGGCGATGCCGACTATCAGACAGATTATGTCCCGTTTGTGGGTGAAGTGGTTAAAGCAGGGATTGCAGGACTTGCAATTCGTAACTATCAAACCATTTGCATCAAGAACACGCTCGATGATGAGCGTTGGCTACCACGTCCGGGACATGTGACCAACAACTCTGCTTGGTCTGCCGTTTGCACCCCGCTTATTGTCAACAAACGAGCCGTTGGCGCAATTACGATCACCAAACCGGGGATCGCACAGTTTGCGCATGAAGATGTCGATCTGTTGCGTATTATTGCGTCTCAGGCGGCTATCAATGTTGAGAATGCGCGTTTGCATACGTCGCTACAGCGACAGCTTCGTGAGGCGGAGCTGTTCAACCTCGCCAGTAAAGAGATCAACGAGTCGCTCAAATTTGACAAAATCATGCAGTCGATGCTGTCGGGCATGAATGAATTGTTGAATGCAGAAGCTATCTCGGTGGCGTTGGTGGAAGGTAGCGAGTTGGTTTACACCGTGGCAGACGGGGCTGGCAGTGACGAAATCCTCGGATTACGCTTGCCGTCCGCGCAAGGTGTGTCTGGCTGGGTCATGAAGAACGCAAAGCCTGCGCTTGTGAACGATCCTGAGAATGACCCACGCTTTAGCAACAACGGCGATCGTCGCACAGGACACACAACGCAAGCGATGATTTGTGCGCCACTGCGTGCGAATGGTCGCGTTCTAGGCACAATCCAAGCGATTAATCCCCCCGCAGGGAAGTTTACAAAAGACGACCTGCGCGTGTTGGTTCGTATTGCGGGGTTGGCTAGCAGCGCGTTTTCAAAATCAGAACAATATAAGCTCGTTCAGGAAGCTGAGAGCCGTTATTTGAACCTGTTTGAAGATAGTGTTGACCCAATCATCATCACAAGCCCTGAAGGTATTATTCGGGAAGTGAACCACCGCACGGCCGAATTTTTGGATTACGAGCGGGTGCAGTTAATCGGCGAGTCGATTGACATTCTGCATCAACACCCGATCTTGACCGATCTTCCCAACAGCTCAGAACAGTCGTTGACAGAAGTTCATATGCTGGAACGTCGTGCGTTAACGCGCACGGGCGATCTTGTGCCAGTTGAAGTGTATGTTAAGCGCAGCACTGGGCCAACGCATGATGAGCTTCAGTGGATTTATCACGATATTTCGGAGCAGCGCGAACTAGAGCAGATGCGCGAAGATTTGACCGCGATGCTGTTCCACGATCTGCAAAACCCGTTGAGCAACGTCATTTCAAGTTTGGAACTGCTCGACAGTGATTTGTTGCCAGAAGATGCAGACCCGATTGCGTCAATGATGATCACGGTTGCCTTCCGCAGCAGCCAGCGCTTGCGTCATTTGATTCGGTCGCTGTTAGATATTAATCAGCTTGAAGCAGGTAGCCCCGTTCACGAAAAAGATTGTCACTCTATCGCCGAGATGTTTGATTACATTGGCGAAATGATGGAAGTGCCGATTCAAACAAAAGGGGTCACGTTTAATCCAGTTGTTGGCGAGAACTTGCCAGAGCTGTTTATCAATCGCGATATGATTGAACGTGTCATTATCAACCTGTTTGACAACTCGATTAAGTTTAGTAAACGCGCCGACATCATTACGCTTTCTGCGACAGAGCAGGATGGCAAGATTTTGTTCTCGTTGAGCGACCAAGGGCCGGGCATCCCTGCGCAGTTCCGTGCATCGGTGTTTGACAAGTTCTATCGCACGCCAGACAACACATCGAAAGGCATGGGGCTGGGACTTGCATTCTGCCGCTTGGCTGTGGAAGCACATGGCGGTCACATTTGGGCCTCCGAGGCTGAGGGCGGCGGCGCACAGTTCAACTTCGTCATTCCTGTTACGGCTTGCCCGTAGCAATTTATCAACAACCGTTTTTATCTTTTGTGCCACGTTTGTGGCACTTTTGTTTTCTATCACCTGTATCAAATACCTAAGACACCCTAGAACAAAATCGTCTACGTGGATAATTCACGTTAGACTTAGCAGTATGCGTTCGATTGGTTTATTGGTTCTGTTTGTTTTTGCTTTATTGTTGCCAACGGTGGTGTTTGCTCAAGAGACGTCTGAAGCCGAAACAGATTCGGCCGAAACGACCGATCTCCCCGTCATTCACACCATCGCGGCTGGCGACACCCTCTACTCAATTTCTGCCCAATATAACGTGTCCATCCCTGACCTAGAGCGGATCAACAACTTGGCTCCTGATGCAGTTCTAAGCATCGGACAAGAACTGATTATCTCAGGCTTTATCCCGTTGCCGATTGGCGCATCTGTGCTAGATGCCCCTGATTTGCTGCACATCGCAGGGTTGCCCGACGCGCCTAGACAGCACATCGTGCAGGGCGGCGAAAGCATTCAGGCGATTGCCGACCAGTATCAGCTTGATCTGCAATTGCTGTTGGATGCGAATCGATTGCAAACAAACTCCGTGTTGCAAATTGGACAGCATTTGCTTGTGCCAGGGATTCCCGGAGAACTATTTGCACGGGATTATGTTGTGCAGTTTGGCGACTCGCTTGCTGGGTTGGCAAGTCAGTTTAACGTTCCGCCAGCGAACTTGTTGGTTGATGATTTGGTTGTGAATCCGCATAATTTGGTTGTGGGCCAAACGTTGCGGGTTGTGAGCCGTACTGGTTCGGCCGAAAAACAACCGATACTGGGCCATCCGCATCGCGTCGAAATAGGTGAAACGCTCACCACAATTGGCGCACATTACAATCAGCCGCCGCAGTCGATTGCCAGAGCGAACGGGTTGCCTTTTCCGAGCGTGCTTGTGGTTGGGCAGCCGCTACGGATTCCGAGCGATGATGTGTATCGGGCGCTTTCGGCCGAATTGACAACGCTCCAGATCAGCCATGATTCACTGCGTCAAGGGGAATCATTCACCCTTTATCTGGAATCTACCGATGTGATGACGCCGACCGGCCGAATTCGCTTCACAGAAGTCATCAGTGCGCCAATCCAGTCTTGGTTTTACACAACTTATGAGCAATCGTTCCGCTTTGCCCCTTATCAAGCGGGTTATGTCGCGGTTGTGGGGCTTGACTCGTTTACGCATCCCGGACTTTATGACATTGAGTTGTTTACCGATGGGGATGAACAGGCGGATTTTGTGCAGTCGATAGAGGTGACGTCGATTGATTATGGATTTCAGGCGATTCCGCTGGAGGATGTTTTGGCGGTGAGATCGGCCGAAAATGCGCGGCTGATGCCAATTTACACAACCTATAGTGTGATGCCCACTTTCTCTATCACAGAACCGTTTTCCTCACCCTTGAATGATGCCTACCGTTCGGCTGCTTATGGTGCGGCCCGTTCTTATGGGGGTGCGCCCGTTCGTATTTTCCACTCAGGCGTCGATTTTGCTGCGCCAGTCAGCACGCCGATCCAAGCGGTCGCCGATGGTATGATCGTTTTTAGCGAGTTTACCGAGCTGCGCGGCAACGTGGTCATTATCGATCATGGGTTAGGGATCAAAACAGGTTATTTTCATTTATCACAAATGCTTGCAGAAACAGGCGAGTTTGTGACACGCGGCACGGCGATTGGGGCGTTGGGCAACACGGGCCTCTCAACAGGAGCGCATCTTCATTGGGATGTTCGTATAAATAATGTGCCTGTCAACGGGATGCAATGGCTTGCAGAACCTGTCTTCCCGTTCGAGTAGGGCCGTGATACCTTGTGAAAAAATGCACACACGATTGCGGGATTTGTAGATCATGCTAGAATAAACGGTGCGATTATGGTCTTAAAACCCATTTCAAAATCCCTCCGCAGGAGAGCTTAGTGATTCAACCTAAAACCCAAACTAGGGAGTATTGGGAGCGTGAGTTTTCTCTAACAGATGCTGATATAGAGCAAATCTATAATCATTTTCTTGAAGAGTTGCGCCCTCAATCAACTGACGAAATCGTTCGCGCGGTTATGGTCAGCCGCATTGCAGCAGAAAAACAAGAGTTCCTGCGGCAAATTAGAGATCGTCGTGTTTATCAACCTGCCAACACCTATGAAGTTGGCGACGACCTTGTTTTCCCGCTGTTTGATCTAACGCCGGGAAAGGTAACAGGCTCACGTGTAGGCTACAACCCGCAAGATGGTGAGTTCCAAGTTCTAACCGTTAAGCTCCGTGGCAAGCTGCGAGATTTTGCAGCAGGTCTAGGATCTGAGCATGTCGCTAACCTTGGCGAAGGCGGCTTGCGTGCGCAGATTGATGCGATTGACGCTGAACAGATTATGGGGGAATTCGCCTCATTAATCAGTTCGGAAGTTCAGAAATCATTAGAATCACGCGACGAGTTTATCGTGTTGGGTGGTAAATGGTTTGTTAAGACCCTTTTGGTGGATGTGAGCATTGGGCATCTACACCTTGCAGAAGCGGTTCTTGATATGTCGGGTGGTGGCCCGCTCAAAACTGAGGAAATCACAGTTCATCTGGATCTTGATGCAGGGGCAGATGATGAGACGCAAATCTACTCGCTCAATTATGCTTTGCTGAATGACGATCGATTTGATGAAGTGGCTCCTAAAAATAGCGTTGCATGGTTTTTGCGCCGAATGGAGCCTGAGATTATCAAAACTGTGCCAGAAAGGCTTGTTTACGACCCTGTGGAATACAACCCAGAGTACATAAGCAAACCACTGCAAATGATCGTGCGCGAGATTGGCGATGAATGGTCTAATCTAGAACCAGCTATCGAAAAAGACGCGCATACCTTTAGTCTGCCATATTCTCACCGTTTGTTAGGCACAATGCCGCTCAATGGGTCGATACGCGCACTTATGCCGCTTGGTCGCTCAGCACGCCAGTTGTTCATCTTCCGTAACATGGAAACAGGTGAAGAGCTAAATATTTGGGCTTCAAAGGAAGGTCGTTACCTTACTGGGTTCAAAGAATGGTATGAGCAAAACTCAATCCTTGTTGGGGCATACTTAACAATCAGAAAAGGCCCTGGCAACGTGATGCTGTTTGATTATAAGCGTCGTCGGCCGCAGACAGAAGATGTGCGGCTGGCTACCGTTGCAGACGGGCGTATTCGCTTTGATCTACAGCGTCGTCGTATCGCTTGTCAGTATGACGATCTGTTGACTGTTGGCACAGATTACACCGCCGCAATTGACGCCGTTTGGAAACGAGCACGCACCCGTTCGCTTGCACAACTTATTGCAGTTTTATTGCCCGAACTCGCTTCCCTTAGCCCCCAGAATGCGGTACATGCCAAAACATTGTACGCAATTCTCAATATGGTTATGCGGATGCCTCCTGGACCAATTTTTGCAGAGCTTGTCCGACACCCCGCATTTGTTCCAATTGGTGAACATTATTGGCGGTTTGACACAAGCCGCATTCGTAGAGGTTAATCAATGGCTAGACCGAAGGTATCGATTAAAGTACCTAAACGCCCACGTATTGATGAAAACACCCGTTTCTATATTGATTACACTTGGTGGGAAGAGTCAAATCGCAGTTTGCAATCGTACATCAGTACGCGGTTAGGGCATGATATTCAGATTGACGAGACAAAAGCGTCCGTTGATATGATTGACCCTGAAACGGCCGAAGTGCGTCGGCTGAGCGGATTTGAGTTTGCTGTGCAAGCCTATTTCTCGCAGGATTTCTCCGAAGAAGGCGGTTCGCAGTCTGGATCGCTGGTTGACGGCGTGTTTGCCGCTATTTTGTCAAACGGTAATCTGCCAATGACGGCGGCTGAGATTGCAGAGAAAGTCGGCCGACCGGCCGAAACAGTTTATCGAACGGTTGGCAGCGGCAAAATCTACCAAGGCATACGCCCTCATCTAGACTAGCTTGTCAAGCTCCTTGAGCGCGGCTTTTCCTAGATTGCCTCCCTGTCGCTTGAAAACAATATTGCCCTCGTGATCAATGATGATCATGAGGGCTTTTTTACTTACATCGCCCACGCCAAATTTGCGAAACACCTCACCGCTCCAATCAGGCAGCAAAATAACATAATCGGCAGGATTGTGTCCTTCAGGAAAGGAGGCCACCGCTTTTTTATATGACATCGCCAGCATCTTTTCGCCCATTTTGCGCATAAAACGCGGAACGCTGCCCAAATCAACGACCGAGGCAATAATCAAATCTTCGCTGGCTTCATGAACACGCCGAATCTGTTCATTGACAGCTTGTGCCGCATCGGCCGTGCTTTCAGCCTGAAAGAGCAAAATTAACACGCTAGGCTGTGAATCAGGAACGCCGACGAGCCGATTGGAGGCAACAGATGTCAGTTGAAAGGCAGGGGCTTTGGTAATCATAGGTGATGTTTCGTTATATTGTTTGTTAACATTCGCGGTGCGTTACGATCGCGAACTGCAAAGTTTGAATTATCTGGAATTTTACGACAGTATGCACAAGGCTCCGCTAAATTCTTATGAGTCTGCGACGCAGAAGCGGTAAAGCTTTCAGGTAGGGAAATAGCAACATCAGGGATTTGAACAAAGTACCAAGGTCTTGAATGGTTGTTTTCGTAGCGAGATCGTATTTCCCGATCACCTGAGAGCCTGAAATCCTGACTACCCGCGAGTCGTTACTATCAATCCGTCATCTATAGTCAGTCACACCATTGGATGCACAGCGTTTGAACGAAGTCGGGTATAATCTGTATAAATAATTTGCAGTATCCGACTGCTCGATGTGTTTAAATTAGGTGTCGAGCGGGCAAATATGACAAAGCAAAATCGAGTTAATGTAGCGTGGGTTGTACTGCTCACTAGTTTTTTTATTTGTACCGTACTGACCGTCTCGGCTCCTTTTGGGTATCGATGGGTTGTTCAGAACGCTCGCCGTCCTCTTTCGCTGACAGCGCAAGGCATTCAGGGAACCCCAATTGAGCGGGAACGAGGCGACCAACTGCCTTTTGAAGCTGAAGCGCGTGAGTATGATCCGCCGGCACGGCTTGTGACGACGGGGGAAGCCGAAACGGGTTTATTTCAAATTGTTGAACCAGAATCAGGTGAACTGCTTGCTCGTATCCAAGCCTTGGGCAACACAGATGTACGTGTTGACCGCGCTTATCAAGCTCGTTTCAAGAGCAGCACATTGCAACCGCATCTGTTTTTAACTTTGCGCAAGGGGCGTATCCGCGTTAGTTTGCCTGTTGAATCGGCCGATGCCCAGCCCGTCATTGTCTACGTTGAATTGCCAGATGGAAGTCAGGCCCAAGCGGTCGGCGCGGGGGCTTACTCGGTTCAGGCAAACCGTGATATGGTTGAACTGGCTGTGTTGGCGGGTGAAGGGCAGTTAAGTTCGGCCGAATCCACCCTCAACCTAACGGTCGATCAACGCGCCACTGTGCGCGAAGGCATATTGAGCGGGCCGCTAAGCCCTGACCGCAATTTAATCCAGAACGGCGACTTCTCTGATGGGTTTGACGGCTGGATTCCGCTGGCTTGGGTGGTGGAACGTGACGATCAACCAACAGGTGCAACTGAAATTAACAACGCAGGAGGCGAACCGACGCTGAGCTTCCGCCGCGTTGGGGAAGGTAATGCACGAAACGATTTGCGCCAAGAGATTAGTCAAAACGTGGTTGCCTACTCTGATCTACGGTTGTTGATTGGTCTACGTGTTGTCGAACAAAGTTTGTATGTCTGCGGCAGCGAAGGGTTTGAATGCCCGCTTACCGTGCGTATTGAATATGAAACGGCACAAGGTGAGCAATTTGCGTGGGAGCAGGGCTACTATGCACCCGTTGAAGGGTTGGACAATACGGCCCCGATTATTTGTTCGCGCTGTGGCTGGCCCGTTAGTCTCAATGAACATCGACTTGTCCCCCGTTTGGGTGAAATCGCGTTTTTTGAGTCGCCTAACATTTTGGCAACATTAGGACAGGAAGGCATCCGCCCCGTCCGTATTCACAACATCACGCTAACGGCCGAAGGTCACTCGTTTGGAGTTGATGTGGTTGAGGTTTCGCTAGTTGCTCGTGAAAGCGTAGCCACAGAGGGCTATCGATAGAGGGGGCTGTGTAAGCTCTAAACGCTAACCTGACGCACGTTGAGCTTGCCAAAGGAGGTTTTGGCAAGTCTCCCGACATTCAAACGACCCTTCTGACAGTTCACCGTAGGTAAACGATGCAAAACGCAGGTTAGGCGTAAATTTAGCGTTCAGATTTGTATTTATCCCAAATGTATACTCTCTATTAGGTTATAGTGGTTCTATAACAGCAGTAAGTCAGGTTACAGCATGGAAGGGTAGTTAGATACAGAACTACCTGAACCGATTCCATAGGAGTATACAAATGGTTTCTACAGGTTCGCACACAACAAGTTCTCGTTTCGTCTCTCCATTTATCATTTTAACAGTCGTTGGACTGATTATCGGCGGCGTTTTAGGCAGCATTTTCAGCTTAATGTTCCAAAGCGCACCACAAGCAACGCAAGACGGCATCTGGCTGCTGGGTCTTGGCATGGGACAAACGGCAACCGCCATTTTTGGCGCACGCTTAGCACGTGCCGCGATGTGGCGCGTGCTCCTGATCGGTCAGCTTGTTGCGATTGCAGGACTCCTGCTCACGTTTTTGTCTTTGCTCTAAAAATCGGCCGAATAAATCACAACGAGCACAAGGAAAACGTAGGTTTTAACCGTTTATCCTTCATCCTCGTCTTCCGCTCCCCACATCATCCACTTTCGCGGTTTGATCTTGACGATTAGACCATATCCATCTGGATCGCCTGGAATATCCCAATCGTATTTTGCTTTGAACTTGGCTAGCAATTCGGCCGACCAAGGTTGGGGGTAAGTTTCGGCCGAACCCTCGCAAATCACCACGTTCGATCCATCCTCTAGCGCCAATGACACATTAGGATTCTGTTGCAGATTACGCGCCTTCACGCTTTTCCCCTTCATTCCCAAAAATAAGCAGGCTTCATGCCAAATAAACCAAATCGGAACCAAATGGGGTCGCCCATTGGAGCGTATCGTTGCCAGCCAAATGTTGCGCTCTGTCTCAAGGCGCGTCAATTCAAGTGCAGTTAACTTTCTTTTCATCGTGACCTCTATCCAATAGAATCACACAACTATGAGTAACAAGCAAGTGATCGTGATTGGTGCAGGTATGGCGGGCATTATGGCCGCAAAAACATTGCAGGATGCAGGGATTAAAACGGTCTGTTTGGAGGCACGCGAACGCATCGGCGGACGCACGCACACCGATCGATCGCTGGGCGTTTCGGCCGATCTCGGCGCATCATGGATTCATGGGCCGATCGGCAACCCGCTCACCCCGCTGGCCGATCAGCTAGGCGTTCAATATGGCGCAACCGATTTTCTGAATCGCAGCGGCACGGCCGTCCAAGCCTATGAAGCAGACGGCACGCCGCTCAGCGACATGGCCGCATATGGCAAAGGGCAAGAACACGCGCAAGCTGCGTTTTCAGTCGTTGGAAATTCCCTTTTGCACCCGCTGCCCGCTGAGATTAAATCGCTCAAACAGCTACTTGAACATGGGCTACCGCTGCCTGAAAACATGAGTGCCGCGACGCAGGCGGGAGCCACCTACTGGTCAGTCGTACGCAGCCAATTCTCGGATGCCTCCGATTGGGAACTGATCGACGCGACGCTCGATGGCTACGTCAAACTGCCTGGCGATGATTTGCTCGTTTACGGGGGCGGCTACAACGGCATGACCGATCGTCTCGCAGACACGTTAGATATTCGGACGGGGGTTGTTGTTGAGCGCATTATTTACACGGAGTCAGGTGTTCAAGTGGCAACGCAGGCGGGTACGTTTTCAGGCAGTCACGTCATTGTGACCGTTCCCCTGAGCATTTTGAAGGCAGATGTGATTGCGTTTGAACCCGCATTGCCAGCGGAGAAGGTGGCGGCAATCGGCCGAATTGGGTTTGGAAGCTACGAAAAGCTGTGGATGCGCTTTGACAAATTCTACTGGCCGCAAAATCGGCAGCGTTTCAACTATCTTAGCCGCGCGGCCGATGGTGACCCCGCACTGTTTCAGGGATGGCTCAATCACGGCTATTATTCGGGTGAGCCAGTGATTTGTGTGTTCCATTCGGGCAAACGGGCGCGTTTTGTTAATGAAATGAGCGACGGCACGCTGTTGGAACGCACGGTTGAAGTGATGGCGCGTATGTTTGGCAGCGAATTTGGCGACATCCCAGCCCCGCTTGCGTACACGCGCAGCAGATGGCAAGCAGATCCATTTTCACGCGGCGGCTACTCTTTCAACCAAGTTGGACAACAGGCTGGCGACCGCGAACGATTGCGTGCGTCTGTCAATGAGCGTCTGTTTTTTGCAGGTGAAGCAACCCATCCTGCTTATTACGCAACCGTTCATGGTGCATACGAAACGGGCATTCGTGCGGCTCGTGATCTGCTTGCTGTTTATCAAAATGGCTGATTTTCTGGCGTGTTCACAAGCTGACGACTCATCAAACAATCATTAATCTAGTGTTGCCTACTTTACAATTGCTATAATGCATTGATGAGAAAAAGTGAGTGGAGTGACACAGTTCTTGACCCCTTGCGGGAGGTTGGTGACCCGCTGGTTGATGATGTTCTTTCGGCCGAAATGCGTAAAGGCAGTATGCGGCAGGTGAGTCAGTTGCTTAAAACGATTGTACGCAATGATGATCCGATTTCGGCCGAACTACCCCCCGCCATTCAAGCCTATTTCAACGACACGGCTCAGCTTCCTCCCTTTGCCGATCCGCAGAAGCTGGCTACCGCCCAACAAATTTATCAACTGTACAACATCGAAATTGGCCTCATGCTGATGTATGCAGCGCTCCCCGCGACCTACGCCGCGAAAAAAGGGGTGCAGGTGCTCATGCTTACGGAACGCATGGCAAAGCCAAAGCATGTCCATCAGCGATTGTCTGAAACAGGCCGCTTTGTGTTTGACGTGATGGGGCCAAACGGATTTGAGCCACAGGGGCGTGCTATTCGATCGGCGCAGAAAGTGCGGCTAGTTCATGGGATGGTGCGCCATCACATCGTTCATGCAGACAACCATGCGGACATTTGGGACAATGAGTGGGGTACGCCAATCAATCAGGAAGATATGGCCGGCACGATGTTGGCCTTTTCAGTTCACGTTCTTGATGGGTTGGCCTGTATCGGCATCATGCTCACCCCAGACGAAAAAGAGGCGTTTATCCATCTCTGGTCTGTGGTTGGCCACTTTCTTGGCATCGGTTCCGCGCTCATTCCTAACGACCGAGCCGACGCAGAGGCATTGGCTAAAGTCATCACTGAACGGCATTTTGCGCCTAGTCCAGAGGGGCAGCATCTAACCCTCACGATTCTTGACATGCTGGAGTCCAGCATGCCAAGGCCGCTAAAAAACCACCCGCACGCCATGATGCGCTACTGCCTTGGAAATAGTGTTGCGGATATGATTGGGGTTAATCCAGCCGATTGGACAAGTGAATTGATTTGGCTGCGTTTTGGTGTGGTAGGCTATTTTGAGCAAATGCGCTACGCAAACCACTGGTCGAAACGTATGGCGGCTAGCCACAGCCGACGTGCAGTTGGGCTGGCTGGTTATAGCTTTCTGACGGGGCTTAACCACCTCCAACAGGTGCAGTTAAACCCATTTTCGTTGCCGTTTCGTCTGGGGTATTCAGCCTAAAGATTCAATTTGGCTCGCAGCGTTTGGGCCGCCGCTTGCCCTGCTTCATAGCCTGCTTGGATAAGGGCGTCAACTTGGGTGAAGTCAGAGAGCGGGAAGCTGCGTTTAGGTAATTTCGGCCGAATCATAAAGTCAGGCGGCGACTGTGCCAAAGACAGCTTTGTAAAACGTGATGTCAGCAAATTGACCGTATCCAGTAAATCCTTCATGGTTTTTGATCCCATGAAGGCGTCAGTTTCATGACGGGCGTTTGGGCCTAAATGCCCATCGCCCACATCAACCGCAACCACAAACTTGCCGCCCATCGCCCGTGCGATGTTGGTTGGCACATTGTTTATGACGCCCCCATCCACATAACGACAGTCGCCAACCTCAACCGCGTTAAACATACCTGGCACGGAAACAGTTGCCCGCACCGCGTCAGCAACTGACCCGCTGTTCAGCATGACCTCATCATAATGGGTTAGACAGACAACATTGACCGCAAAAGGGAGACGTAGCTGATCAAACGTTAGCTCTGGACCAATATATTTGCTCAGGTTTTCACGAAAGCGATAGTCGACTCGAAACTGGTCACTCAACCGTTGCCCGCGCCCAAAACTGGGTGCAAACGAGCGAATCATACCGCGTATCGATGTGATGTAACGAACTTCGGCCGCTAGCTCATCAGGCGTAAACCCAGCCGCATACATGCCGCCAATCATGCCGCCCGCGCTGCACCCAGCGATCCCATCAATCGGAATCGCAGCTTCCTCAAGCGCCTGCAACACGCCAACATGTGCATAGCCTCGCGTTCCGCCGCCAGAAAGTGCCAGCACAAGATTAAGTTGAGGCGAGTGGTTTGTGTCTATCATAGAAAACGAAGTGAATGGGGATTTGGGAATGATGTGAGATCGACAGCATTCTCTATTTATTACGGGTGTGTTTCAAATGGGTTGGTGACGATAACGTAGACTGAGCTTGCCGAAGTCG
>JBMZDF010000023.1:0-24151 GCA_049614105.1 Promineifilaceae bacterium (SeqCode)
GGCATGGGATACTCCTTACGATGTGGGAGGCTCAATAAAGCCTTTATCAACCGCTGTGTTGTAAATATCAATATCCTGCATAGCCGCAGTCAAACTCACATCTATGCGCATTGTATCGGCGACTAACTGTCGCAGACGCCCAACGTCAACACCCTTCGGAATTGTTTTACCCGGTATATATTGCCGAGGGGCCTCGGCGGGTTCCTCTTCTTTTGACACGTTAGAGTCTTGTTCCGCCTCAACAGGCTCTTCTTCCTCTTCTTCAGGCACAATCGTTTCCCACATCGCCTTCTGCCCAGGATACTGTGCGATTGTGTGTTGAACCCAGCGATCTAAATCTGCTTCAAGCGATTCATCCTGTTTATAGGGTGTGGCAAACTGTAGCATTCTGGTGCGTCCTGTTTTGACTATAAACCCGCGACCAAGGGGCGCTTCGGCCGAACGTAAAGCACCTGGGATTCGGCCGTTTAATCGATCAACCGAATCAGTATCGAGTGCAAAACCAAGACGAGAGTTTTGAATCTGACGACGCAGTGGATCAGGGGAACGAGTGACATCAGGGGAACCCGCAATCAAGAAATGTAAACAAACGCTCCCAAACTGACGCTCAAGTTTTGCCAACGAGCCGATCGAATCATTGTCGGCTTCTTCCACAAAGCTCAAATAATTATCAATCAAAATAAATAACGGACGACGGTCCTGCTTGCTCAATGAAGCATTGTACTCACACTCGTTTTCAAGTTGCTTCACCAAATGCGGCAGCTTCTCTGGCGTTGTTAGCGCGGTCAAAACGTGCGGCAATTCGCTCAACAGCCGCTCGCCATCATGATCGATTAAACGATGTTGAAAATCGATCAAAATCAAACGCGCCTGTTCTGGAGAATATTGTGCAGCTAAAGAAAGCCCGAACGTACGCAACAAGGTTGTTTTGCCTGTAAAAGGCAGCCCCAAAACGAGGCATTGCGGCCCATCCACAGACAACTTCAGCGGCCATGCTTGTAGTGTAAAGTCATCGATACCGATAAGCGGTTGAATACGAGACGATGCCGTGGCAGGTTGCTTTTTGAGCAATTCGTCCAGCGAGATAAGCGTTTTAAGCGTCTCGATCTCTTTTGGCAAGCTCTGTTCGGGTAGGTTTTCAGCCGCGTTATTAAACGAGCCAATCAACAGCCGCAATTTGCGATTGTGGTTTGCGTCTAGGTCTAAATCAGCTTGGGACCCCACAGGGAGGGCCGTCTGGAACTCTAGGGCGCGTTTGCCGACTTTGACAAACCCTCGGCCTTCTAGTTCATCAAGCGTTCGTGCGCCACGCCCGACAATCCCGCCATACTCGGTTGGATCTGACAATTTTAGCGTCATTCTCTCTGTCAGCAGGCCGTACAATTTGCTATCAACCGCATTTGGCAATTCGGCCGAAACAATCATATGGATGCCAAACGCACGCCCCTCACGCGCAATCGAAATCATTTGATCGCGCAAATGTTCAAAACTTTCCTTAAATTCTGCATAATTATCAATCAAAAGCAGAATCGAGGGCAATCGCTTGGCAGCGTCCGTCTGCTCGGCGTTAAACGACCATTGGTTCATACCCAACTCGCCAAGCAGTATTTTGCGTTGCTCAAGTTTCGTCGTCAGGCTACGCAACAGCCGCTTAACCTGTTCTTCCCG
The DNA here is from genome assembly GCA_049614105.1 of Promineifilaceae bacterium (SeqCode). Classification (GTDB taxonomy): domain Bacteria; phylum Chloroflexota; class Anaerolineae; order Promineifilales; family Promineifilaceae; genus CALECP01. The sequence continues at coordinate 1,669 of JBMZDF010000023.1, forward strand.
ATCTGAGGCAATCACATCGCCAACGTGCGGCAAATCCTTCAATATTTGAAGCTGACGCCCACCAAAGTCCAAAATGTAGGCATGCAATTCAGCAGGGCTATGCGTGGCGGCCAACGTCATCAACGTCGTTCTAAGAAACGTTGTCTTTCCCCATCCAGATGCCCCAAAAATAACGGCATGTCCACGTCTAAAATCGATCAACAGCGGAAATTGAGCACGTTGATAAGGATTATCAACAAGACCTACAACCGCCCGCATCGACTCATCTTTCCAATTGATTGACACCCACTCGCTACGTTCATCGTTAGCCCAAGCCCGCAGGTAGGGGTTAAGTGGTGATTGACGCTCTTGTACCGCTTGGTCGATCCCTGCGAAACGTATATCATCGCCTAATAATTCTGTGTCAATGTCATGCATATCTAACAGGGTTTGCAGAGACAAACGCACAGGCAGGAAATCGGGCCATGGCTTGCGTTGTGGGGTGGAAACATCTTCGGCCAGTGACCCCAACATGTCAACAACTTCTTCAAATACGCGCCTAGGTTCAGATGAAAGCTGTTTGGGTTTTGATTTCGGCCGATTTTTCCAAACCACCTTTGGCTCAATCTTTTCCTGTTCTCCAATATAATTTGCACCAGACCATGCAATCTGGATCAACTCAACGCTTTCATTTCCCACCTGCAAATACCCGCGCCCTGGCATCCCCGTTGGAAGGTATGCCGCGTCACGTCGTCGCAGAATTTCTGAACTTTCTTCGGGCGTCTCTACACGCAACGCGATGCGGAATTTGATATTCGCCCGCATTTGATCCGTCACGCCTGTTGGTCTTTGTGCCGCCAAAATCAGCGTCACCCCAATCGCTCGCCCAAGACGTGTAATGCTATTTAACTGTGCCTTGAACTCTGGATTAGACTGCATCATTTCCGCAAATTCATCAATAAAAATGAATAAATGAGGGTATGGCGCGGGGTAGCGTGTGTGTAAACCTTTTTCTCGATACTCAACGATGTGTTTGACGCTTCTATTGGTGTTCAGACTCGAACGCCGATTAAGCTCAGCTTGCACTGCGGCAAACATACGCATAACGGCCGATTCACCCAAGTTGGTAACCACATCCACAACGTGAGGCAGCTTTTTCAGGGGTTCAAATGCGCCACCACCCTTGTAATCGACAAGCACAAAATTGACGATTCGTGGATCGTAATTCAAGGCCAGCGACAAAATCATTGTCATAAGGAGTTCAGACTTACCCGACCCCGTACTACCAGCAACCATCCCATGCACACCGTCTGCATCGGCCGCAAACTTAAGCGTCCGATAATCGCCACCAGACAACATGCCCAAAGTAGATTTCAACCAATCCGCCTGATCCGCTTGAATAGAATCGTCCCAGCGTTTGCGCGTTGACTCCCGCAATTCTGCGATCGTTTTTGCCTTCATCATATCCATGAGATGCACGGAACGCGGCAAACTTGCACCATAGCTTTTACGGACAGAAAGCGATTGCAGGGCGTTTGTAAATTGTTGTAGCCTGCGCGGATCTTCTACAACATCCGCTTGCCCTAAATATCTTGGAGAGTTCACCCCTGTTTCTGCATATCGAAACATGATGGACGTTTTTATCGCTTCCTCATCATTGTTTGCCGTAATCTCAATCACGGTCTTGCACCCGCTGGGGATCTCATCAACAGAGTTCGTTATGAATAGAATAGCTGCGCCCAGCGTCATCCCAGTCTGCATCAGCAGAGAAATACCTGGATCTGTTTCTAAATCTCGTATTCGTGTGTCCGCTGCAAACTCACCGGACAAGTCGGCGACAACCAATAAAAATGGCAGCGTCGGATCAGTGGAGTCTTTATCTCGCAAACGCAGTTGCCGTTCATTAAGTCGATTGCGTAACGCCTTCAAAAAGCCGTAGACTTTGCTATCCTCTTTCTCCAGCTTCTTACGATCTGCTTCATCTTCAATACAAATCGCTTCATGAGAACGAATCGCCTGAGAGTGTGGCAAATTCCGAACCCAACGCCATTTTATTGCGCTTTGCGCCCCGCTCAACACCAACAGTTGCGTATCATGTGGTGATTGCAATGTTACAAAATTTAGTAAGACAGATGAGACAAAAGCATCAACGTTGTAAGCGCTCTCCCCTGTGATACCAATTGCATGGCGTGGAGATACCTTCTTAGCAGGTTCAGTAGGAGAATCTGACGGTCTGCCCCGTAACGGAATTGAAATCGGCACATCGTGTACATATTGGGAATCTTCCATCAAGCGGACAGCTAAGCGCGTTTGTGGATCATCAATGTCGTCGCCATCAAATTTGTAGGAAACGGTTGAAGGTCTAGATCCGACACCCAAACGGATCTCGCAAAAGTCTGGATCAGAGACACGACGCTCCCAAAGCCGTTGCGTCGGAAGCACATCAGAATCCCGCACTCGACTTTTTGCAGCAAGTGCCAATTGTATTGATTCAGCAGAATTCAAAAAGTTATACTGATAAAAGAGCCTTTGTTGATCATGCTCTCGCAGCATATCTCGCCGCAGCTCAAGCAACCGATTGGCATAGGCCTCTTTTTGCTTTTCTTCTTCCTCTTTAGCCGCTTGTCTATTAAAAATAGCCATTCCAACTGAGGCTATCACAGACATTCCCATAGGAATCATCAACCACACGCTTCGCCTACCTCCAAACAGGGTAAGAGCCAAATAGCCGATAATCGTCACCATAGGCAGTGCAGCCTGCCATATTGAAGGTTGACGTCTGTTTGTTGATGGTGGCTTAGGAATACGGACTACTCCAGAGGGCAGTTCCGGCTGAATCCGTGGTGGACGATCGATATACTTCACTTCCGACATAATTCCTCCAAACTAAAGCAAAATTCTCCAAACATTCCCATAAATAACAATTGCACGCTACCCCGCATGCGGGTTTGTCCGCAAGGTAGCAAATAACCAGCAATTTTTCTATTGATGATAGATCTCTATAAACTTGCGACCTATTCTATCGAAATTGCCAAGTCTTTGCTATTTGCAAGCCTATCTCATTTAGATACACTTCCCCCTGTACTTCATAAGATGGACAAACCGCAAGCAAAGCGTGGCGAGCAAAGAAGTTAGCTAGTCAGACGTTCTTTTCCTCACTAGTAGTGCAACCGAGCTGAACTGACAGATTCATAATACCGTAACCACACTTTGCAAAAACAGTCTTGTACAGATTCTCTGAAATTTGGATCTGTTTCTGCATCTATCAGTTATTGTCGGTTAGTCTACCAGCACTCAGCAGCTAGCTACTTTGTACATTTTGCAAAGGTATGTAATAAGGATTCGGGAGGTATTGAATGAAACAAATTTGTCCCATATGTGAGAAGGTATCAACCAGCCAAAATCTATGGTGTCAACGTATAGAATGTCCAATTGGGCATATGTCTGAAATAATGGGATATGGAGAACCATTTGGCGATTTGGAAATTATTCGCCCTATCTCAACACTGCGTTCGGCAATTGTCTATGAGGCTCAGCGTGGCACAGAAAAAGTGCTGCTGAAAATTTCACATGATGGATTTCATGCAAAGCTGAAAAGAGAGGCAGAGTTCTTGTGGCACTTGCGCGAGCAAAAAATAGACTATCCGCTCCTGCCGTCAATTTTGCCAGCACACCGAGATACATCGCTCGCGTATGGCAAAACAGCGGTAAGCCAACGTACAAAATATTATTGTGTATTCAAGCATATATCTGGGGATCTGCTGCGTGCTATGTTATTCAAAAACCCGCAGCCGTGGTTCAAACACGCGGGCTGGATCGGTTTAAGTTTAGCAGATGTGGTCGGTTTTCTGCATCAGCACAATCGGCTACATCTAGCCTTGTACCCCGAAGCGGTTTTCATTTCACTTGATAAAGCAGATGTACCCCGTTTAACTTTATTGGATCTAGGGTTACTTGCTCCCGCAGACAAAGGCCACCCCATTGCGGACTGGAATCCACGGACGTTGCCCTATTCTTATACAGCACCAGAGCTATTACAAGCTGTGCCAAAAGCAAGTTACGCAACAGACGTGTACGGCATCGGTTCAATCATGTATGAAATGCTCACAGGGCATGCGCCGTTTATAACCTCCTCACAAAGTGGTCTAGACACATTAGAGAATGTTCTGCAAGGCAAGTTGCAGCCTATTGTGCGTCCAGACTTAAAAGAATTACCAAGATCGACCCAACGGGCCTTGTCATTTCAACAGCAAAAACGTCAGGAAAACGCTTTGGAGCTAGCACGAGACCTCCAGAAAACGCTTCCATCTGTTCCGAAAAGGATGCGCGAAAGTCTTATCAATTGGCGCAACTTATCCTTTTTCCTCTGGACGATATTGATTATAACTTTCATCGTTGCTACGGTGCTTTCAGTTACTACTGTCTCTATTTACTAACGCCCACCGTTGTCAGCTCACGAGAAATTGAGGTGAGGCAAATATGTCCATCTTCGGTGAGAATAATATCGTCCTCGATGCGGACACCGCCGATGCCTGCGATGTAGATACCAGGTTCTACCGTAAACGCAGCGCCAACAGGCAGCGGGTTGTTATTGCCCTCGACAAGTGAGGGGGCTTCATGTGCCTCCATGCCAAGCCCATGCCCCGTGCGATGGATAAAGTAGTCGCCGTAACCAGCTTGGTCAATGACATCACGAGAGGCTTTGTCGATTTCCTCACCTGTCACATTCGGCCGAGAAGCGGCAACACCCGCCGCATTAGACGCTTTAACCGTCTCGTATATTTTGCGACATTCGGCCGAAATTTCCCCCACTGCATACGTGCGCGTAATGTCCGAGACATAATCCCCCACATAAACGCCCCAATCCAAGATGAGCAGATCGCCTGCTTCAATCGGCCGATCGGTCGGCACAGCATGCGGTGACGCTGTGTTGTCTGGTCCGGCCGAAACAATCGGGCCAAACGCCATACTGTCCCCACCTGCATCAAGCAACATCTGGGTGAGACTCATCGCCAGCTCTTTTTCGCTCATCCCGATGCGAATCGTTGGCAAAAATCTTGCCATTGCCGCCTCGGCCACATCAACCGCTTTTTGCATCGCAGCAATCTCATCTGCATCTTTGCTCAAACGAATTGTGTCCATGAGATTATCCGCATGAGACACCGTTGCACGCCCCATCTCAACCAGCATGTCGTTTTCCAACACGCGCATCTTGAGCGCCTCAACCCCAATTTTTGCCTGATTCAGCCCCAAAACCTGTGCGGCTTGGGCAAATGCGCCGTGATACCCTTGCTGATCGGTCCAAGCAAAAATGTGCTCACTTGCAATTCCGGCCGATTCAGCTTTCATAGCCTCTAGCGCAGGAATAATGATGCCTGTCTCGCCTGTTTTAGACACAAACATCACAATAGGCCGTTCGCTCATATGTGTGTGAATGCCCGACAGATAAATCATGCTGGGGCTTGGCACAAGTGCCATCCAGTCAAGCCCTTGCTCACGCAGGGCAGTAGCTACTTTGTTGATGCGATTTTGATTCATAGGGAGATTTTAGAGGATTTGGACAAAGAAGGCATCCAGAAGGGACAAAGCTGCAATTGACAGAAACCTCAGCAATTTTATTCACATGCGAGGGCAAGCAAGTAGATCACAAGTGATTATTGACGAAAAATTGTTCAGTTTTTCTAACGGCGACGTTAACCTGTAGAGACGCCCCGCTGGGGCGTCTGATTATTGATCGAAACTGTTTGTGACCCACTTAGGAATTAACTGACTTCACAATCACCGTTAATCCGTTAAAGCCTTGGATGGTGACGGGTGTTTCGGCCGAAAGCGCCTCATCCGCCACCGCAGCCCACAGTTCGCCGTTGGTAAGCACTGTCCCTTTGAACTGCGTCCCGAATGGCTTGAACCCTTTGCGGACAACGCCTTTCTTGCCCAACATGCCGCGCCGTCCTGTCAAAGGCTGTTGACGCAGCGTTTTCGCCATTGCAAAACTAATGCCAAAGAAAAGCAGCGCCGTTGGTGCAGCAATCCCTATCGCGCTCCACAGCGGAATTTGCATCGATGCAGGTGCTTCATCCGTTTGGAAAAGAACGACCAAGCCAAACACAAGCGCAATCGACCCAATCAGGGTCAAAATGCCAAAGGTCGGCGTTTGCGTTTCTAAAATAAATAAAACAAAAGCGGTCACGATCAGCCCTGCGCCAAACCAGTTGATCGGCAGTTGCCCAGCCGCATAAAAGGCCAGCCCTAAGCAAATGACGCCTATGCCACCCAGCACGTAGCCGCCTGGCGTTTTCAATTCTGCATAGATTGCAACCGAGCCAGCGGCGATCAAAATGCCAACAAGCTGTGTATTGAGCAAAACTTGTTGCAAACGCTCCAGCAAGGTCATCTCCAAAGTGGCAATCACAACGCTGCTTGTCTCAAGCGTTTTCGTCTCGCCTCGAACAACTACGTCTAGGCCATTAAGTTGCTTGAGCAGATCGGGAACATCCACCGCAATGGCGTCGATTAGGCCAATGTCAAGCGCTTCTTGTGCGTTAACCGCTTGTGCCTCTGCAATCATGCCTTCTGCTAGTTCGCGGGCTTCTTTGGGGCGATTTTGGGTAATGCCGCGCATTTCGGCCGAAAGTAATTCAACCGTTTTGTTAAACATCGTCTCCTCCAAATCCTCACCCAGCGCATCTACAGGCGAAGCGGCTCCGATAACCGTATCGGGGGCCATCGCGTTTGCGTGACCCGCCATCGTAATCAATGCCCCTGCGGAAGCGGCTTCGGCCCCTAACGGGCTAACATACATAATTACTGGCACGCTCGACCCGCGAATCAGTTGCACAATATCAAGTGCCTCATCCACGCGGCCGCCCGGCGTTTCCAACTCAATCACCAGCGCAGCCGCCTCTTGATCTTCCGCTCGCGCAATGCCGCGTCCGATATAGTCGGTCATCGACTGAAGAACCGCGCCGTCAACCTGCATCACGATCACTTCATCACCTGCGGCCGAAATCGGCCGAATCCCAACAAACACAAGACCCACCAACAAACACACAAAACCTAACACTCGACGGTTCATAATTTTCTCCACACAATAACGACCTACTCCAAGGACCATACTATAGTTTACGCATAGATTCAGCCCATAGTTGCAATTCATAGGAAGAGAGGGAAGAAATGTTGAATATTGAATGATGAATAAAGATAAAAACGAAGACAACGAACTCTTTTTCATCCTTCATTTCCCCCTTTAGAAAAGCTGGACAATTTTTCATCAATGCCATTTTCCTAAAAACCAACACACATTCATCCCTTTCTTCATTCATTATTCAACATTCTTCATTTTCCCCCCTCCCCTGCTACAATTAGTCACAACTGGCGGATATGGAAATCGTTCCTATATTCATTATTCAACATTCTTCATTCACTATTTCTTGACTTCCCTAAGCCTTTACCTCCACATCCCTTTTTGCAGCCACCGCTGTTCTTATTGCGATTTCAATACCTATACGTCGCTCGGTCACTTACAGACTGATTATGCACATGCGCTCGCGGCCGAAATTGCGCAGAGTGCGGACGGGCAGCGGCGGGCGGTTCACACCATCTTCTTCGGTGGCGGCACGCCGTCGCTCATGACGCCAGCCGAAATGGGCATTATCTTTGAGGCGTTACACGCTCATTTCGAGATCGCGCCCGATGCTGAGATTAGCATGGAGTGCAATCCGATCACGATTTCGGCCGAATATCTCAACGCCATGCGCTCACTCGGCGTCAATCGGCTCAGCCTCGGCGTCCAAAGCGTGATCCCCAACGAATTACAGTTGCTCGACCGCCAGCACAACTTCCAAACGGTCGTCAACGCCATCGACATTGTGCGTGCCACAGGGTTCGACAACTTTAATATCGACCTGATCTACGGCGTGCCGGGACAAACCTTAGCAACGTGGGAAAAGAGCGTTCAAGCGGTTCTGGACCTCGATCCCAACCATCTCAGCCTGTACTGCCTCACAATTGAGCCGGGCACACCGATGCAACGTTGGCTCAAAAATGGGTCAATGGCGGCTCCCGATGGGGATCTCGCCGCCGACCAGTTCGAGCTAGCGGTTGAGAAGATGGGGGCCAATGGGTACGAACATTACGAAATCTCGAACTGGGCCAAGCCCGGCCGCGCCTGTGAGCACAACCTAACTTATTGGCGCAACAATGACTATCTGGGATTGGGCGCGGGCGCACATGGCTACGCGAATGGCATTCGTTATCATGTGGTTAAACAGCCCCGTCGTTATATCGCTTGTTTCACGGACAATGACTCCCCGTCTAAGGGCTATCCTTTAACCAGTGCGATTGCTGAACAGATACCACAATCGGCCGATGACCAAATCGGCGACACCGTTATCACCCAATTGCGCCTGCTGCAAGAAGGGCTTGATTTAATTGCGTTTGAGAAAAAGTTTGGACTGTCCCCTGAAAAGCATTTTGGCGTTACTTTGGTGCAACTGCTCGACTGGGGACTTGTGCGCAAAACCGACCGCTATTTACAACTTACAGAACAAGGTCAGTTTGTCAGCAATCAGGTCTTCTCACGTCTGATTTGAGGCAGTAGAGACGCCCCGCTGGGGCGTCTCAGACAATTGTTTGAATTAGCCTTTCATCGCCGCACGGCGTTCGGCCGCTTTCAGTGTATTGCGCAACAAGGACGCAATTGTCATAGGGCCAACGCCACCTGGAACAGGGGTGATAAACCCAGCAACAGCCTCGCTTGAAGCATAATCAGCATCACCCACAAGACGATACCCCTTCTTGCGGCTTGCATCTTCGATTTCGTTGATGCCTACGTCAATCACAACGCAGCCAGGTTTCAACATATCACCCGTCACATAGTTCGCACGACCAACTGCGGCAACCACAATATCAGCTTCTTTCAAATGATCGGCTAAATTTTGCGTGCGGCTGTGGCAAATGGTGACTGTTGCGTTGGCATTCATCAGCAGCAGGGAGATTGGCATTCCGACGAGATTTGATCGGCCGATAACAACGGCCCGCTTGCCGCTCACCTGCATACCTGTTTCTTCAAGCAGCGTCATGATGCCCAGCGGGGTTGCTGGCACAAAATAGGGATTACGACCACGTGCGGCCAATGCACCCAAATTGCTCATATGCAGCCCGTCCACATCTTTCACAGGCGCAATCACGTCGATCACTGCGTTAGAGTCCAGCCCTTTTGGCAGCGGCATCTGTACGAGAATACCGTCAACCTCATCATCTTCTGACAGTTGACGCACGAGGTCTTCAACCTCATCCTGTGTTGCGGTTGAGGGCAGCACGTGACCAATGGTACGCATGCCAACTTGGATGCAAGCTTTGTGCTTAGAACGCACATAGTAGCCAGATGCGGCATCATCGCCAACCAAAACAGTTGCCAACCCTGGCACGTGTCCTGTAGAAGCCAGCAATTCGGCAACCTTCTCTTTCACTTCTGCGCGAACGCGCTTTCCAATCGCTTTTCCGTCTAAAATTGTAGCCATGATAAATAGTGGGGGGGGTGGCAAAATTGAGCCGTAGAGGTAGCAAACAATTGGGTTGCTACACCAGCTCTTTACCTTTTGAAGTTAACTCTGCTAGCAAAAACCAACAGCCGGGCAATCTCAAGAATCAAATTATCTAGGTCTTACTGCTGGCGCACTGGCTATGGCAGAAAGTGTTAGACAGTTGATATGTTGAGATAGCCCTAGCAAAATATGTTGCGCTAATATAAAAGCTCAAGCGCTAAATACGTTTAATGGGGCAATATTTTTGTATCAAGCACGTTTTCGTGGTCGAGCCAAATAGCAACACCCGCTGCAATTGAGAGAACGGTAAACACGATATAAACCGTGCCGTAGTCGGGCAGGGTTGTCCCAAGAATTTGTGCAACAGAAAGCGCCATGCCAATCCAGCCAATAACAAAGGAGATAGCGGCGTTGATAATACGGCGCACTATCATTGGGAGTGCGCGAATGGGGGCAAAAACATTGGTGATTATATTGATCATGCGAGTCCTAAATCGAGCGTTTTGGTTGTTTAGGAGCGTCGGATTTTTGATCCCACAGTTCCCTAGAGTGATCCAAACAGCTTACATAAAGTTGCGTTATGGGCTTGATTTAAGCTGCCACACAACACAAAAATTTTCCTATTGCAAACACTCACAAACGTGTTGCGTGAGCTGAACGGCCGAAATCGGCTTTGTCAAATACTTTGTCGCACCTGCGGCCAAACCTTCTTCGACACTATCTTGATCGGTACGGGCGCTAAGCATTATGATTGGCATTGTATTAAATACACACTTTTCACGCACTTTACGACAAACTGAGATGCCATCAACACCTGGCATCATCACATCCAATATCAACAAGTCTGGGTGAGTCCGTTCAAGTTTGTCTAATGCATCTTGACCGTCAACAGCCTCATATACATCAAATCCCTCACGAACCAACATCAATCTAAGTAAATTGCGAGCCATCGGCTCATCATCAACAACAAGTATTGAATGAGACAAGAGTTTGCCTTTGCTGCGGAATTTCAGCTACCAGTACAATTTGAGCGAAACTGCCGCCTAAATAATGAAGTACACATAAAAGATACCTTGCTGCTTAATTTTAGACGATTCTATCAACGAGGCAATGAGACGCCCCTCTGTTTCGACAGATTGCGCTCCCGAATGTGGCAAAAGGCGATCTATAGCCAAGAGGGTCTGTACGGTAGCAGGTGTATCGAAGAACGTTTCTCTATTCTGACGCGCTGAGATCTCTCTGTTCAACAGTCTAATCACGGGCAAACGGTTGAGAAGATTGGCAGATTCAGTTTAAATACGGGTGAAACTCACAATAGAGTTGCAAGATTAGAGAGGGATTTGTTATTATGGCGAGGATCGCAAAATTTTATCTTAAGCGTAGGCAGATTCAACTGGGATAGCGCTTGCGCAAGATGACGTAGACAGCATTCGGGATAATAGATTCCTCAGCTAGAGAAATAATTTGAACAAACGTGTCGGCGGATTGAATCCGCAAGAAAGACGGGATGGGTCGAATCAAGCTGCGTTCCAGCAGCGGCTCCCTTGGGCATTGGCATATGGTTTTGTGTTGTTAATTTGGTTAACATCACGATTTTTGCGGCTGCCGCAAGGGGAAATTTCGGCCGAATTTCTAACCCTCCTATTAATCCCCTCAGCAATGCTCTTAATCCTCCCTTGGATTCGAGTACCTGTTGTAATGACCCTGCTTTTAATCGTAGGGGGCATGATTCTTGGAACAATTACCCTGCAATTATCTGTGCGTGGTAACTTCCCCAGTATCCTCTCATTTTTACAAGCACTGATTATCGTTTTTCTGATCATCTTGCCGCTCACATGGTCACGCATCACAATGTTTATGACCTTCCTGCTGCTCACAGGGGCGAGTTTGATCGATTCACACGGCAATCTGCTTCTCATGCGTGGCGGGCTGCTTTGGTTCCTTGGCGGCATGACGGGGCTGATGCTCACGCTCAGCTACTCATCAAAACATATTGCACCGCCATTTAACCAAGACAGCAACAAGACATCCTTCTTGGCGTTCCGCTTAATGCTCCAAAATCTTTTTAGAGACCTAGACAAGCGGCGCAGACGTGCTCGGCATGCACCTGGCATCGCCCCCAGCTTTACAGAGATCAAGGCGGGAGACATCGCCACACATTTAGCATACTCCGTTTACAGAGGCCCTAAATATTATTTGGCGCTAGGACCCGGCTATACGATGCTTCAGGGCAATCTGTCAATCCGCGAGACGTATGATATGCGGCCCCATCAGCGCATCGCTGATTTGAAGGCAACAACCCGCAACGGCATCGCTGTTGAAACGAAGCTTTTCGTCACGTTTCACATTCGTCGCCCAGAAACACCTGCGGAACCACGCCTACCCTATCCTTACGATCGCTCGGCCGTTCGTGAACTCAAATATGCAGAAACCGTGTTGCAAGATGGCTCGGAGCAGTCAATCCATCCCTATGCTCAGGTCGCCGACCGCGCGGTTGAGATAGCAACAGAGGAAATTTCGCGACGGACTTTGGACGAGCTATTCAGCATGGTGGGGCCAGACGGTCAAGAGACTTCCCCGTTGGCCTCAGTGTCAGGCATTGTGTCAGAAAAACTCAACATATTTTTTAGCAAACGCGGGATAGTCATGCAAAGCGTTTTTCTACTCCCATTCGTCCTGCCTAAAGAGATTGTTGACGCCCGTTTGAGCACATGGAAGAAAAAGTGGCTTGATCCTGCCAAAATGCGTTTTGCTGGTAGAGGCGTTCGCAAAATCTCCGAAGATGTTGCAAAAGCTGAATTGTCTGTTGTGCAAGATTTGTTAGACAATCTCAAACAGTACAAACAAGCGGGTAGTGACCAGTTGCGCGAGGATTTGCCCGGTTATGACCAAATCATCGAACAAGTTGAGCAAGTCATCAAGGATGCAACAACCGAAGGGTTGTTACGTTCACTGCTTCCCGCAGAGAAGAAATAATGGTTGAGCAGACGCCTCCTAACAAAATCACGCGACCACGCGGCCTCCCTGTACTCACCTTTTTTGCGATCTTGTTAGCCTTGCTCTTGTATTGGATCATCGCGCATCAGGTTCAAGGGGTTAACCTGCAAGGCTGGCTTCCCGTGGGTGTTGAGCGACTGATTAGTGATTACCCACTGCTTGATCCACTTTTGCCCATAATCGACTTTGCGGTTGAAATGGCGTCCCCTAGAGTGTTAATCCATTTGCTGGCAGTTTTCGGTGGGTTTTATTATGCTCGTGTGTTCACCATTGAACTTGTGCAAAAACTCTATGACCTTCCCAATGCAAACCAAGCACAACGCCTTTTAACGCGCCTTCAAATTCCACCTAGCCCTTACACGTCATGGCCTTTGGCTTTAGATCGACGCAGGTTTTTGGAACAGCGGCGCAATGAGCCCCTTTTGAGTATTGGTGGGCCAGGGTATGTCAACATTAGCGAAAGCGATGTTGCTGTGACTGAAATTAACGGGCGCTTTGAACGTGTTCTAGGGTACGGAAGGCGAACGCTCCGTCGGTTTGAACGTATCGTGGCGATTCTTGACTTGCGCGATCAAGAGGCAACGGTCTCTGATATTGGGCTGATGACGAAAGAGGGGCTACCGCTCAAAACAGACATCCATATTCAGTTTCGTATCAAACGCCGCGAATCGACGCGCGGGGATCGAATTGGTTACACATTTGATGAAGAAAGCGTGCGCAAAGCAGCTTATTATCAAGTTGTCACCAAACACGGCGTCAATCGTTGGACCAGTTTGCCACCCAAGATCGCAATTGGACAACTCAGCGCCATCGTTGGGCAAAAGCGGCTGGATGAAATGCTCGATCCCAACAAAGTGTATGATCTGGCCCCGCAGCCTGACATTCAGCAAACGCTCAAAGTCCGTGTCCAGCAAATTCTGAGCAGTTTAGGGCTTGAGTTAGTCGATATACGCTACACAAGTCTGAGGCTCTCCGACGAAATGCACACGGTCATGGTTGACTATTGGAAGGGCTTTCAGAAGCGACCTACACCGCTGTCGCCATCGCCTCAGGGAGAAGACGGTACTTTTGCGGCACTTGCCAAGAAACGTGCTCGCGACAAGATGATCGCCAGCCTCGCGTCTGGTATCTCGACCGTGCGCGAACGTAAACTGGCCCAAGAAGGACGCCCACAAACGAATCAGCTACCGATGCAGCAAATGTTGCAGCTTGTTCAAGCTGTGGTGGGGCAACAACAGCAAATTGCCGCGCCCGCCAGCCCGCCGCCCAAATACTTACTCAGCCTAGAGCGCAACAAAATCAACAATCTGGTTTGGCAGTTGTTAGGCGAGTTTGAGGGTGCGTTGCGTATCTCCTCACCTCTCACGTCTGAGAGTCTTTACACGCTGTTAGAAAGCCCGCGTTTGAAGCTGCGTATGCGCGATGCGGTGACCTCCTTTGCAACCCTTTCTACGGGGTCCACCAATCGCTCCGATAGCTACGCGCTGCAAAAAGCGGGGCCATTATCAAGCCAAGCGTACGACACCTTGGTTATCGAGCAAAAAGAGCTTGCGGCACTCAGTCAGGAGCTAATCCGAGAAGCGACGCGCTCAACGGCCGAAGAAGTCAATCGGCCGGAAACGGAAGTCGCACAATGGATCGATCAAGGACTTTTGTCAGACCGATTCATTAACACATCCGCACAACATTTTCTACCCGCGCCAGAGGCTTCGGCCGAACAGATGCAGGATCTGATGCAAACCGTTTTGGGCGGCTCCGATAGCGGCGCAGGTGCAAAACTGTTAACCTTATCACGCGGTAAGGTCAATCATCTGGTTGAACAGTTGGTTCGTGAGCTAGAAGCTGTGGTTAACTCCTCCGCCACGCTCGTCCGTTTAGGACTCGGCGCATTAGGGAGAAGCACACGCTTGCGCCTGCGGATGCGTGAAACAGTCACCTTCCAAGCCAACCCATCAGCAACAGGCACAGACGCCAAGACCACTCCTTCGTTTGACACGCTGGTTGTCGAAGAAGGCGAGCTTGAGATTTTGTCCCGTCAGCTTGTTTGGGAAACGTCCATTACGGCAGGGGAAGAACTCACGCTGTCTGAGACACAAAGCGCGTTTATTGTGCAATCGGCCGATTTGTTCGACCGTTACAAAAATGCACTTGCCCGCTACTTTACCCCCCTACCCAACGAAACCACGCAACAGATGCAGCAGCACCTACAGCTTGCGCTCAAGCAAAAGCAGGTACGTGCAGCCGATCGACATCTGTTCCTACAGCGTGGGCGCGTCAACGACCTTGTTTGGCAGTTGATTCACGATTTTGAATCAATTTTGCGCAATGAATCGCTGTTAGCGGCCGAAGCCAGCGAATCAGTAGGCACACCCAGTTTGCAGCTATTTATGCGCGAAGCAGTAACCATTCAGGCAAAACCTGCCGTCGGCGCTGCGCTAGAGCTAACCAACTATTCGTTTGCCGCGTCACAAAAAATGGACACGGTTCACAGACTGCCTAAGTATGACACGCTCGTTGTGCAGCAAGCTGAGGTTGATACGCTCACACAGCAATTAATCAAGGGTGCAACCGTGACAGCAGGGGAGGCGCTCAATTTATCGGCCGATACGGTGGCTGAGCTGGCAGAATCGGCCGAATTAAACGACCGCTTCAAAACGACCATCACACAATATTTTGTGCCACCACCCGATGACGATGATAGCAACGGGCGTCATATAGCAAGCCAAAGCAGTCTCTAAACGACTTTGTCAAAAGAGCACTTATGAATGGACATGTTCTCGTTATTGGCGCAATGTTGCTTGACACAAAAGGCAAGCCGACGACAGGATTAGAGCCTAACACCTCTAATCCGGCCGAAATCCGCAACACACGGGGCGGAACGGCTCGTAACGTGGCTGAAAACCTAGGGCTGCTTGGTGCAGATGTCGTGTTGATTTCCGCCGTTGGCGATGACATCAGCGGGCGGCGCTTACTGGCCCAAACCACAGCGGCCAACGTCAATACTGAACATGTCGTTGTGGTTGAGGATGCCAACACGGGATCTTACCTTGCCATTTTGAACGGGGACGGCAGTTTAGCGGTGGCGCTGAACGACACGCGGGTGATGATGAATCTCACACCTGACTATTTGTATCGCAAGCGCCAGCTATTCCGCGATGCGGTTCTCATCTTTTTTGATGGGAGTTTGTCACCACACACGATTCAGGTGCTGCTCTTTTTAGCAGAGCAATATAACATCCCTATTTGTGCAGACCCCGCCTCCACGCGACTTGCGTATAAACTGCATCCGCATCTTGAGCAGCTTGTTTTGGCAGTGCCGAATGAGGCGGAAGCGGTGCAGCTTTGTCAGGTCGATGTTTCGGCCGAAGAGTACGTCAACGATCGAGGTCTTAAACTAGCACGCCAGTTGCACCAACGGGGCGTTGAGCTTGCCGTCGTGACGCTTCCCGATTTTGGCTTTGCTTATGCCAGTTCGCATGAAAGCGGCTATTTGCCTGCACACTATCACGAGGTGGTGGACGCCACAGGCACGGGTGACGCCATTTCATCGGCGATTATATTCGGCTTGATGGAGGCGCTGCCCGTTGTAGAATGTCTCAGGCTGGGTGTGGCGGCGGCTGGGTTGACACTTCAATCGGCCGAAACGGTTCGGCCGAACCTAACGCTCGATTTACTCTACGATCATCTTTTTGTATAGCGACCATATCGGCTCAAGCTGCATCCCGTTTAGACAATCTCGCTCACATAACTTTGAGCGAGAGTTGAGCCTAACCCATGTTTGCTAGACCCACCTATCTATCTTTGTTACAATGCTCACGTTGATACAGCATGTTGCTCAAGATGCTACTTTCAGCTTCAGATCGAAATCGCGCATTCTAGCTATATTAGCCCCTACACTCAGGGATTAATATCTACTATATTAGTTTGCACACCTCCTTACTATTTCAGACACAGCATAGAGCAGCAAAAGAGAGAATATTATGACTCTATATGAACAACCTACCCGTCGTGAAAAAGCGCTAGCTTGGGGTGTCCATGTGTACACTGCCAGCGGTGCTGTGTTTGGCATCCTAGCGATGCTAGCTGCCTTTGAACAGCAATGGATGCTGTCTTTCATGTGGATGAGCGTCACCCTATTTGTGGATGCTGTTGACGGCACACTAGCACGCCGCTTCCGTGTGAAAGAAGTTGTCCCCGGTTTTGATGGGGCGCTGCTGGACAACATGGTTGACTACTTCACCTATGTTATTGTGCCAACCATTGTGCTTTATATGGCAAATATGGTTCCAGAGCAGTTTATTATCGGCACGATTGCGCTTATCTCGCTCACGTCCGCCTTTCAATTTTGCCAAACCGATGCCAAAACAGAAGATCACTATTTCAAGGGGTTTCCCTCATATTGGAATGTGGTCATCATGTATTTATTTTTGCTTGAGACGAGCCAAGTCACCAATTTGATTGTGCTAACTATCTGCGCCATTTTGGTCTTCGTGCCTATCAAGTACCTTTATCCATCGCGCACCAAAATTTTTCAGAAGCTCACGCTTTTCTTGAATATGCTGTGGGCAATCGCGTTTGTTGCGGCTATGGTGCTCTATCCAAACGCACCACAATGGATTATTCAATCCTCGCTGCTATTTTTAGTGTACTATCTTGGGGCAAGCCTCTACTTAACGATTTCGACACGCTCCAAATAAACATAAAAACAAGTTTGGAAGTCACCTTTCGTGCGGTCACCTGAGGTAGAATTGCGACTATGATTGGCACAACATGGCCTATTGCTGCCGCCGTGATCGGCTTGATTCTTTCTTATATAGCATATCGTGGCATCCAACGTGGGGGCGCACGCTACTATCAGCTAGAGCGTGACGCAATCTTGCGTCGCGCCGCCTTTTCCCTTGTAGGTGGGATCAGCTTTTTTATCCTTAGTGTAGGTCTGCTTGTTTACGATCGTCAGCAGCTTACGCTTATCGAGACCGAGGAAGAGGACGCGACTGTGGTTGAAACAGCACCGACGCCAGTAACAACCTTAGAAGTTGCTGTCGAGAATGCGCCCCCCACCGTTGAGATCCCGCTTATTCCGACTGAAGACCCCAACGCACCAACCCCGACCCCTACCCGCGTCATCATCCGTATGCAGATCAACGGCACAGCAGGGTCAGGCGTTTATCTACGCGGCACACCCGCAACAACAGGGGAAGAAATTCAGGTGCTTGATGACCTCACTATCCTGACCATTCTTGACGACACAGATGTTGTTGAAGGGGAAGGATACACATGGATGAAGGTTCGCACCTTAGGCGGAACTGAGGGCTGGGTTGTTGACATCTTTTTAGAAGATTTTAGTCAGTAACCGCCAAAAGCGTCATGTTAATTGGGATTGATGCCAGCCGTGCCGCCATCGTCCGACGAACGGGAACAGAGGCGTATGCGTACCATCTGATTCGCGCATTGCTGCCGCTGGCTCAACAGCGTGGGCATCGCCTGCGACTTTACTATAATCAACCGCCTCAATCGCCCATTGCGCCACAAACAGCAGCCCAGATCGATTCGGTCGTCATCCCCTTTCCCCGTTTGTGGACCCATTTGCGCTTAGCGGCCGAGCTTCATCAGCGTCCCCCTGACCTCTTTTTTACACCTGCACACGTAATCCCCATCAGCTATTTTGGCAAAAGCGTGGCGACTGTTCATGATCTTGGTTATCACTATTTTCCAGAGGCGCATACCGCTGCACAGGTGCGACAGTTAACTTGGAGCACACAACATAATGCGCGGCGCAGTCGTGTTGTTTTGGCTGATTCGGCCGCAACCAAGCAAGACCTCATCAACTTTTATCGTGTTTCGG
The DNA here is from genome assembly GCA_049614105.1 of Promineifilaceae bacterium (SeqCode). GTDB lineage: Bacteria > Chloroflexota > Anaerolineae > Promineifilales > Promineifilaceae > CALECP01. The sequence continues at coordinate 20,035 of JBMZDF010000023.1, forward strand.
CCGAAAAAATAGCCACCGTCTATCCCAGCTTTGATCTCAACCTAGCCCCCGTCTCTGACTCACAGCATTTACAACAGGTGCAACACAAACTCAACCTTCAAGCCCCTTACTTCCTCTTTCTCAGCACCATTCAGCCGCGTAAAAATGTCGCCCGCATTGTGCTGGCCTTTGCCGAGATTGCGGCATACATCCCGCACCAGCTTGTGCTGGCGGGCAAATTAGGCTGGCTCTCCGAACAGATCACCGCCACAATCGTAGGACTATCAGCCGAGATTCAGGCTCGAATTAAGCTGACGGGGTTTATTGAGGATGCGGATAAAGCGGCATTGTTGTCAGGCGCGACGGCACTTGTGTACCCGTCGTTGTTTGAAGGGTTTGGTTTTCCCGTGTTGGAGGCGCAAGCGTGTGGGACGGCGGTGATTTCGGCCGATAATAGCTCCATTCCCGAAGTAGCAGGAAACAGTGCGCGGCTGGTTTCGGCCGAATCAATCCCCCAGCTCGCCCAAGCAATGCGAGATGTTGCGACTGATGCTGACTATCGGCAGCAACTTATCAAACGCGGGTTCACCAATATCAAACGCTTTAGCTGGCACAAAGCGGCGACTCAAACGCTGGATATTTTGGAGCAAGTTTATCATGCCTAACTCAGTAAACATCCTTGGCGTTCGCATCGACGATGTGACCATGGATAGCGTTGTCGACTGGATTGCGGCGGCGTTGAAGGTGTCAAAGCTGCATCAAATTTGCACGCCCAACCCTGAATTTGTGATGAAGGCGCAGCGGGATGCGGACTTTATGCGGGTGCTCAATTCGGCCGAATGCAACATCCCAGACGGCGCAGGCTTGCTATGGGCGGCGAAACGACTGGGCAAACCTTTATCTGAACGTGTGCCAGGGTCCGAGCTTGTCCATCATATCGCTAAACGTGCCGCAAACGAAGGTTGGCGCTTGTTTCTGCTGGGCGCAGCGCCAGGTGTCGCGGCCGAGTGTGCCGAAATTTGGCAGGCCCAATACCCCACGTTACAAATTGTTGGAACCTATTCGGGGTCGCCTGCGATGGAAGAAAACGAGACAATTGTGGCGATGATTAACGCCAGTTCGGCCGATATTTTGCTAGTGGCCTACGGTGCGCCCAAACAAGACAAATGGATCGCCCGGAATCGTGAGCAACTCACCAGCGTGCGCGTTGCCGCTGGTATTGGCGGCTCCTTCGATTTTGTTGTCGGCAAATCAACACGCGCCCCGCGCTGGGTTCAAAATCTGAATCTAGAGTGGCTGCATCGTCTCATTCTTGAACCTTGGCGCTTGCCGCGCATGATGACACTGCCCAAATTTGTGTGGGCAGTTCGACGTAACTTCTCAAAAAAGCGGGGCGAGTCTGAGAAAGCTCCCACCTAACTTCCCACGAAAATTTGAGAGGCTACAGCCCAACGGCAGTAAAAAAACAACGGATAACGGATAACGGATAACGGATAACGGATAATTATCACTCTTCCCGACTATCTAACCACTTAACGCAAAACCCCACTGAGGTATTCATGACCATTTTGTTGTACACCACCGACGCATATATTCAAACGTTTGAGGCAACCGTCACCGCCCACTTTGAGGACGAAAAAATGGGGCATGGTGTCATGCTCGATCGCACAGCTTTTTATCCCGGCGGCGGGGGGCAGCCCTGCGATTATGGGACACTCGCCCAGGATGCCGCAACGGTTGCCGTGACACGTGTCAAAAAAATGGGCGGGCAGCCCGTTCATTTTGTCAATGGCGCGTTGCCAGCGGTGGGCAGTATCGTGACGGGGCAGCTTGACTGGGAGCGGCGCTACAAGCTGATGCGGACGCACACGGCGATGCACGTGCTGTGTGGCACTGTTTTCCGTGATTATGCGGCGCAGGTCACTGGCGGCAACATGGAGCCGCTCTCCGCACGTATGGATTTTGAGTTTGAGACGCTGAAAAAAGAGTTTGTGGGCGAAATTGAAAATGCGATCAATGCTGAGGTTGCGGCGGCGCGTCCTGTTCATGTGAACATTTTACCGCGTGAGGAAGCGTTCCAGATTCCCGATCTGATTCGGACCAAGATTAATTTACTGCCCGAAGGGATCACTGAAATACGGACGATTGAGCTGGAGGGGTTAGACCTTCAGGCAGATGGTGGCACACATGTCAATAATACGAGCGAAATCGGCCGAATCACCCTCCCCAAATACAAGAGCAAGGGCAAAATCAATAAACGCATCTACGTCACGTTAGCCGATGCCTAAGCAAATTCAGTTAAAAGTGGAAAGATGAAACGCTTCACTTTCCACTTTTCGCTTTTAACTTTTAACTCACAACGTCTAAAACGCCCGATACTTAAACTCGCCCCCCACAACGGTTCCAGCAACACCAACCGACAGAATATCAGCCCCCTGCGCCTCAAAAATATCCTTTTCTAAAATCGTCAAATCAGCCAGCTTGCCAACGGTGATTGATCCCGCACGTGCCTCTTGGCGGCTTGTAATCGCAGCGGCCGTTGTAAAGGCGTGAATCGCCTCCTGCATCGTAAACGCCTGCTCAGGATGCCACCCGCCTGCTGGCGTGCTGTCCGCCCGTTGGCGCGTCACAGCGGCGTGAATGCCAATTAACGGCTCGATCGGCTCTACAGGGCTATCAGACCCAAATACCACCGTTGCGCCTGACTCAAGCATTGTGCGTAATGCATAGCTATCTTTGGTGCGGCTGCCCCAGTTGCGCTCTGCGATCGTAATGTCTGATGTGGCATGAATCGGCTGCATTGATGCAATCACGTCGAGTTCGGCCAAACGATGATGGTCCATTGGATGGACAATCTGTACATGCTCGATTCGATTTGGCACGGCGGGTGGTGTGCCATATCCAGCGGTCTGAATCGACTCACAAATATCGATCACGTCATGAACCGCTTGATCACCAATGGCATGCACCGTAATCGCAAGCTGATTTTTATACGCTTTGTGCGCAATTTCCATCATCTCCTCTTTGTCTAGCACCGACATCCCGCGATTATCTGGGTCTCCTTCATAGGGTTCAATCATTAATGCGGTTCGCGGACCAAGCGCCCCGTCTGCAAACATCTTGACCCCACCAATCCGAATCCACTCATCGCCAAAGCCAGAGCGCAAGCCAGCGCCAATCGCATGATCAACATGTGCATTGGGGATATTTTTGACGATTCGCAACCCTAGTTCGCCGTTGCGCTGGAGCGTTTGCAACGCTTGGAAACAGGAAACGCCATCAAAATCATGTACACCAACAAGCCCTACCTTCCAACAGTACGCTTGCCCTTCTCGCATCGCGCGAACAATCTGTTCTTCGGTGTAAGGTGGCACAAGGTCGGCGACCAGTTCCATCGCCGTTTCAAACAGAATTCCGGTGGGGTTGCCGTCAGCATCACGCTGGATTTGCCCCCCGCTGGGGTCTGGCGTGTTGGCGTCGATGCCTGCCATACGCATCGCCCGCGAGTTGACCCAGCCTGCATGTCCGCTGCGGTGGCGTAGATAGGCAGGATGCTGGCCGCTGACGCTGTCTAAATCGGCCGAAGTTGGAAACTGATGACTCGCCCAATCAGCCTGTGTCCAGCCACGTCCAAGCAACCACTCCCCTTCACTAGTCGCATCTGCCCGCGTCTCAATCCGTGCCATTGCCACCTCTAAACTTTCCGTGTCGAGCAGGTTGATCTCGCTCAGCGCAAGCGAGAACCCTTCAAAATGGACGTGCGAGTCGATCAGCCCAGGGATCACGCAGCGTCCGTCCAGATCAATCTCAGTACCGCCCAGCGCCCTAATCGCCTCGTCACTGCCAACCGCAATCAGCTTCCCATCGCGCATCGCAACCGCCGTTGCCGTTGGCTGACTCGCATCCATCGTGTAAATTTTGCCGTTTGTTAATAACTGTGTGTCCATGATTTCCTTCTCCAATAAACCTCAGAGGTTTGTTGTCGTCTACTCAGATCTGTGCATAAAAACCTCTGAGGTTTTCATCAATAGCTACTTGTAATCTGCTTAAATACAAAAAGTCCCCGTAGGGACTTAATAAATAGTGTGTTTCAAATGGGTTGGTGACGATAACGTAGACTGAGCTTGTCGAAGTCGTA
>JBMZDF010000024.1:0-23872 GCA_049614105.1 Promineifilaceae bacterium (SeqCode)
TGAGAAGACGACACCGAACTCAGTCTCTGACGAAGGCCGAATAAAAAGAGCGTGATGCAAAATTTGCATCACGCTCTTTTTTTGTTTCTGGGGAACCTAAGTTATACGAGAGTGGCGGTTTCGGTGACCAATCTAAAAATGCCTTCGTCGATAAAAATAGAGGGTTGAAATCCGAGTGTATTTTTAACGTTTCGGAGATCGGCCAAACCACAAAATATATCGCCCAGCCGAAAGTGTGACGTTGAGCGAACCGCATCAACCTGCCCCATCTGTTCAGCAAGCTTCTCAGCGACCTCTGCCAAACTCACCGTTTGACCGCTCCCAACATTCAACACAACAACGGGGTTCTGATCAGTCAACGTAAGCGCCGCCAAATTAGCTTCAACAATATCATCGACATGGATAAAATCTCTCTGAGGAAACCCTTCCTCAAAAAGGATCGCTGGCTCACCCCTTCGGAGACGCGACAGAAAATGGATCAAGACGCCTGTATAGGGATTGGAAGCCGCTTGATGCGCCCCATACACATTGAAGTAGCGCAAAATCACGATCGGGATATTCAACTGCATACCCATTAGCTGGCAAGTTTCCTCTTGCAGTCGTTTGGTGAGACCATAAACTGAGGCGGGCTGCATAGGCGCATCTTCTGGGGTCAGCGTGGCAGACACTTGCTGACCGCAATGTGGACACGCAACCCACCATGCTCTCGCTTGCAACTGCACCGCCGTTCGAGAGGGTGGGTAAATAACGCCGCACTGTTCACAATCATATTGACCTTCGCCATAGACGGCTCGTGAGGAGGCTAAAATCACCTTTTTAATCTGCGTTCCTTTGCGCTGAATTTCTTGCCAAAGTGTCGCCGTTCCTGTCACATTTGTGTGAAAGTAGGCCTGCACCTGACTCATTGACTGCCCTGTGGCCGTCAGAGATGCGAAATGATAGACGTAGCTTACGCCGTCTAAAACCTGTCTCACTACCTCGGCATCACAAACATCGCCAACCACAAGCTCAATAGCTGGGTGCAGATGCGCAGGGCGGCACTGAGTTGGGTGGATCAGGTCAAGCAAAATATCAAGGACTCGAACGCGGTAGCCTGCCTTGATTAAGCAATTTCCTGTGAGTGCCCCAATAAAACCTGCACCACCTGTGATCAGAACAAGGGGGGATTGATTAGCGCTCATCGTTTGATCAAAAGTCCTTGGCCTGTGGGCAACTCTAAAATTGAGTAGCCTAGCTTGGCAAAATAGGCGTTCTCAGCCCTATGTTGCGCCACATGAGGCATTTGCCCGTAATCATCAAACACAATAACACCGCCAGAGCTGACGCGATCAAACAAAACCTCAAGCGCGGCTATTTCTGACGCGACTGTGTTCATGTCTAGGTGAAGAAATGCGATGCGCTCTGGGCAAGCCATGTGAAAAGAATCAGGGACCATCCCACGTACAACGTGAACGTTTTCATAACAATCAAACTTCGTTTTTACATGCTGATAAACGGTATCAGGGTTTCCGTGGAGGGCTTGATGATACCCTCTGTTGGAGTGTTGTTCGGAGTTCATTTCGTCGGGAATACCGGTGAATGTGTCGTAGAGATAGAGTTGTTTATCGACTGTCTCAAATGTGAGGTAGTCTGTTATGACGGCCGAACAAAACCCGCGAAAAACACCACATTCAACAAAGTCGCCAGACACCTGCAAAGCTTGATTGGCGGCCCAAACAAGTGTATGCAATCGCCACGCCAGCGTTTTCTCCTGTTTCGTTTGTGCATGACGATTAAACGCTGTCGAAAAACGCTCATCCTCTAAAAAACCAGCCACGCGATTTATCGCGATAAGGTTATCATTTGTATAAACTCGCGGGAAAATTTGCGCTAATGTATCTAACATGAACCCAAACGCCCTACGCCGATGGTCTGTGGGAACACCGTAAAAGCCTCGAAACATATTTTTGCTCCATCATCGTATTTGAATGGCCTACTGAGGCCAGATAAAGAATTAAAGGGATTAAACTATCTTGTTTTCTTAACGGAGACGCGCCAGCGGCGACGTCTCTACGAGAGACAATCGCCTGACTAAACACCTGCTGGCCAAGCTTTGGGCGTAAGGCCAGTCAGGGTGCGCTCAACCGCTTCACCAAGAAACTGTTCCAACCCACGAACGCAACGTTGATCTCCATAAACCAACGATTGATTCTCGCGCATCTGACGCGCAATAGATGCTCGCCAAAGCGGATCGAGGCCAAGTTTTGTTGCCAGCGCAACATAGTCATCTACCGATGCGGCGATTGTTTCGGTCATGTTCAACCCTTGCAAAATAGCGTAACTTTGACGACCCCGCATAAATTGTCCAGGCAGCGTAACGGCTGGTAGGGCATGCCCAACGGCCGTTTCCATTGTTGACGTCCCTCCAGAGTAGTGAAAGCTGTCTAAATAAATATCGGCCGAACGGGCCAGAGCATGGTAGCGCGAAGGCGTCTGACGCGGCAGTATCACAACATGCCGAGCATAATCAAGACCATACGCGACGAAGACCCGCTGCAAGCGTGCTTCAAAGCGTTTGACCAAAGGGTCAGGCCAATGTCGCAAGATAAAAACAAATTGGCTATCCTCCACACCTTGCGCAATGCGAGCAAGCACCTCGTCATATTGCGGTTGGTATTTGACAATAGCCTGAACGCACAAGTAGACAACAGCCCCAGATCGCAAGCCAAACTCGTCCCGACCCAATTCAGGGATTTCATGAGTCAGCGGTTGAAAGTGTGTTGAAAGGAACGGCAAACGCACCAGTTTTTCAGTGTAATAGGCATCACTATTCTCGGCCTCGGCAAGCTCGCTGCTCAGAAAATAATCAACGGTAGGCAGGCCGCTTGTGAGGGGATGCCCCCAAGAAGTGCATTGGACGGGGGCTAAACGCAAGCCAGCTAACGGGGTAGTCAGTTTGTGCAGGCCGATTTCAGGGTAAATCAGCACGTGCGGCCGATCTGCCGCGATTTCCTTTTGCCACTGGTCAAAGGTGTTTGGACCCTGTACAAAGCGTGTGCATAGGGCGCGGGCTGTGGCTGTAGCCTCATCCTTCTGGTCGCCTAAATGGTAGCCAAAAAGGGCAAAACGCTTGCTGTCTAGCTGGCTCATCCAGCCATAGAGCAGCATTTTCCAATCTGAGTGGAGACGAAAGTTTTCAGAAACAATGCCAACTCGAATGCGTTCGTTGGCAGTTAGTGGGGGTAGTGTTTGCGCGTCGTGAGGGCTGGACTCAATCGCTGAAAGTACTTTTGAGACAGCTTTTCCCCAAAGGGACTGTACGGTTAATTCTGCTTTGCCTTTGCAGGATACAAAGTGGGGGCATACCGTTTGCAAGACAGTTATGGCTTGGGACAGGGTTTGGAAATCGGCCGAATCCAACCACTGATTCAACGCCCGTAGATGCTGCTCATACGCCTCCCAACGCAAATCACCCTCTTGAACAGTTTGTTCCAAGATGGCAATCTGTAGTGTACAGTGTAAAAAACGCGCGTGAACAGAATCAGGCTCAACCGACAACGCTTGTTTGCAGTAGGCCAATGCCTTGTCTGTATGACCAAAACGATGCCAAACTTTTGCCAGCGCAAACAAAGTGTTGAAATGGTTTGGGATTAACTTTAGCGCCTTCTCATAGAACCCGATAGCCAGCGTTTGCAGCTTAGGGTGCGGCGCGTGATTGAGATAATGTTTTGCTTGCTGATGATAACCAGCAATTTGTTCTAAATGTTTTGCTGTAGGAGACAACAGACCATTCCTTTGTTCTCACGGTTAAGATAGAGGCATAAAAGAGGGTGCATTTCAGACAGACTAAGCCACATGCTCTCTGCAAAGACAAAGCTGCATCGGCTGTCAGCTTTGCAGCCGCAAATCGAGCGCATCTGCTGAAATGACACACCTCAGAAAACGAATCCTTGCTTAAGGCTTACGAGGGAATGTTAAACGAGAGGCCCTCGAAAGTACCAACACCCGAAGCTGATTCAGTTTGCTTGATAGACAATTCTGTTAATGTCGGGCAGGTCCATTCCTTTTTTGATGTAAACGTCTCTGGTATCAGGTCTTTATTTTTGTTGTTGATGTTATTCATAATCTACAGTCCTTTTATGATTGGAATTTAGCATTTCTCACGATCCCTACTCTCAGGTTTGCTAAACTCGGGTTTGAATAAAAATTCAAAACTTACGTACCCTTCAACAAGCTCAGGGGCCAAAAACGCTGACTATGCCTCAGCCAACGCTTTAGTTCTTTTACGCAAGCATAGAATTCTAGAAATTGAAATATAGCTAATCCCTTCTAACTCTGTGACCGAATGTTCCGAGAGTTAATGTGGGTTCAGGTAAAGTACCGACAATGCTTGAATCTTACTTAATCCTGCGGGATCGATACCTGAAGATGGAATAGCGTCAATCGCCTGTTGCAACTTCGGAACATCAACCCACATCAATGTTGGATGGTGCGGGGCATCCGTCATAGCCTTACGAAGCAATTCGTTCAATAGTTGGGGCGTAATTTGTTGCATCGTATGAATACGGGCTGGATCCTGTTTCGTCTTTGTCCACAGTAGATTTTCTGGGAGAACGTCGTCAAGTACGCGCCTGATCAGACGGCGCGGCCACCCATCCTGATAAAATTGATTGGCTGGTAACCCAAGACAAAACTCAAGCAAGCGTTGATCAAGCAGGGGGTAACGATAAGTTAATCCACGTTCAGCGCCTGCCGTCGCCCAATGTTCCATCCGATAAGTCAGATGCCCAAGATGCAGCCACCAACATTGGTCAGCCTTGATCCCAAACCGCATCAGTCTGGGCGGTGGCCTCATCGCATTGACTGCACCTTGATGCCGTTTGGCAAAATCAGGTTGAATATAAGGGGTTGGAAGCATCCAATCTTTACGGCTTCTGGAAAGCGGGTGCGTCACCAGTTCACTGAGTAGCGGACGTCCAACATGATAAGATAACTTCCGCCCATACCGTCTCATCCATCGGAGCCTTTGCGGTGTAGGATGGCGGTTAACCGCATGAGAAATCTGGCGATGCAGCTTTAACCAATGCCCCCGCCAAGCCATTTCAGCAAAATAGGGGACGCCATGCGAGCTAAACACCTCATCCCCACCATACCCACTCAACAAGACACGTACCCCATCTTCGGCCGCCATCCGCTGCAAATGCTGCTCCTCAAACATTTCAACATAAGGCTCGCGGGTGAAGTCCCGCATCCACTGGCCAATACTATTTTCAATGGTCAACGTTTCGGCACGACAGGTGATGCCTGCTATTTGACAGACCTGATCAACATCATGCTGTTCATCATCAGGCAAAAGTTCGCGGGAGTCAGGCGGTGGCGTGCGCGTGTAGCCATAAAGCGGCTGGTTTATGCTTGAACGATGACGGGCGGCCAGTATCGCAACGCTGCTCGAATCCAGCCCACTGCTAACATGAGCGCCAATCGCAAAAGCAGACCGTACCCGAGACGCAACCGCTTGCTCTAACAGTGCCGTTGCTTGCTCAACATACGCTTCATCAGAAGCGAGGCGTATGCTTGGCGCGTCTTCTGGTCGCCAATATTGGCTCAGATGGGCAGTCTGCTCAGAAACGGTTAGCGTATGGGCGGCTGGAATTTTGACAATCCCCTCGTAATAGCTCAGCCGCTTTTCAGCAAAAACGGTAAGGTATTGTAGACGTGCCGCAATCAGGTCTTCGCGTAAACGGCGGGGAATTTGTGGGCAGGCCAACAGCCCGCGAATGTCCGATGCGAAAACAAAGAATTGTGAGCTGTCGTAATATAAAAATGGGCGCACCCCCGTGATGTCTCTGGCGCAGAAAAGCGTGCGCTGTTCACCATCCCAAATAGCAAAAGCAAAATCACCGCAAATATGATGCACACACGTTTTGCCCCAGCGTTCATAGGCCAGCAGGATCAATAAACTATCGCCGATGGTTGCGTGCTGCGCTTGCGGTATGGATAAGGTGCGACACAGTGAGGCTCGGTTATCTAGGCGTGCATCGGCCGTGATGACTAATTTCGGCCGATGCGGATGCACAATAGGCAAACGCTCATGCAAAGATTCAGGCGTCGTGTGCAGCATCAGATGACCCAGACCAATGCAGTCGGCCCGCCATTCATCCGCCCCATCTCGCCCCCAAAACGCAATCGGCTTGCGAATTTCGGCCATTGATTCGGCCGAAACGGGCGCACCATCTTTACGAAAGATGCCGTAAATACCGCTCATTAACTAACCTTCCCCTTGGAAAATACCCTAGGTGAAATATTGTTAACCTGCCGCTAGAATCAGCTCTTTGCCTGCCAAAATCCGCAGCAGTGCCAACGTCTGCGTTTGACATTGCTCAGGCGTAACGTTGTATTCACTCAGTAGTTGAACACATATCGCTTGGCCTGTTGTCGGTTGTGCTAAAAGCTCCCAAATACGGCTGCCAACCGCATCAAGCGCAAAATAGGCATCATAGGCCATGCTCATCATAATGACCTCATCATCCATTTCAGATGCTATGATGTCCTCGTTACGGACGAGGCGTTTGTTTAAGGTGATTTGTTCAATGTTAATCATCATTCTTCTTTTTCTATCATTTGAGCGTAGACAGTAACTAAACAGTCTGTCATTCTCAAAAACTATACGCTAAGTTAGTAGCGGGCGATCTTTGGTGGGTGGTTAGAATAAGCGCGATTTGAAGCACTTGTGCTGATGTTGGTTGCGTTGATATTTATCGGCCGATTGCTACCACTCAAATAATCGGCCAAGAAAATACGAAACCACGTGTTGCCTAATTTAGGGTAGGATGCCAGCCAAACAATTTTGCTCATTTGTTAAAATCTCTTTCGAGCATCTCAACCAATTCATCTAGTCGATAGGGCGTTTGGGGACGGGTGATTGACTGCACAGCAACACGGCTACCTACCCTCATAACCTGTTGAAAATGGGTTGCCTGCACCCCTAATCCTCGCATATATTCCTGACGATAAGTATGACGCCCTAAAAGCGAAAACTTTTGCTGACGTGTTACCGTCTCACACAAAATTTCGTCCGTGCTGCCTTTATTTAGCTCATAAATCATCATCAAAGGGGCCGCGTCAGGCGGGCAATTGCAAGAAAGCGGCACGGAGTATTTCTCTACCTGTGGCCTCACGCGCTTTAATCCCTCTACAGGTTGGTTCAACTTCTTAGTAGCATCTGCCCACAGTTTGATGCGATTTACACCTGGGACAACATGGGGTTGCCCATTTTCATCCAGCTTAATCGCGCACACATCATCTGCTAAAACGGGGTAGCCTCGCTTTTGCAGCGCCGCCGCTAGGGTAGATTTCCCAGCCCCTGATGCACCACAAAAAATTACTGCCCCTTTTGGGGTCTGCACAGCACTCCCGTGTAAAATCAACTGCCCACGTTGGTGCAGCAACGCACCCAATACCGATCCTAGCAAAAACAGTCGGATTTCATCTTCCGTTGCCTGTGGCTCAGGCTGAATTGTGATGCGTTTGCCTGCCTCAACCCAGTAGGAAGCAATTCCATCGACGGGGAGTAAAAACTGATTGGGTTTAGCTTGATGAAAAGCCCCCTCACTGTGCGGTTCTTCTAGTTTGGTTGGTACATCACCAAATCTGATGGTGGCATCCACCGTTTCAAAAGACACACTCTGAAGTTCTTCTGCCACAAGTGGGTAGAGTTCAGGCAAATGTAATTCGGAGGCAATCTGTAACCTATGAACTGAATAATAGTAGGGAAGGGAAAGAGAATGGGCCATAGGGGTATGGTGATAGCCTATGCAATTGGCTGCATAGTTGCTTGCTTTCTTCAAAGCGTTTCTAGCAAAAATATTAAAATGTAATTGATTTAGAAATAAGTTAGTCTAGTGAAATTAGGTATTACGGAATTTCACTAGATAAAGCTAAGCAAAATAATAAGTTAGCAAGGGGCTACTTACTTTTGCTTAGGATGTTTGAGGCATAAAACAGCTATACACTCTAAATATATAAAATCTGTTGTTATAACGTACTCCCTAACCGTTAGAGGCTAGTGATGAAGCTATATCTATCCTTGGAATACAGACTGATTTTCAACATCTAAACAAATCAACTGTGTAAACTAAAACTTTCAACCTAAATGTTGACTATGGAACACTAAAAACATTGTATAACAAACTATATCTATGTGCATTACTTTCGGTGAGGGTATTTCAACCTGCAAAATAGGCAAGCCCTCTAAGAGAATAACATTCCATCTCTAGCTTACATCCCCTATTACACCCTTGTGAATCGATCGTGAATTATTATCTTGTTGCCCTTTATTTATAGAAATGATGTATCACTTTTAACACAGTTCGGTTAGAATAGTCCGTGACGACACCTAAACAGTAGAGCCGCTATCCCTCAATACGGCTCTGGCGCGAGGCCCCTAACCTCGCGCCTTAGTTTCGGTGAGTACTCCCCAAATCACAGTTAAACACATATTGTTACGCAGATCACAAGTAATTGTTGATGAAAACCTCAGAGGTTTTTATGCATAAATCGGAGTAGATGATAACTAACCTCTGAAGTTTATTGATCGGCCCAATCGCCCAGCGGCCTTCTATGCGCCTAATGTTCCTTCTGCGTATTGGGCGCGTAGAACTTTTTTGTCAAACTTACCCGTGCTTGTTTTTGGCAATGCCTCAACAATCACAACTTTGTCTGGCATCCAGAATTTGGCAAACTTACCGTTCAGGTGTGCCATCACGTCAGCCTGCGTCACACCGTCCGTGTTGGGTGCAGGCACAACGACCGCCATCGGCCGTTCAGCCCAACGATCGTCGGGAATTGCCACAACGGCCGCCTCAATCACGTTTGCATGCGCCATGATTTCGTTTTCGAGATCAACGGTTGAGATCCACTCACCACCGCTCTTGATTAAATCTTTGGTGCGGTCGGTGATTTTCATATAGCCGTCGGGCAGCATCGTCACCACATCCCCCGTGCGGAACCAGCCGTCAGCAGTGAAATGATCCTCAGACACATCAAGCCCAAAATATGCCTTTGACACCCAAGCCCCTCGCACCTGTAGTTCTCCAATCTGCACGCCATCCCAAGCGACTTCGTTGCCTTCAAAATCGATCACGCGAATTTCAACCCCAAACACAGGATACCCTTGCACCGCTTTGACATCCCACTTGGCCTCTTGATCCAGCGCCTCATGATGGCTCATCAGGTTGCACACCGTTCCGAGCGGCGACATTTCGGTCATGCCCCATGCGTGCAGCACGTTGACGCCTAATTCGCTCTCATACGCTTTGGTTAGCGCACGCGGCATCGCGGAACCACCCACAACGAGGCTACGAATCGTCGAAATATCACGCGGATTCGCTTTGAGTTCATGATAGAGTGCTGTCCAAATTGTCGGGACACCTGCGGCGATGGTCACGCGGTATTTTTCAAGCATTTCAGCCAGCGGTGGCCCCTGCAAATGCTGGTTTGGCATGATGATGTTTGCCCCTGCCATCGCCACGGCATAGGGCAACCCCCACGCCATCGCGTGGAACTGCGGCACAACGGGGAGCACTACATCTGTCTCGCAAATCGCCATTGCGTTGGCTTGTCCTTGCGCAAGCGTGTGCATGTACATCGAACGATGGCTATAAAGTGCGCCTTTTGGATTGCCTGTCGTGCCGCTTGTGTAGCAGAGGCCCATTGCCATGTTTTCATCGGTGCTGCGCCATTCAAAATCATCATCGGCGCTGGCGAGTAAGTCCTCGTATTGGATGACATTGGGGAGTGTGGTTGGCGTTTCGGCCGAACCGTTCATCAACACAAAATGCTGCACCGTATCAACAATCTTGTCCTGCACACGCTGAACCAGCGGCAGCAAACTCGCATCGATAAAAATGACCTTATCGGCCGCGTGATTCACCACATACTCTAGCTGATCAGGAAACAACCTAATATTCAACGTATGGCAAACCGCACCAGCCCCCGGAATCCCATAGTACAACTCCATATGCTGATAATTGTTCCATGCAAACGTACCAACCCGATCGCCAGGCTCGACACCCAATTGCGTTAGCGCCTTCGCCAGCCGCTTCACGCGCCGATACATATCGGCATAGGTGTATTCATGGAATGCGCCATCAGGTAGTTTGGTGACGACTTTCTTACTTGGGTACAGTCGGTTGGCGTGCTCGATAATCTTATCGATCGTCAACTGATAATCCATCATTAATCCGTTCATAGAGGTCTCCTTCTAACTTATCATTGGCGTCTACAAAACTCAATTTGTGGAACACCTTCCAAATCGTTTATTCGATTGCGTTTAGCCACCTAAACAATTCTCAATAAGTACATTCTACAGAGTTGTCATGCGGCTCCAAAATAGTTTTCCGCAAATATCGGCTTATTTAGCCTCTATAAAAGCTAAGCAAATAGTACTACGCCAGATTTATCACCAGAGGTAGGGTATATGGTTCACAGGACTTCTCACCTATACAGTCCTCTCAAAACACATGGTACTGTTTGAGGAAGAAAGTAACTCGCAAATTAAACGTTGCTGATTATTAACAAGATTAAGCGCCATATTGCCCTCGCAATTGATTCAATGTCATCATTCTTCGTGCTCACTTTTGCACAATACGACTGGCTTGATTCTTCGCAATATCTCAGCACCTCAGTTTTGCACCATGTGAACACAGGAGCAATTTTTAAGGAATGATAGAAGTAACCTGTCAGATATTTTTATAACTAAAATTTTGTCGTCAATCAAGATGCATTGATTCGACCGAATTCGCAGCTTTGTCTCCCTAGAGCTATGTCTTTCTATCATAGCCACAAGGCAAAACCGTAGATACGGGCACTCACCACATCTCCTATTATCTAAACACAACCCGACGCTGAAACGTCTCGATGGCGATTCAGATATATGAAGGTATTAGCATCACGCGCTCGTTGAGCAGAATGTCCCATGCCTATTGTTATTTTTCTATTCATTTCCACATTCTAGGAGTGTCGATTGTATGAAACGCTTGGACAGACCCTTACACCGTTCTTTGATAATTGGCTTACTACTGAGCATGATTATCGGTGCAGCTTATCACGCACAACAAATACAAGCTGCGCCCAATGCCCCCACGCTCGAAATCACAAAAAGTATTGATGGCAACCTTAGCGAGGTTGAATCAGGTGAGCCATTTACCTACAAGCTCGCTTATCGCTGTGTCAGTATCAGCGAAAACTGCCTCAATGCAGAAATCACCGATGCCCTGCCCGCCCCGCTTGAGTTTGTCTCATTGACTTCAAACCCAACCCATGTGGATACGGCAAGCTACGATTCAGGGTCAAACACCATAACGTTTGACATGGTTGATCCGCTACCAGCGGGTAGCACTGGGTTCGTCCGCATCGAGGCACAGTTCCCCGCAGGAACCTTGCCCGGCACGCTTGCCACCAACACGGCAACGTTTGATGCTGACAATGGGGGGCCATCTCCTTCAAATCCAGTTGACATTATATCAACTGGCGTTTTTGAAATGTTTCCCCGCAAAGAGATCGTCAATACAGATGTCATTATTGGGTTCCCAATCGACTTCAATGTGGAATTATGTAGCCCCGACTCTAGAGGCGGTGTTAATTTAACAAACGTTGCATTTGTCGATCAGCTACCTCCTGAAGCGACCTTTGTAACGGCCGAAGGCACAGACGGTGTTGATTGGACTTATGATAGTGGTTTACACCAGCTAACATTCACCAATCTGCCTGATGCAACGCCAGCAGGCTGCCTCTCGCGCAGCGTCACCGTTATCCACAACAGCGCCCCATCAGGAACACAGACAAACACCCTGACGGTTACAGGCACGCCAGAAGGCTGTGATGGCTCTATCACACCGCTGCCTGCCTATTGTAATGGCATCACTGGTGACATTCCGCTTGGCCCTATCGGCGTTGACTATGAGGTTGACCCACCGTTTGCCGAAGGCACAACAGGGAAAACATCTTATTCTGCATCGACTTTTAACGGTCGTTCTAGCGAGCTGAACAGCGGTGCGGTCACTTCAGCATTGCCGGGCGAAGCTGTCACCTACACGGTATCAGCTCGTAACTCAGGCTACCTGACCTTAACCAACGCCATGTTAACCGACACGATTCCAACTGAAATCATGGTAACACGGTTCACAGTTCCGCTTGCAGAAGATGCAACGGTAAGTGGTTTTTATCAAACAAATGATACAGGTTGGCAGCCACTGCCGGGCAATCCTTATGCGGCTACAACCGCTGTTGATGTCTCATCTTTGGGCTTAGGCGCTGGTGACTTTATCACGACATTAGCTTGGGATTTTGGTCAGCTTGCACCGCAAAGCAACAGATGGGCGGCAACTGTGACGGGGATTGTTGATCCAACCTTGCCAGCAGGTACGACGTTCCAAAATTGTGCTGACTTTTCGGCCGATTCCACAGACGGACTCCAAACAGGCCAAAACTGCAACACCGTTCGCGTCGTGAACCCACGCAGCATCCCGCGTGTCACCAAATCGAACAACACAGGCCCTTATCTGCCCGGTGATGAATTCGACTTCACCATTTCTCTCCGCAATGACCAAGTTGCCCATCAAGACTTTATCGATCCGATTCTTGTTGATGTGCTGCCCGCAGGCATTGAGCTGATTCCAAGCGCCATCCGCTATGTAGGCACGGCTTCTGGCTTTGTTACCCCTACTCAAACCATTATCAACGACTCACCTAATCCTGGCGAAACAACCATACGCTGGGAATGGCCGGGCAACCTAGCCCCCGGTGATGAGGTATCAATGGAAATTGGGGTTCAAGTCAGCGACGACACCACCCCAGGACGCTACCACAATACAGGCGTTGCGTTCAGCAACAACCCTGCTAACACCAATATTTACGGCTGTGAGGGTCAACCAACTGAATACACAGACGTTAACGATCTTGATAATGATGGCGACACAACAGAACTCACCTGTCAAAATCCAAGCTCCGAAGGTTTCGCTGATGTCTCTGTCTTCTTGGCAATGGATTCTCGTAAGCAGGTCCAAGGCGCACGCGACAACCGTTTCCAAGAGCTTGGGCTAACCTACCCCGGTGGCGAGCTTAACTGGAAAATCGCAATCACCAACACAAGTAATGTTCCCATGACCGACATCGTTCTGTATGACATTTTGTCCTACATTGGCGATACGGGCGTGATCGATCCACAAGCGCGTGGGTCAGAATGGCGTCCTAACATGTTGGGCCCAGTTGTTATCCCCGGCGGCATTCCAGCCACTGTTTACTATAGCCAAGAGCTAAACCCTTGCCGTCCAGAAATTGCCAACATTTCAGGCTGTGTGGACGACTGGACAACTGTCTTCCCAGATGACCCTGGGACAGTTCAGGCGATTAAGTTTGAACTTTGCGACGCTGGCGGCTGCTATGAAATGCCTATCGACAGCTCGATTGAGTTTACATGGCCAATGGTTGCGCCAAATGACGCGCCAACTGATGCATCTTGCGAAACTGCCTACGACGCAGCAACCTATCAACAGTTTAAGTCATCAAATCCAGCCTGTAGCATCGCGTGGAACTCATTTGGGTTTACAGGTGGCGGCAGTGGCGAAACGCTGCTAGCGGCCGAACCGTTGCGTGTGGGTATCCGTGTATCTGATTCGCCAAGATTTTTGCTTGGTGACTTTGTTTGGCTAGATGTTGCTGGCGTTGGTCAGGATCATCTCCAGCAGTTGACTGAACAAAATCTTTGGGGTGTTAACGGCGTTCGTGTTGAACTATGGAACGCAGACACTGATGCACCTTACGACTTAAACAACGATTCTGTTGGCGATTTCCGCTACACCTCTCCAGACCACAACGGGCGCGATGGTTACTATCTATTTGGTGACTTGCCCGCAGGTAACTACTTCCTGCGCTTCTTCCCACCAGCAGGTTATTCAACCAGTATCGCCAATCAGGGCGGTGATGACGCGGCCGATAGTGATGGCGAGACGTCAGGCGTTGATGCAACTTATGGGACTTATTTGCAGACGGCAGATATTGCTTTATCGGCCGATGATCTAACATGGGATCAAGGGCTAGGTCTCCCAACTGACTATGGTGATTTGCCTTTTGACGGCGTTAACTACACCTATCCAGTTACAACGACCAACACAATTTCCCCTGCTTTGGCAGCACGCCACATCATCGTTCCCGATTTGATGCTTGGCGCAACGGTTGATGCAGAAATTGACGGGCAACCAACAATTGATGCAGACGGTGACGATAACGCCACCGATGATGAAGACGGTATCGTTTTCACCACGCCAATTATTCCGGGCAACCAAGCTTGTCTTGAAGTCACGGCCACCACGACACAAACCGAAGCGGCTAACCTCTCTGCATGGTTCGATTTCAACGGCGACGGCTCTCTCACGGGCAGCGGCGAGCAAATTTTTGCGGACGTACAGCCCAGCAGCGGCACACCAAACGGTGTAGGTGTCTACGAACATTGCTTCAATGTTCCTGCCAGCGCGGCACACAACGGCACGCTCTACAGCCGTTTCCGCCTTAGCACCGTGCCAGGGTTGGCATCAACAGGCACAGCAACAGACGGTGAAGTTGAAGATTATGCGGTTCGTCTCGCGTGTGTTGGTAACTATGTCTATGATGACAACGACCGTGACAACTTGCAATCGGCCGGTGATCTAGGCATCGACGGCGTTGCTGTCAACTTGGTTTGGGGTGGTCCAGACGGACTGCTTAGCACAACAGGTGACAACCGAAGCTACGCAACAACAACCGACAGCAACGGTGAATACCACTTCTGCGGTCTGATGTCTGACGTTGGCGACAACGGCGACGACGAATATCAAATTTCAATCCCAACCTTGCCCGGCTTCACAACAACGGCCGACCAAGGCGGCGATGACACGCTCGACAGCGACGGCGACAGCAGCGGCAATGGCCCTGTTTTCACCGTTCCAATGCCGTTGACCACAGACGACACGGCAGCTAATGACAACAGCTACGAAGGGTATCCAGACGACCAAGATGATCTACGCTTCGACTTTGGCTTTATTATCGAATACGACTGGGGCGACTTGCCAGACGGCGACGGCACAGGCGTAAGCTTCCCGACCAACAACACAAACGGCGGCGAAGGGACAGGCCCATCGCACCAGCTTGTGACCGACCTCTATTTGGGGGATTGTGTTGACGGTGAAACCAACGGACAACCTAGTGCGGCTGGTTCGGCCGATCAGGATGACGCAAACGCAGGTGCTCTCGTCTCACCAAACACAGGAACCTGTGCAGGCGACGACGATGAAGACGGGATTGTCTTTGCAACACCACTCGTTCCCGGCCATCAAGCTTGTGTCCATGTCTCGGCACAAACAGCCGCAGCCCAGGGCGCACGCATTTCAGCGTGGCTTGATCTAAACGCAGATGGCGATTTGGACAACAATGACAGCATCGACCGCATGCTGAACAACCGCCGGGCGAACTCGCACATGACCGATTTGGGCGGTGGCATATATGAATATTGCTTCACCGTTCCAGCCAGCTCAACACATGACGGCACACTGTACAGTCGTTTCCGCTTGAGTACTGAATGGATTAACTCAGCAGTCAGCAATGAGCCAGATGGTGAAGTTGAAGATTATGCGTTGGAAACTTCTTGTGTAGGTAACTACATTTTTGATGACAACGACCGCGACAACACCCAAAGCGCAGGCGATACGCCAATTGAAAACTTGACGGTTAACCTCGTCTGGGGTGGCGCAGACGGCGTGATTAGCACCGCCAGCGACAATATCACCTACACCACTTCTACCGATTCAAACGGTAAATATCACTTCTGCGGTCTGATTTTGGACGGCCAAGATGCAGGAACAAGCGCGGATGAGTATCAAATCTCTGTGCCAACCTTCCCTAGTGACATCGTAACGGCCGACCAAGGTGGCAACGATGCGCTTGACAGTGATGGTGACGCAAACGGCCGAAGCCCTATCTTTGACCTATCATCAATGAACACCGATGATGCGACAAACGATACCAGCGGCAGCGGCAGCGGCAACAGCGGTTTGCCAGATGACCAAGATGACCTTAGCTTCGACTTTGGTTTCCAAGTTGAATATGACTACGGTGATTTACCAGATGACGACACCAGCGGCGTTGTAGCGGATAACTATGCGACAAACGACACCGACGGCGCAAGCGAAGGCGTTGGCCCAAGCCACCGCATCGTTGAAGATATGTACCTTGGTAGCTGTGTTGACGCCGAAGATGACGGCCAATCAAGCGCCATTGATACAGCCAGCGCAGATGATTCAACGGTAGGCGTTCTGCTTGCAATTGGCGGAACCTGCACGGGCAGCGATGATGAAGACGGGGTTGTGTTCACAACACCTGTGATTCCAGGCGAACAAGCTTGTGTGTCAGTCACTGCGACAACAGCAGCGGCTCAGGCCGCAAATCTGTTTGGCTGGGTTGATTTCAGCAGCAACGGCTCTCTGACTGACTCAGGCGAAGCGATTATTGCAGGCGTGGCCGTTAACAGCGGCACAAATCTCGGCGGCGGTGTCTATGAACATTGCTTTGCCGTACCAGCAAGCGCAAGCCATGACGGCACAATGTACAGCCGCTTCCGCCTCAGCACCGACAGCGGGTTGACCCCCTTCGGCATTGCAACCAACGGTGAGGTTGAAGATTACGCGCTGACCACTTACTGTGTCGGTAACTATGTGTGGGACGACAACGGCGACGGGCTGCAAAACAGCCATTCAACTGATGTTGGCCTCAACGGCATCGACGTAAACCTCGTTTGGGGTGGCGCAGATGGGTTGATCAGCACATCGGCCGATAACATCACACACACAACCACAACTGACAGCAACGGTATCTACCACGTTTGCGGCCTTATCGTAGACGGCGGCGATGCAGACACAACTGCTGACGAATATCGAATCAACATCCCAACGGCCCCCGGCGATGTGATTACAACAGACGCAGGCGCAGACGACGCGCTCGACAACGATGGCGACGCAAACGGCTTTGGCCCTATCTTTAGCGTGCCAGGTCCGAACACAAACACTGACGACGCGACAAACGACACAAGCGACGGCAGCGGCAGCGGTATCGCAGACGCACAAGACGATTTGGCGTTTGACTTTGCTTTCCGCGTTGAATATGACTGGGGTGACTTGCCAGACAGCGACGCTGGTGTAGGTGCAAACAGCTACGGCACAAACAACACCGATGGCGGCGAAGGTTCAGGCCCCGTTCACCAAATTATCGCCGACACCTACCTTGGTAACTGTGTTGACGGTGAGGACGACGGACAACCAAGCGCAACAGGTTCGGCAAACCTAGACGACACAGGCGCAGGCGTGATGGTAACAGGTGCAGGCACTTGTACAGGCAGCGACGACGAAGATGGTATCGTATTTGCGACACCACTTGTTCCAGGCACCTCGGCCTGTGTTCACGTCACCGCTAGCACCGCAACAGCACAAGCGGCTAACGTTTACGGCTGGGCAGACCTTAACGCCAACGGTTACTTGACCGACACAAATGAGGCAATCATAGCGGGCGTTGCGGCGAACAGCGGCACAGACCTTGGCGGCGGTGTTTACGAACATTGCTTCAACGTGCCAGCCAGCACAGCCCACAGCGACACACTTTACAGTCGTTTCCGTCTCAGCACGGATGGTGGTTTGACGCCTTATGGCGCGGCAACCAACGGTGAGGTTGAAGATTACGCACAGGCGCTACAATGCGTTGGTAACTATGTCTTTGACGACAACGACCTCAACGACACGCAAAGCGCGGGCGATATGGGCATCAATGGTGTTCAAGTCAACCTCGTTTGGGGTGGCGCAGACGGTCTTGTTAGCACCACAGGTGACAACACAACCTACACAACGACAACAGACATCAACGGTCTCTACCACTTCTGTGGTTTGGTTATCGACGGTCAAGATGGCGACACATCGGCCGATGAATACCAACTCGTTATTCCAACCACACCTGGCTCAGTTGTAACCGCTGACCAAGGTGGCGACGATGCACTAGATAGCGACGGCGATGCAAGCGGCAACGGTCCAATCTTCGATTTGGCCACAATGAACACCGACGACGCGCCAAACGATACGAGCGGCAGCGGCGGCTCGGAAATTGCAGACGCACAAGATGACTTGAGCTTCGACTTTGGCTTTGTTGTTGAATATGACTGGGGCGATTTGCCAGATGACGACACAACTGGTTTAGCCACAAACAACTACCCAACCAACATCATCAACGGTGCTGGCGAAGGGGTTGGCCCAAGCCATCAACTGATTAGCGGCTACTATCTTGGTAACTGTGTTGACGGTGAAATTGACGGACAGCCTAGCGCGATTGGTTCGGCCGATTCGGACGACAACACGCTCGGCAACACCTCGGCCGCCTTTGGCACATGCGTCGGCAACGACGACGAAGATGGTGTTGTTTTCACTACTCCGCTCATTCCTAATGAAACCGCTTGTTTGCACATCACAGCGAGTGATGTCACAGCAAACCTGTTTGCCTTCATCGACTGGAATGAAGACGGCACGCTCGACACTGCAACGGAACGCATGATTGCAGGCGCAGTCAACAGCGGCACGTTTGTCTCAGCCAGCACCTACGAACATTGCTTCACCGTGCCAGCGAGCGCAACAATGGGCAGCACGCTCTACAGCCGATTCCGTTACAGCACAGATGCAGACCTTGACGCAACTGGCCCTGCCTCAAACGGTGAGGTTGAAGATTACGCCACATCACTTGCTTGTGTTGGTAACTTCGTCTTCATGGACAATGGCGGCATGCCTTATCGCCAAGATTCGGCCGATACAGGTCTCGGCGGCATCGCAGTTAACCTCGTTTGGGGTGGCCCAGACGGTATTGTTGGCGCTGGCGGCGACGATGTGACCTACAACACGACAACCAGCAGCAGCGCGGCATCGCTCGGCGAATACCACTTCTGCGGCTTGCCAAGCGACACAAACGGCGACAGCACGCCAGACGAATATCAAATTCAGATTCCAACACCACCTGCCAGCCTGATTCCTGCCAACCTAGGCAGCGACGCGGTTGACAGCGACGGCATGCTTTCGGGCGGCGCAGCAGTTGCCCCTGTTTTCACTATCGCCAACGCAAACGGCATGATTGAAAACGAGGCAGGCACACACGGCTCGTTGATTCCAACTGGCTCAGACGACAACAGCTCTGACCTGACGTTTGACTTTGGTTTCGAGCAAATTCTCGGCGCAATCGGCAACTACGTTTGGGTTGATGAAAACAGCGACGGCCTCCAAGATGCCGGCGAACCTGGCATCCCGAACGTGACGGTTATCCTGCTGGACGCAACCAACACGCCAATCATGACGACGACAACCGATGCGAACGGTGGCTACCTCTTCCCAGAGTTGCCAGTCGGCACGTATTCAGTTGACGTAGTTGAAAGCACCATTCCAAGCGGCATGTCGCAAACGACGACATCAACCAACACGGGCGGCGACTTCGGCAACCAAGACCACAGTGGCAACGGCTACTCAGTCACAATTGGCAATGGCGAACCGCTTGAAAACTTGACGGCCGACTTTGGCTACAACTACAACCCCACTGATGATGTCAACGACCCATCAGGGTCACCAACCGCAGGGCTTGGCGACCGCGTTTGGTATGACACAGATGCTGACGGCAAGCAAGATGCTGACGAAATTGGTATCTACAATGTTTGTGTTGAACTGTTCAGCGCAGGCCCAGACGGCTTCTTCAACACGGGTGCAGACAACCGTTATGGCACAAGTGACGACGACTCAGTTTCACTTGGCACGCAAAACACCGACTACACAGGGTACTATTTCTTCGACAACTTGACCCCAGGGTCTTACGTTGTTCAAGTTTGCCAGAGCAGCCTTGACGCAAGCGGGCCACTGGACGGCTTGAGCCAGACAGGTGACCCTGACCACTTCGGTTCGGCCGAAACGGGCGCATACGGTGAAAATGACAACCTAAGCACCACACCTATCATCCTTGGCCCTGGCGATGTGTTCCTAAACGTTGACTTTGGCTATGATGGCGGCACGGTCGGCAGCATTGGCGACACCGTGTTCTTCGATACAGATGCGGACGGCAACGGCCCATCGATGACGGCGATTGATGATGCAAGTGCAGTGACGCAAGGGGCTGGCGGTTCGGCCGATAGCGCAGACAGCGGCATCGCAGGCGTCACGGTTAGCCTCATCCGCGACCTTGACGGCGACGGCATCTACGACGCTGGCGAACCTATCATCGCCACGACACAGACCGATGAAAACGGTCAATACTTGTTCTCTGGTCTACCAGTTGATGACGGTGGCGGCGACAGCGATGCAGACTACATTGTTTGGGTCAACGACACAAACAACGTCCTCGACGGCATGGAACAAACCTATGACGACGATGGCGCAGCAGGCACGCCAAACCAAAGCGCAGTTGCAATCAGCAGCGGCAGCCCAGACGCTCGCGACCAAGATTTCGGCTATAGCGAAAGCATTCCACAAGGCAGCATCGGCGACACCATCTGGAATGATGTGGACAACAGCGGCACGTCAACCCCAGACGGCGGCGAACCTGGCATTCCAAATGTGACGGTTAACCTGTTTGCTGACGAAGACGGCGACGGCGTTGCAGACGACATCAACGGTGACGGCATCGTAGACGCAAGCGACGCAATTGCCACAACCACAACGGATGAGAACGGCAACTATCTGTTCTCTGGTTTGCCACTTGGCAGCTATCTGGTTGAGGTCGTTGATGAGACCTTGCCAGCAGGGTTCAGCAGCAGCCCAACCTATGACCCAGACGGCGGAACGCCAGCCAACGTTGGCGCAACAGTCACGCTCAGCGAGACGAACCCAACCAACCGCGAACAGGACTTCAGCTACACCGCTAGCAACACAAGCCTGAGCAGCATTGGCGACCAAATTTGGGGCGACTTAGCCAATGATGGCAACGCCACACTAGATTCAGTTGATGTTCCGCTTGCAGGTGTTGAAGTAACGCTGACAGACGGCAGCGGCGGCACGCAAACGACGACAACTGATGAGAACGGTTTCTACCTGTTCAATAATCTGCCAGCCAACAGCTACACCGTGACGGTCAACACCGCCACCCTGCCCGCTGGCTACAGCACAACGCCAAGCTTCGACCCCGACTTGACGATGGACAGCGTTGTAACCTATACGCTTGGCACAAGCGAACACGAACGCGCTCGTGACTTTAGCTACCCACCAACTGCGCCAGAAGGCATGATTGGTGACACCGTTTGGCTCGACATCGACGGCGACGGCAACGGACCAAACGATGAAGGCACAAGCGGCGGCGACAACAATGAACCAGGTATCGCAGACGCCTGTGTCCACCTCTACCAAGATTTGGGCGCAATCGGAACCTACGAACCAGGGACAGACGTCCTGCTCGCAACAACCGTCACTGACGAAAACGGCAACTACCTGTTCTCAGGTCTGAGCCTAGACGACAGCGGTGGCGACAGTGATTTCGACTATGTGGTCGTTGTTGACAAGGCTTGTTTGCCATCTTATGTCAACCCAGAATCGACTTATGATGAAGATGCACCGACAACGGACAGCATCAGTTTCACAAGCCTAAGTGCGGCGAGTTTCAGCACGGGCAGCCACGTCGATCTTGACCAAGATTTCGGCTATGAGCCTGCAACGGCACTCGGCACAATCGGCGACACGATTTGGTTCGATGTCGACGGTCTTGGCGGCAACACACCTGATGCTGGGGAGCAAGGGTTAGAAGGTGTCATCGTTCTATTGACTGATGACAAAGGCAACACGTGGACAACCACGACAGATGAGAACGGCAATTACCAATTTGGCGACCTGCCGCTCAGCACAACTTACACCGTTACCGTATCAGCCAGCAACTTCGCCTCAGACGGCGTGTTGGAGGGCATGAGTAACACGTATGACCCAGACGACAACGATGACAACACAGGCGTTGGCATCACGTTGACAGACTCTGCACCAGTTAATCTTGACCAAGATTTCAGCTACGCAGGTGCGGCGGGGCAACTCGGCAACCTTGTTTGGTTCGATAACAACGCAGACGGCAACGACGATAGCGGAACGGCTGGTAGCGGCGAAGCGCCCATTGGCAACGTAACTATCGACCTGTATCGTGACCTCGACTGTGACGGTCTGATTGACGCTGGCGAACCACTGTTTGGCAGCACGACAACACTCGGCGCAGTTGATGCGGTTGCACACGGCACAAACGGCGTCTATGACTTTGACGGCTTGCCAGTTAGCGGCAGCGGCCCAAGTGATGGCTCTTGTTGGGCAGTCGATGTAACAGACGTCAACGACGAACTGGTTGGCCTCTGGAAAAGCAGCGGCTCACAAGGCACAGATGACAACAGTCAAATCGACCCATACACCGACACAGGCTTAGGTGCGCTTCAACTAACGGCGGGCAACCCTAGCAACTTGACGGCCGACTTTGGTTACTATCTCTATCCAGCAGCAGTTGGTAACTTCGTTTGGTTCGACATCAACTACGACGGTGTCCAAGACGCTGGCGAGTTCGGTATCAACAACCTGACGACAACGCTAAAAATCGACTACCCAGACGGCACGACGATCACCGTCAGCATGTTAACTGGAGACAATCCAGCAACGGCCGCTGTTGAACGTGGTTGGTACAGCTTTGCTAACCTGCTCATCGATGAAGATTATGCAGCCTCGACAGGAACATCAACAGCAAGCGGGACACAACCAGCCTTGACGCTGTCAGTCGATACGGCACGCTACACCATCACCAAACTTGATGATGCAGCAGCCACCGACATGACTGATGCGGACAACCCAGCAGGTGTGGCAGCACTTGCAACGATGGGCATGTTCGATGCAACCCAAAACGTGACGCCAACGCTGGAATCAGACCCAGTTGCAAGTTACGACTTTGGTGTTGTCTCAGTTGAGCTAGGCGATTTGCCTGATATCTACAACACGTTGGTCAGCAACTCAGGTGCGCAACACATCATCTTCCCAGATGATGACGGCGACAACATGCCTGACGTGACGGGCGCAATTTGGTCAGGTGTTCTCGTTGACATCGAAACAGACGGTCAAGGCGGCGGCGACTTTGGCGGTTCGGAAGGGGACGATGACGACCTAATCGATGATGAAGACGGTCTGATTTTGCCACCACAGACATCGCTGATTGAAGGCAACAACGTCACCTTCACCGTGACGCTGCGCAGCCGTGGTATTCAAATGGCAGACTACGGTTTGTGGATTGACTGGAACGGCGACGGCGATTTCTTAGGAACCAACGAGTTCTTGAACATGAACGATGTGAACATCAACACGTTGGTCAGCGGTGACTTATACGAGACGACGTTCACCCTTCAGACAGTTGTTCCATCTGGAACAGTGATGCACCCAGGTTGGATTTATGTCCGTGGGCGCGTGTTTGAAGCGAATGCAAGCGTAACCCGTGACGTTGCTGTGGCGGCTCACAGAGGCTTGGCTGGCAATGGTGAGGTTGAAGACTTCGCGTTCCGAATGATTTCACCAACGGCAGTTGGTTTGAGTTCGGCCGAAACCACCCAAACCTCTACCAACATCGTGACCCTACTCGCCACGATTATGCTCAGCGCAACCCTGCTGTTTGTTCTCTACAAACGCAACAACACCGATAAACAAAGCAGCTAGATTAAACGTGCGTAACAGCACCTAAACTCAAGCAGCTTCTAACAAAAAGCCCTTGTCTGCAATGCGGACAAGGGCTTTTTTGAGTTTTATCAATGGGTGTGTTTCATTTGAGTAAAGAGCGGTGGCTGAGCCAGTCGAAGCCTGAG
>JBMZDF010000025.1:0-23619 GCA_049614105.1 Promineifilaceae bacterium (SeqCode)
GACCTTTTCTCATTAAAGGAGAAAACCCAATGAAAAAATTACTACTTGCAAGCTCTGCTTTAGCAACAGTTGCACTAGCAACACCTGCTATTGCTGCTGATGTTAAAATCAGTGGTGGCGTTGAATGGCGCTTTTCTGATACAGATGAGTGGCAAACGGCACTTATTCAGGGGCGAGAAGACTATAACGCCCAAATTATGGGGCTGGAAGGGCTGCGAGAGGGGGAATTCCCAGGGCGAAACACAATTGGTGTTGGGTTGATTTCCGTGGGCGAAACCTCTGTTTTTGTTGGGGACACCGTGCAGATCAAGTTTGGCGATCGTGAAGGTAACTACCCTGTTGTCGGCGTTGTCGATCCGATTGGTGGTCAGCCCGTGTTTGGCGAAACGTTTTATGTCGATCGGCGCACCTTTACTCGCATCACGGGGCGCGAAGATTACAACCTCGTCCAGCTACGCGACGTAAGCTGGAGTCCCGAAGGGTCGGCGAACACCGATCTGCTCTTGCAAGATTATTTTGAGGAAATTGGCGTTGATTCCGTGGGCGTCAGCTTCCCGTTCCAAGATCGAATTGTGCCGCCTGACGTGACGCCCGCCACCGCGATTCTGAACGCCCTATTTTTGCTGTTAGGCATCATTGGTGTTGTGGTCGTTGTGCTCGGCATCTTCCTTGTCTACAACAGCATCAGCGCGATTGTGTCGCAGCAAACGAGTCAAATCGGCGTCATGAAAGCGATTGGCGCGAGTTCCTTGCAGGTTGTCTGGAGCTATCTTGTGTTGGTGATCGGGTACGGCATTTTAGCGATGATTGTCTCAGTGCCGCTGGGCGCTGTCGCCGCGCTTGGGATGCAAAGCTTTTTCGGAGACTTTTTGAATCTGGAAGTGGTCGAAGTGCGTACCGACCCGATGGCAATCGGCATCCAGATTTTAATTTGCATCGTTGCACCCCTGCTCGCCGCATTGATTCCGCTGGCGGCTGGGATGCGTATCACGGTGCGTGAAGCGATCAGCAGCTATGGACTGGGCGGCGCGATGGGTCTGATTAACCGCATTGTTGCTAACGTTCGTAACATCTCGTACACAATTATTCTGACGATTGGCAATACCTTCCGCAATCAGCGGCGCGTGTTTGTGATTGAAATCGCCTTAGTGGTGGCTGGCGCTATCTTCATGATGGTGATCGGCGTTAACGACGCGAGCAATTTCACTTATGATGGCAAGCTGAAGGAAGTTCACAATTATCAGGTGGCGTTTTCAACCGATCGACCAACGCGCATCAAGCGACTTAAAGAAACGGCATCAAGTATTGCAGGCGTCATTGACGTTGAAGCGTGGCAGGTGTCGGGCGCAAGTGCGCGACCTGCCGCACAGCCTGACAAAGAAGTGACCGATGCGCGGATCACCGTGTATGGACAGCCGCCAAGCACCGATTTTTATCTCCCAGAGATTCGTGCGGGACGTTGGTTTAACGAGCAAGACGTGTTTGGGGCGGTTGTTGGGCTACAGCTTAGCGGTGATCAAGAGTGGTCGTTGGGCGATCAGCTTATTTTGACAAACAGTGATGAAAAGGAAATGACAATCGAGATTGTCGGTATTCACTTTGACCCTGCGGGCGGTACAAGCGTCCATGTGCCGCTGCAAACGATGCAGGCGGAGTGGGGCGGGTTTGAGAGCGCCAACGCAATTTTTGCGCGGACGGGCGAGACAGATTCGGCGTTGCAGAAAGAGGTGGCGCTGGCGATGGAAACCGCATTCGGCCGACAGAATATCGGTATTCGGCCGAATTCCCCCTTCGGCGACAACACCATCAACGAAATTTCTGACAGCCGCTCACAAGGACTCGATATTATCATTAACCTGCTCGCCGTCATGGCGGTCGTGATTGCGCTCGTCGGCGGCGTTGGACTGAGCGGCGTACTCTCGCTCAGCGTGCTGGAGCGCCGCCGCGAAATTGGCGTCATGCGAGCAATCGGCGCATCCTCTGGACAGGTGATACGTTTGTTTATTGGTGAAGGAATTTTGCTAGGCTGGTTAAGCTGGCTGATCGCGATCCCCCTTAGCATCCCTGCCGCCTGGTATTTAGCAACCGAAGGCTTATCCTTTGCGCTAAACACCAAGCTGGCTTATCGGTTTACATTTGCAGGGCCATTGATTTGGCTGGCGATTATCACAATTTTAGCGATGATTGCTAGCGCACTGCCCGCCCGTGGTGCGGCTCGTGTTAGCGTGCGAGAGAGTTTGTCTTACTCTTAAAGTTGGTCTGAAATACATCAGAAAAAGACACGTATAGGGCAACTATGGCGACCTGCTGGTATGGTTGAGGCGGTCGCAAACGCTATTAAACACAAGTTGTTTTCATTCAAATTTCAAGTTGCTGCTTACTTCCACCTGTTGGGTGGTTTGCAATGTTGTCGGAGTTCACAATGAGTTTGAAGAGATTATTTTTATTGCTAGGCGCAATTGCCTTGTTTGGCCTAGTTGCCTGCCAAGATGCAGGTGAAGATGCAGATACAGAAAATGCACCCCCTGCCCCCTCGGTTCAGGTTGTCAACAACAGCATTTTTGCCGAGGCGAAAGTTGTACCCGTACAAGAGGCCGAGCTTTCATTTAACAATGGCGGCAAAGTGGTTGAATTACTGGTTGCCGAAGGTGAGTTTGTACAGGCTGGCGATCCCGTTGCCCGTGTAGACTCGATTGATGCAGAAGTTGCCCTTGCTCAAGCAGAAGCGGCCGTTGCGCAGGCGAAAGCAGCCGTTGAGTCAGCCATGGCTGGCGTTGAATCGGCTAGCGCAGGGGTTGAGTCAGCCAAAGCGGGTGCAGAATCGGCACGCGCAGGGGTCAAATCGGCCGAAGCGGGCGCAGAGTCAGCCAAAGCAGGCACAGAAGCGGCGGTTGCAGGGGTTGAAGCGGCGAATGCTGGGGTTACTTCGGCCGAAGCACAAATCTCAGCCGCCCAGTCAGCCGTTACGTCAGCATCCTCACAAACCGCAGCGGCCAACGCAGGCATTGAGTCAGCCAAAGCGCAGGTGCGGGCAGCTCAAAGCGGCGTCAACTTGGCTGGCGTTGGTATCACCAGCGCACAGGCAAACGTTGCACTGGTTAACGCACCAGCACGCGCGGCACAAGTCTCAGCCGCACAGAGCAATCTCCGCGCAGCACAAGCAAACGTAACGGCCGCAAGCGCCAATCGCAACACCGTTACGACACCCAATTCGTCCGCTGTTGCCAGCGCAGAAGCGGCTGTGCAACAGGCGGAAGCGGCTGTACGTGCGGCTCAGAGCCAAATACAGGCGGTTACGAAAGGGGCTAGCGATGCCCAGCTAGCACAGGCACAGGCGGCGCTTGTGTCGGCACAAGCCACGCAACGAGCGGCACAAGAACATCATGATCATGTGTTCACCTGCTACGAGCAAGATGATGGCTATTTGTGGTGCCAGTATGAAGATCAGCAAGAAGGGGCGGCCGAACGCCTAGAGATTGCCAATCAACAGTTAGTCTCCGCACAAGCAACGCTCAACGCCCTTTACGAAGGGGCCGATCAGGAAGATATTACGGCGGCACAAGCACAGTTGACGTCTGCTGTTGCCCAACGGGACGCGGCACGGGTTGCGCTGAATCGGGCGCGAACGGGTGCAGATGTGAACGAACGCCAAGCGGCCGATGCGTCTGTGTCGGCGGCTGTTGCCCAGCGCGATGCGTCGCAGGCGCAAATTGATGCGCTTAACGCCAGAGCGTCACAAGAACAATTGACGGTTGCACGAACAGAAATAACTCGCGCCCAAGCGGGCGTTTCGCAAGCGCAAACGCAGGTCGAAGTGGCTCAGGCAGGGGTTGTACAGGCAGAAGCAAACCGTTCACAGATTGCATCGGCCGTGTCTCAAGCCCAAGCAGGGGTTGCGCAGGCGCGGGCGGGTGTGACGCAAGCGGCTGCATCTGTTTTGCAGGCGGAAGCGTCTGTTTTGCAGGCGGAAGCGTCTGTTTTGCAGGCGGAAGCAGGTATCTCGCAAGCGGAAGCGGCTGTATCACAAGCTGATGCTGGCGTTATGCAGGCTGAGGCTGGGATGTCACAAGCGGAAGCTGCGGTTGCTCAGGCGGAGGCGAATTTGCTGGCGGCAATGGCGTCGCGTGACTCAGCACAGCTTGCGGTTGATCGCACCATTTTGGAAGCGCCCTTTACAGGAACCGTTGCGCGGTTGAATGTGGAGCTTGGCGAAGTGGTTGGCGGTGGTATCCCGATTATGCTGCTTGCTGATGTGAGTGCGTGGCAGATTGAGACGACCGATTTGACGGAGCTTCAGATCGTTGATGTGGTTTTGGGCAATTCGGCCGAAATTTCATTCGACGCCCTCCCAGAAAATAACATCACCAGCGAAGTTGTTCGCATTTCACCCCAATCCTCTTTGAATCGTGGTGACGTCACTTATCGCGTTGTTTTGTCCGCCCCTGAAAACGTGAATGACCTTGGCCTCCGTTGGGGCATGACAGCTTTTGTCGAAATCGCCAAATAAACGACTTCCCAACCGTTATTGACGATTTGTTTTCAACAGTCAGAGGCTGCTTCTCAATGAAGTAGCCTCATTTGTTTTCTGCCCCATTCTCCCTCCAATAATCAACCTGTGGTAGTATCTAGTCATCACTTTTTGACAGGATTTTCTGCTATGGACACAACCGCTTTTGATAAGGGCTACCGCATGTTTGCGGATTGGGAAACCGCCCGCCCCGATAACTTCTTCACCTACGACCCAAACCTACAGCGCACGCTTGAGTTTTATGACGGCGCGAAAAAATACCGTGCTTATGTGCCACGTTTGTATAAATTTGGTAGCAAAGTCGCGACCGAGATGGATCGGGCCGTTCGCATTTCAAACGATCGTAAAAACCTGCCGACACTGCGCCGATACAACGAGCATGGCACGCGGATCGAGGATGTAGATTACCATCCAACGTATCATGAGGCAGGGCGTCTGGTTTATGAGTCGGGCGCGATGGCCGTTTATGAAGAATATGGCAACAACACGCTGGCGATGGCGTTGCTGTATTTATCAAGCCAAAACGGCGAGGCAGGGCATAATTGCCCCTTGGCCTGTACGGCTGGTGTGATCAAGGCGCTCCAGAAGATCGGGCTGCATGATGCGCAGCGTGAACGGGGTGAAGCGTATTTGATGAAGTTGCTTGACCCCAATTACGACACAAACTTTACGGGTGCTCAATATCTCAGTGAGGTTCAGGGCGGATCGGATGTGGGCGCAAACGGGACGGTGGCGACGCCGACTGATGAGCCGGGTGTCTGGCGATTGAATGGATTAAAATGGTTCTGCTCGAACGTTTCGGCCGATTTGGCGATGGTGACGGCGCGTGTGCCAGAGCAAGGCGATGGAACACGTGGATTGGGCCTGTTTTTGGTTCCGCGTCATCTGGATGATGGGTCGATTAACGGGCAGTATATTCAACGTTTGAAGGAAAAAGTCGGCACGGCGAGTTTGGCAACGGCCGAAGTTGAGTTTCGCGATGCGGTGGCGTATCAGGTCGGTGAAACGGCACGCGGCATCCAAAACGTGATGCTCAATGTCATCAACACAAGCCGCATTTATAACGCCACGTTCACCGCAGGAATGGCGCGACGAGCTTATGTTGAAGCGTGGACCTACGCACAGCATCGGCGTGCGTTCGGGGAAGCGATTATCAGCTATCCGCTGGTGCAAGACGTGCTGGCAAAGATGCATACCGACTCAACCGCGTTGGCATCAGGCGTTTTTCACATCACTAAGCTGGTTGATGATATTGAGTCAGGCAAAGATGATGCGGACACGCTGGCGATTGTGCGAACTGCAACCAATCTGAACAAATATCGTTCGGCCGTTGTGGCACATGAGGTGATCACCCACGGTATTGAGCTGTTTGGCGGCAATGGCGCAATTGAAGATTTCAGCGTACTGCCCCGCTTGCTGCGCGACAACCTTGTTTGCGAAAACTGGGAAGGCCCGCATAATGTGCTGATGGCGCAAGTGCAGCGTGATTTCCGCCGCTATGCACATCACCTGCCGTTTATCGAGCGGGTGCGCAATATGTTCAGCGGCCTCACGATGCGCGAACTAAAGACAGAAGGGCTAAAGGCTTGCGAGCAAATTACCGAGGAGCTAGACGCGATTTTGGCGCTGCCCGAACTTGAGGCAAGCGTTTACTTCCGCCCGTTGATGAACCGACTTACCGACCTGTTTTATACGGGCTGCATGGCGGTAGAAGGGTCATGGGAAAATGCGATTAAGCAGGATCGGACAAAACAGCGGATCGCCGAATTCTATTTTAATCGGCGCGTAATCAGCAAGCCGCTTGCTCATTGGAAAGAGTACCCCACTTGGGTTAGTAAACTTAGCCACGACGTGCGCCCGCGCAAAATCGATTGGACCAATGATCGTTGGGACGGCATGGACGACCCGATCTGGGAGTAGATGCATATTGACGAGCCTCTCGAATCAACAAATGCTGATTTAGGAGGCTTTAACGGAGTATGCAATTGTTAGTCAACGACGAAACCCTCAGAGGTTTGTGGTCGCTTGCTCTGGTCTGTGAATAAAATCCTCTGAGGTTTACTGATCAAAACTTATTTAAATTGAAGTAACTCTGCAAATTAAGGTAGAAATCATTATGCTAATTCAAGCACTTTCGGTTTTAGGTTTGGCCACGTTAATCACACGTGGCGGCGGTGGCAATAGTGGCAGTAACGGTGGCAACGAGGTTGTAACACCCGTTGAGACAGGTAATCCACCTGATAAGGTGAAAATTACCGCGTGGATGCAGTTCGATGGACAGCCGTTGCGAACGGGTCCTGACAAAGGATTTAACGAGTTTACGCACGCGAAAAAGTCAGACAAGGCGGCCGTATTGGCAAAAAGCCCTGATGAACTGTGGGCGTTTCTGTGGTGTGACAGCGGCGACGGCTGGGTTCCGATGAGTTCGCTGTGGATCGAAGGCGATGACACAAGCAGTTTGCCCGTCTGGGACAAACCAATCGAAGGGTATAAATACAAGCCAGAAGGGAAGGTCGATCGTCCTACTGACTTGAAAAATGGGTGGGCAGCAAGCTATAAAACACTGGTTTGCTTGCCTGCGGGACAATATATCAAGCTGCTGGCGCAAAGCCCCGACACGTTCTGGGTGTTTGCATGGTCAGATTTAGGTGACGGGTGGATTCCTCGTTCGGCCGTCAACACCAAATCAGACTTACGATGGCTTGCCACATGGCACAATGTCTTTGTTGATGCCGATCAGCGTTAGTAATTGAGGGGTGTGTTTCAGAACTAGAATGAAGCACACCCACAAATAAGCGTGAAAAGTTGTAGCGTTGCAAAGTGATTCGCGAAATGATTGTAAAACGAAACAGGTAACCACCTGCCACACAAGCATCTAGCCATCATTGAGGGAGAAAGAAATGCCAGAAGAATTCATCTTTGTCACTGTTGTTATTTTTGTGATGCTTTCGATTTACGCTTATCGTTGGTGGGCAAATAGGAAGCGCCGCCATGCGTTGGTTGAGCTGGCTGACAATTGGATGTATCAATATAGCGCGAAGGATGACGAACTGCGAGATTCTTTAGATGCGTTTTACCTGTTGAGCCGTGGACGCCGTAAACGGACGAATAATGTGATGAGGGGGAAAGAGAGCGGCGTTGAGGTTACATTCTTTGATTATCGTCATACGACAGGCGGCGGGCGGAGTTCAAAAGAGCATTATGAGTCGGTTGTCATGTTGCGTTCGTCGCGATTGGAGTTGCCTTTTTTCTCAGTTCGGCCGAAAGGGGTGTTTGAGTTTATGCGCAAGCGCTTTGGCAAAACAGCAGTTGAACTGGCTGATGGCTCACAGTTTGATGAAAAGTATTTAGTTTTTCCCGCAAAAGAAGCAGACCCCGAACCAATTAAGAGAGTTTTGAAGATGAGCGTGCGCGATCAACTTACCCGTGACGGCAAGCTGATTCTTGAAGGCGATCGGGATCGCCTGCTCATTTTTCGCACCGATAAGCTGGTTAAAGTTGACGAGATGCGGACATTTTTAGATGAAGCGATCGCTATTTTTCAGCAGCTTGCCAAATCAGACGGCTGGTCCTATTGACATACTCCCCGACCTAAAGGAACGGGGATTCTAGGGTTCGAGCAGAGATTGCGATGTTTCACCGTCTTACATCTCCTAACCCAGCAGTTGATGCCCCAACTGCACGAATGTTTAGAGCGGCGTTGTGGTCACGGTCTTTGACCAAGCCACAGCCGCCACAATTTAGATAACATAGCACATATCTAACGCCTATTCAACCCGAAAGGACATGCTAAAGCACGTGAGTTTCATCCCCGACTTGAAAGAACAGGGCTTTCACGGGCTAAAGCCCAAGAGCCGTAAAGTCAACATGTGTATTCTCCGTGAGGTAAATCTGACGTGAGTTCTGGCATTGGCGCTTGTCTATTTATCTGTGTGCGCCGTTATTGCTTGCTAAACTAGCAGGTTTTGTGTTGATCGCAATTCGGCAAAGGTAAACTTCATTTGTCGCTCATAATATTTAAAGGCGCTGCATAGTCATCTATGCAGCGCCTTTTTTGTTCCCTACCCGCATTTTTGCATTGCCGT
Source organism: Promineifilaceae bacterium (SeqCode) (assembly GCA_049614105.1). Lineage (GTDB taxonomy): Bacteria > Chloroflexota > Anaerolineae > Promineifilales > Promineifilaceae > CALECP01. The sequence continues at coordinate 8,614 of JBMZDF010000025.1, forward strand.
TCGTTTCTGACCCCAAGGAAAAGCCCCAATCGACATTAGGACGCCAGAAAGTCAAATATAGACAGTCCCCGTAGGGGCAGGATGCGGCGGAAAACAATTTACCAAAAGCCAAACATTTGTGCCGCCGCGTCTTGCCCATCTTGATAGATAGAAAAGCAAGACCATTGATTGATGCGATGACATCATTTTATTCTTGAATGATTGCGTGCCCCATATCGTATTGTCACGTTATCCGTGGTGGGGGGTGCGGCTGAAATTTGAAGAAGGGTGAGATGGCGCGGCATATAAGTTCGACTTTTGGAGGGGGGGTGCCGCTTATCCCACCCCTATGATACCTACCGTTTCATTTTCCTGTCGATCGTTTCATACCGCCTCTAGGCTGAAACGATACCGATCTGTCCCTTCGATAAGATGTAATCAACAACGGCGCACACGAAAACACACGGAAGCGCCGACACCGAAACCCCAATTCATACCCATCGGAGAATACAGATGATTACTTTACAGAAAAACTGGAAACTATGGCTGTCCGCTACCCTCACGACAATTGCACTGACAACACTCCCACTTGTTGAACTTGCTTACGCTTGCGGCGCAGGTGGCTCGCAGGGCGGTTGCTAGTTGCCTATGCGGAGTCGTTGCATTGATAACTCATGCAACGACTCCACTCGTTCTCCTGTGAACTTACTAAACTTTGTGTGACCAAACTCTATCCAACCTTGATGAGCCTCTTCAAGAATGCAGATCGCCTCGTTTATCAAGCCTTTACTGGCGGAAACCTCTCCTAAATTGCTAAGAGCCATTAACTCCCTCAATCGATCATCGGATTGCTGCGCATAGCGAAGCGCTTGCTTTAGATATTTCTCAGCATTGAATAAATCCTGCAACTTGAAGTAGGCCCATCCTAAATTGTTTGAATTTAATGCGATTGTTTCAAGATCTCCTGTATGTTGATAATACGATAGGGCCTGTTGACATAAGATGATCGCACTATCAAATACCTCTTTCCCAATTGCTACATGTGCCAAATTGGTGCGGACGCGGGCGACCTCATATTCGTGATGCATTGCTTGTTGAAGCTGTAGCGCCTTCGTATAAACCTCCTCTCCTGCTGTGTGCTCCCCCTGAGAAACTAATGATAATCCTATTGAGTTAAGCGTGATTGCTTCAAAGCGACGATGCTGGAGTTGGTGCCAAATCGATAGTGCCTTCTGTAAATTTTCTTGTGCAAGATGATAATCAGAACGGAATAGCCATATTGCACCATAATTGAAGTAGTGTGTTCCCTCTAAACGTAGGGATGCAGCGGCTGAGACGGGTTGCTTTGACGAGTCTAGGATATCTAATGCGTCTTCATACTTTCCCATACGCCAGAATGCTTCAGACATGACGTTGCTGGCGTTCCCAATGGCGAGCATTGAGTTGTTTGCGTTTGCTTGATTTATGGCACGTTTTGTATAGGCAATTGCCGTCTCAAATTTGGAGAGGCGTATGTAGAAACGGGCGGCTTCTGTTAAAAGATGGGGAAGTGCTTGGGATGCATCAGCGTCTCGCGCTTGCTCCGCTGCCGTCGCGGCATTTTGGAAAAGGTCGCGGCCGAGATGGTGCTGTCCACGTAGCTGGAGGTAATTTGATAGCGCCTGAGTGGCTTGCTCGATTGGTCGAAGTGTCCCAAATGCAATCGCTTGCTGCCATGCATGCTGTAGATTGTTGAAGTCTGGCAGAAGTTTCGCCACGCTTAGCTGTGGGTCCCGTCCCTCTAGTGCCGCTTCTTCCCCCGCCCACCACGCCAAATAATAGTTAACATAGCGTGTTTCTAAGGTTGTTCGCGATTTTGTGTCTAAATGGGTCGCCGCAAATTGGCGCACCATTTCGTGCAGATCGTAGCGCCCCGTTAGCTGCTGACGTAGAAGCGAGTGCCCAACCAGCTTTTGCAGCAGCGCCTCCGTTACCTCTGGCACAATCGCCTGCACTGCCGCCCAATCAAAGCCCCCACGGAACATGGAAAGCTGCGCCAACACGCGCCGTTCTGTCCCTGCCAGCAGACACCACGAATAGTCAAACACCGCCTCCAAGCTACGTTGACGCTTGGGCAAATCACGCATCCGCGTCGTCAAAGTCCGCATGCAGTTGGTTATCGCCTCGGCAATCGCCGCACAGGAGTCCATGCTGCTCTGCGTTGCGGCAAGCTCCAACGCCAGCGGTAACCCATCCACCAGCTGACAAATTTGATAGATAAAAGGCAAATCGGCCGTTGGGTCATACCCAACCTGCGCCCGCCCCATTCGCTCGACAAACAGACGGACCGCATCAAACTGCCGCCATTTCTCCGTCCCCTGTCGCTTGTCGAAAGCGGCTAGCTGGCCATCGTCTAATTTTTTTGGATACGTCAGCCCTTCCAAGGACACAACCGTTTCTGCCCGCACCCAGAGCCGTTGACGTGAGGTGAGCAGTAAAGTTAGGTTGGGGGCTGCACTGAGCAGCGCGAGCAGCGTGTCAACTGGGGCATCGTCGCCCAGCAGATGCTCCATGTTGTCTAGGATGAGCAGCATTTCGCGCTCGCGCAGATAGTCGCTTATTTGGGCTAATGGCTCCCGTTTACCAATTAACGACATGCCAACTGCCTCTGCAATTGCCTCTACAATGCCGCTTGTGTGGCTAACGGCCGTTAGGTTTACAAAGAAAACGCCTTGCGCAAAAAAGCGGAGCTGGGATGCGGCTAAGGTGAGGGCAAGCCGTGTTTTGCCAATGCCACCTTGGCCTATGAGCGTAATGAGTCGGTAGCTACGTCCTGCTAGCAACTGTTTAACCTGAGCTAATTCGGCCGAACGGCCAACAAAAGGCGTTAGCTGTGTCGGCAAATTGTTAGGCACGGTTGCTGTAGGCAGCTTGAGGCGTATTGTGGTAAATGACGGGGCTGCGGCCGATTGTTTGTTGCGCTCATCACGAATCAACTCGAACAAGGCGATTGTGGTGCTGCTGGGCTCTGCACCCAACTCCTCACCCAGCACTTTTTGACAACGCTCATATTGGGCAAGGGCTGCGTCACGCCGTCCCGCACGATGGTGCGCTTGGATTAGCTGGCAATGGGCTAACTCATGCCAAGGCTCTAACAGCAGTTGACGTTCGGCATAATACTGTGCTTTGTCCCAATTGCTTCGGGCTAAATGATGCTCGGCAAGCGTTTCCAGTGCGATCAAGATGCGTTGATGGGCGCTTTCTCGTTTGAGCGTCACCCATTCGTCAAATTCCATGGCGTCATCTAGCAAGAAGCCGTCAAGGAATGGGCCATGATAAAGCATGACAAGTTGGGTCAGCGCGTGGATGATTTGCCCACGATCGACCCACTGGCCACGATCTACTTCTTCACAACGCGCCCATAGCTGCTCAAAATTGACATAGTCAATTTGAACCCCATCAACTTGGGTTAGCTGTACTGTTTTGCGCGTGATCTGCAAGAGATTGTCGCCATATTGAGCGGAAGCAGGGGCCATCGCCTTTTTGAGCCGCGAGAGAGAAATGCGTGCGTTGTTTTTCGCCGCCTTGTCAGGAAATCCGCCCCACAACAGGGGCGCAATCTGCCCACGAGGAACAGGATCTCCCGCATGGGCTGCAAGATAAGCGAACAAAGCGCGTATTTTGTCTGATTGGAAACGAACTGCCGCTTCAATCGAGAAGTTGCCGAACAGACAGATATTCATGTTGTATTATCCATGGACGACGAGTGACCTCGGTCTTCCGAACTACCTTTCCTCAGAGCTTATAACGACGTTTGCAACCTGTTTTGCGAATTTTGTGAGAACATGAAAACAGGCTTGGACTTTTGCAATTGATATGATCAGGATAAAGAGGATTTATAGAAGCAAGCACTATAAATAAAGAAACGATGCATAGATATAATAGATTATCTAAATTTTCGGCCGAAATGCAACCCAAACTCTAACTTTGTCAGGCGTGCTTCATTTGAGTAACGTCCTGTTGTGAAACCTATCGACCCCTAAGTTCTATAGAAAAGTTGGAAAAATAGAGCGCATCCGCTAGACTTTTGAAGTCCATAGCGCGGATAATCTTTGGTGATAGGTCCTATCAAAGAAAATGCATCAACAATAAAATTCTTAGCGGGTGTTCAGAGAAAGGGTAGATTCAATTATTATTCCTAGTTGCTCTCGTGCAAGAAGAAACCATCCCAATAGATTGTGCGCAACACGCATCAAATTCTAAGCAGCATCGCAGTAGCCACACAATTAAAGAGACTAGATAATTATGACACGATTGAAATCGGTTGCCCCAACGCGCATAAAGCGCAATCAATTTCCTACAAAGACGTCAAAAATAGCTAATCAAGTGACCTTGCTGATGCACAGCCACCGCGCGATGCGCTTGTTTATTGGTCTGCTGTTTATGACCAGTTTCTTCCTCATCGGTTGTAACAGAGGACAGCCCGATAACGAGGAGGTTCCACCTTTGGTTTTAGAAACGGTTGTCTCTCCTAAGACGGTGATTGCCCCCACTACAAGTGAGCAAGCGTTTGATTCTGAGCTGTCTGATGATGATTTGTTATATAAACTTCAATTTGGGGATCTGTTTAACACGGAATTGATTAAAGGGGCTTCTCACCAGTACGAACCTGTTCTAGCCGATTTTGACAATGATGGTGATTTAGATATTGCGCTGATTGCGCCAAAAGGTGATTGGGTAGAAACGACCCATATGCTGTATATCTATGAAAATGAACGGGCGAACTTCTCCTTGTGGCAAACTGTTCCTATGACCTTTCGTAGAAACGAGGATTGTTTTTGTAATCAGATTTCGCTGGTTGACATTAATTTGGATGGGTACATTGATGTGATGGTGTCAATTGAGAATGTGGCAACGTTGCTGTTGAATGAGGAGGGGATAATTTCGGCCGAAGCCGTATGGCAATCGCCAAGACAATCATTCAACATAAAGATAGCTTGGGGCGATGTGGACAACGACGGTGACGACGATCTTGCGCTGTCGGATGCAGATGTTATCTCGCTTTACATGAATAATGACGGTGTGCTGGATCAAACGGCTCGTTGGGAGTCTGAGTCTGTAGGGCGCGTGCAAAGTTGGGCTGATGTCAACAATGATGGCTGGCTGGATGTGGTTGCGGCCGAACCTGCGTCGCTGTATCTCAATCAAAATGGCACGCTTACAGCGAGCAGCCAATGGACAATTGAGGAAGATGTGGCGCACAGCTTGTCTTATTGGCATGATACGCTGCTTGTGGAGGACTTTGACGGCAATGGTTGGCTCGACTTTGTGCTTTATGCCGTCACGGACAGTGAGTATGCTATTGATGAGGTAAGCGTCTACTATAACGCTGGTGGGTTGCCTGAAACAGAGGCGACCGATCACTTTAATTTGAGTGGTATATTCTATGGTTCTTTTCATTCGGCCGATATAGATAACGATGGTGACTACGATCTTGTCGTTTCGAGTAAAAGCCCTGTCGTCTACTACAACAACGAAGGTGTTTTTGACCAAATTGCCAGTATGGTCAATGACCATGTGCCTGATGCACACAGTATCGCCTTTGGCGACCTCGATAACAATGGCTCCCTCGATATGGTCACCGACGGGCAAAATCCAACGATTTATTTGAGTAACCGGCTTAGTTTCTCGGCCCTTGCCTCGCTTCCCATCGATCCACAAGGGTGTCAGGTTGAACTAGGGGATATGAACAATGACGATCAGCTTGAAATGGCGATCGAGGATAGCGACGGGCGACTACGACTTTATTCGCCTGTGCATGAGGTCGAAACGTTGCTCTGGGAGTCACGCGCTGCCGTAACGATTAAATCGTTTGGCTGGGTCGACATCGACAGTGATGGGGATCTCGACCTGTCGGCAACGACTGGCGTATATCATAATCAGGACGGCGAGTTAGAAGACAAACCCAGCACGTGGATGCCCTCCCATGCCGATGTTATCGTGTGGGCCGACATTAATCAGGACGGTTGGGCAGATCTATTTTTGCACCAAGGGTCAACCTCACTACATTTGAATGAAGGGGGTGTCCTCAACCCTGAGCCTGTTTGGGAGCTACAGGAGAATGCCTATACATTATGGGACGGGCTTGCGCTAGATGATATTGATAGCGATGGCGATTTAGACCTCACTCTTGCTGTTCTAAATCCCGATCGTTTAGATAGCAAACTGCTCATTTTTGAAAACGATGCGGGTGAACTGCAAACAGAGCCACAGCAAAGTCTGCCTGCGACATGGATCCACGCACTAGACTGGGCTGATGTTGATGGAGACGGCGATCTCGATCTTGCGTTGGCCGATGCGGGTTTGTTGCGTTTGTTTTTAATGGAAGAGGGCCGCCTGAGCGCATCAAGCTGGCAGATAAGCATTGATGATATGACCGATCATCTTGAATGGTTCGATGTCGATGACGATGGCGATCTTGACTTGGTTGAAGCAAATCTCTCTGATGTACGCCCTCAAATGAACGTTTTCGCCAATCATAATGGCATGTTAGATCCAGAGCCTCACTGGAGCGCGAACTTTTTAGACGAAATTTTTGACTATGACTTGGGCGATCTTAATCGAGACGGCATGCTGGATCTCGTGGTGATGCGCTGTAACGACCTACAAGAACCTGTTGCGATTTACTATGGCGAAGGTGTCCATCTGCCTGCAACAAACGGCAGCGCCAGCCTGCGCATCGATGGGGTTGAATTTGCCAGTTACGACATGCACACAAGCGTTTTGCCAATCACCTACACGCTGACGCATCCTGCTGGGGAGCCGTTCCGTGCGGTACAGGCATTTTACTCGCTCAACGGCGGTGGCGACTGGCAGCCCGCGATTGCGACAAGCGAGACAATCACACGCAATTTGCCGCTAGACGGCACGGAGGCCACCTATGTTTTTCATTGGGATGTGGACGCAAGCTACTTTTTTGGCAGCAGCGACAGCGTGGTTGTGCGTATCGAGGCGCTACCCTCTTTCAAAAGCTCACCCAGATTGGGCGGCATTACGTCTCTACTGGGGAGCGTGAGCGGGCAAACAGCTCCGATGCGGGTCAGCGGCTCGCAAGTGCTGGTGACGCGGGATGGTGATCCTGTGAAGGGGGCAATGGTGTATCGTTTGGCGGCTGATTCGGCCGAAATTGTTGCCCAACCGATTACTACCCTCGATGGCCAACCGCTGCGCACAATGGCGAACGGGCTTCTCGAAGGGCGCGACACGCTGCGCGTCGGCGATCGACTCATGGCGCTGCATCCCATTTCAGCAACACGCGCCTATACGCTTTATCACAGCAGCGCCATGCCGACGGTGGCGGGTGTGGCGATGCACGAAGTTTCTGACTTGGGTGTGCAAGAGCTGACGATTTCGGCCGATAACCCGTTGATGCTGTTCAATTTTGATATATCGCTCGAATGGGATGCGCGTAGCGATCCTGACTTCCTGAGCCAGTTACACACTGATATTCACCGTACATCTGAGATTTTATTTGATTTGAGCAACGGGCAGGCGGCGCTTGGCGATGTGACGGTTTATCATGCAAAAGAGCGTTGGTACTCGGCCGATGTGGTGATTTATGCTGATAATCGACATCGGCCGAATGCAAATTTGGGCGGTATTGTTGATCGGCCACGCGACGACGTGATGAAAACGGGCGAAGTGATCGAAAACGCCATTTTGCCCGGCCAAATCCGCATCGGGGCAAACTGGAACCGCTACGGTGAACCTGTTGGCACAATTGGCGAAGATTGGCCGCGTGTACTGGCACACGAAATTGGACATTATGCCTTCTTCCAACTTGATAACTACCTCGGTCGCGATCCAGAAACAGGGTTACTGAACCTAACCGACTGTCGCGGCAGCGTCATGACAGACAGCTACCGTCAAGATTACACCGAGTTTCTCAGCCGCGATCGCAATGGCAACGGCTACGCTTGGGACGATAGTTGTGAAAATACCCTCGCCCAACAATCGACGGGTCGCAGCGATTGGGAAACGATCCGCACCTTCTACCCGTTTTTGAACGAGTCGATGACAACCGTTGACGGGCCGCGCACCCTGCCGTTGGACGTGACCCATTTTGCAATTGCAGCACATGATAGCTATCCGCTGCCCTTGGTTGATGAGTTCTTTTACTTATTAGATGCGAGCGGGAACGCGCTTGCTGTACCTGATGCGAACGCCTATTTGATCCAGACGCAGCAGACGATTACGCCGACGGACGACCAAATTGTGCCGCTGGGTGCGCCTGTGGGTCAGCTTGTGCGGGCGCGTGGTGTGAAGGCTGGCGATCTTGTGTGTACCTACACGACCGAAGTGGCGGGTTGCGCCTCTGTACAGGCGGACGATCGGCGTTTGACGCTTGCGCCAACGAGTGGTTGGCAAGCAGAGGTTGACATTCGCCCTTCTATTTCTCAAACGTTGCAGATCAGCGTGACGGTTGCGAATCTGAGCGAAGTATCCGAGCAGTTGTTTGTGCAAATCTATCCGCATGGTCACGCGACAGAGACGATCGAGTCACTGGTTGCACCATTGGTTCGGGGCGAGGATGGTATCTTTTCGGCCGAACTTGCCTTCCCAAGCCCCGTTTTCTCAGGCCATGCACGTGTTTGGTCCGACGCAGATCGCGCCCATGAAACGCTCACAAGCTTTGCATGGATTCCTGGCTGGGATGGTTATCATCTGGTGAGCTGGGGCGGTTATCATCTGGTGAGCTGGGGCGGTTATCATCTGGTGAGTTGGGGTGGGCATCATGTTAGCGGCTGGGGCAGCCACACAAACAATGTCTGGAACGCACCGCTTGCATCCTCAGATGGGCAAGTGATGCTGTTTGATGTGGAAGATATTTTTTCACGACACAGCTCAGTACTGTTGCAAAGCGTCAAAAATAATACTTTGCCGGCATGGCTGACACCTGTTGGGACGGTGTATCGATATCTAGATGACAACACCGTCAGCCACACAACCGCGATCCAGTTTCGCTATCTTGGTAGGCATTTGCCAACTATTGATGAATCGTTGCTCACTATCTACTTCCGACCAGAAGGGAGCGCGACATGGCAACCGCTCCCAACGACCGTTGATACAACACGCAATATGGCGATTAGCAAGCTGTTGGGGAATGGGTTGTATGCGCTTGTTGCCACGGTTGAACTGCCAGCCTTTGACGCAGGGTGGAATATTTTCAGCTATCCTCTGCGTGAGTCGCGTACACCAGCGGAAGCGTTTGCTTCGATTGAGGAGGCTTATACGCGGGTTGAGGAGCTTGACCCGCGCACGGGTGATCCGTTGGAGGGCGAGGTGGAGCGGTTGGAATTCGGCCGAATCTACCGCATCAACATTATTCGCCCAACAACCCTTTATCTTCGTCCGCCACAGTAGGCCAAACAGGTTTTGACGTCTGATCGCTGGTGCGTCTCCGTTAGAAATTGTGAGGGGGGAAATGGAGAATAATTAACAGTGAACGGAGAATTTTGAATGTGGTATCTGGTAGAGACGTCGCCGCTGGCGCGTCTTTGCTAGAAACACAAGTGATCATTCCTATTTGAAACGTACCCTTTACTTATTTCTGCCCAGCAAAATGTTGATGTGATGTGGAATGTTCGTGAACGCTTTTAGATCACTTTTGTTTTCAAACGTCGCCATTTGTTTATGTAGCAGGTTGTGAGCATGTTGTAGAAGCTTGCCCGCCTCTAATTCTGTGGCGTGTTGTTCGGCCGCTTGGGAACAGCGCCAATAAAAAAGAACGACGTCCTCAAAGCCAACATTTGTTGGAAATGTGGAAATATAAGACTGTAGACGTGCATATTGCTGCTTTTGTTCTTCCAAATCTGCTGTCACATGAATGCGGGCCACCAGAGCCTCATAGAAACGCGGCATGAGCTGCGACGCCTCCAACATCTCTAACGCTTGCGTGTAATGTTTGTAGGCCAGCGGTTTATTTTCATAGAGCGTGTATAAATCCCCTAAATTTGACTGAATTGCAGCAAGCAAGGGTTCATCACCAACCTGCCGCCCATATTTTTCTGCCTGCTGATAGCTTTGTAAGGCTAGGTCGTGGTCCGCTTCGAGAGCTTGTGCCCGTCCTAGCAAGAGCCATATTTGAGCTTCATGCCGCAATAGCTGATTCTGCTGACAGAGTGTAAGTGCCTTATAGAGATATTTTACAGCCTGTTTCACCTGACCGATTTTGGTCAAAACGTTGCCTAAACTACCCAGAGCTAGCGTGATGTCAGTTGGTTCATTTGTCTTTTCACGATAGCGCAGCACCGATATATATTGTTGACGAGCCGAATTGAAGTTGCCGAGATCAAGATAGATATGCGCCAAGTTCAGACGTGTCGACTGTTCACCTGGCCCCAACCCAATTCGCACAAATTGTGTAATTGCTTTTTGATAGGTCAATTCCGCTTGGACTAAGTTACCTTGAAATAGGTAGATATTCCCCAGATTATTTTGCGCCCAGCCAATGCCAATCGCGTTTTGAAGCACGGTAGACAGTTCTGATGATTGGCTAAAATAGCTCTCGGCTAACCCAAAATTATTGTGATTGATGATAGCTGATACGCCTAGATGTCTCAAAATGACGGCCCCTAACAAGGCATCATCAGCTTCCTTGGCGACTTTTTGTGCCTGTTTAAGTGCTGCCTCCCACGCAACCCGATCGCCAAGGTTTTGATGACATAACGCGCAAATCAAATGCGCTTGTGCTTGCAATGCCAAGGGGGTTGTTGTGCCCTTTAGAAGGCGTTGAGCTGTTTTAAGCGCTGCATCATACTGGTCTAGTTCCTGCTGTAAACGGGCTAATTGAATGTGCAGTTCGGGAGCATCTTTCCACTGGCCTCTCAGCGCATCAAGGAGCGGGGGGATTCCTTCACGATAGCGGGCTTGTTGACAAACATAGTCGATAAGTGGCTTGGCGCATCTGACAATATCAATTGTGTCATTCTCGCCTGCCAACAACAGCGCGTACCAAACATTACGCTCCTCGATTTGAATCTCAGCCGTCACAATATGTGGCGACATCCCGTGGAAGCCGTCGGCACGTGCTAACAGAAAGGCGATATAGTAGTCGCTGTGGTGTTTTTTGAGTTCCAGCGGGGTGTCTTGATGCTGCTTGGCAAATTCTCGTATCAACTCGTGGATTGTATAGCGATTATTCTCAAGCTCAATGAGTGATTTTTCAACAAGGATGTCGAGGTCATCTAGCGTTGCGCCGACGACTGTTGCGGCGGCTTCGGCCGAAAATCCCCCACGAAACACCGCTAAATCAGCAAAAATCTCCTGTTCATCCACCTCCAACATATCCCATGACGTTTCAAAGACCGCCCGCATGCTGCGATGCCGACGTGGTAAATCGCGTCGGCGCGTACTGAGAAAATCAACCGAACTGTCAATTGACTCGATAATCTGTGGAATTGAGCGGGATCTAACCCAAGATGCGGCTAGCTCTAGCCCCAAGGGGCTGCCGTCAACGCGCTCCCCAATTTCTAGAATTTGTACGGCATTTTGGCTGGTTAGTTGAAATTGACCATTTGCTCGCTCGGCGCGTGCTTTGAATAAGCCGACGATGGGGCTACGCAGCGGGAGCGATCGGATAATCGTTGCGTCCTCACCTTTGCCAAAAATATTAGGCGCTACCTCCTGCGGGTCAAACCCCTGTAGCGGAATCACCATCTCCTCCTCAAAGTTTAGAACCTCACGCGAGGTACACAACATGGCTAAATTTTCTGTACGCTCTAGCAACTCGATTAGCACGTGGGCATCATCCAGCAACTGCTCCATATTATCCAAAATGAGCAACAGTTCCGCCCGCCGCAGGAAGTTGGCAAGCTGTTGAATCAACGGCGTTTGTCGTGAAAATGAAAAGTCGAGCGCCTGTGCAATGGCGGCTAGGATATGGTCGCCGCCCGAACTGAGCGTCCCGACGAGGGGAACAAACCAAACGCCATCTGGAAAGACAGACAGCAGTTGGCGGCCTGTTTCCTGTGCTAAGCGTGTTTTGCCGATGCCGCCTGGCCCTATGATGGTGATTAGCCGAAAGGTGCGGTCGGTTAAGAGTCGTTTGAGCTGGTTGAGTTCGCTGTTTCGGCCGAAAAAGCGCGTCTTGACACGCGGCAAATTGTGCGGCGTATCGTCAGAAGATTGTAGTGTCTTGCGCTCTTTTCTGCTCTGTTCAGTCGAGATCAACTCATACAGCATCGTGGTGGCTGTATCGGGCGGCACGCCGAACTCTTTGTCGAGTAGCGTTGTGCAGCGTTCATATTGCGAGATGGCCGCACCCAATTCGCCCATCTTCCAATGGGCCTCCATCGCCCAACGATGAGCCTGTTCGCGCCAAGGCTCGATTGCCAATGCCCCTTGCGCGGCCGAATGTAAAGCTGGCCAATTCTTTTGGGCTGCGTGCCAACTGCCAAGCGTCACAAACGCCTGTAATTTCCGCACCTGTATCTGCTCGCGTGTCTCGCGCAGCCACGCTTCCCAGCTTGCGCTGTGAAAGTTTAGCCCTGCCAACAAATCGCCCCGCACCAGCGCAATCGCCCGTTCTAGGCGGTCAATACAGCTTGGGCATTGTGCCGCGTCACGGTGTGGATGTTGTTCCACTTCATCCAGCAGTTGATAAAACTCGGTTGTATCAACCCAAACATGATCGCCAATGTCGAGAGTGAGCGCCTTTCGATTGATGATTAGGTAGGATGGATTCGCTTGCCGATCGTTTAAGGCATCGCGCAGACGCGATAGCGCGATACGCAGGTAGGCTAATGCTTCCTGATCTGTTTTGTCGTCGGGCGCTAGCAACGTTGCTAGCGTATCGCGCCGTTGCATCTGGCCTTGGCGCAGCGCCAGAATGGCGAGCAACGCCCGCACAGAGTCCGTTTTGAAGTTGGTGATGAGGTTGTGATCATGCTGTGCCTGCAAGGGGCCAAGCAGGCGAATGGAGAGCTTTTCCAATGGCATTGGAGGGGATTATAAAGGATTTCGGCCGAAAACAACCGTCAAAACTGCACTAGCTACCGCAAACCCCGCTTTTGTCCCTATTTGCGTGACACCCTGTCACACAAACACTGACACAAAGATCACGCTTTGTGCGACAGACTTTGTTCATTATGAAGTTTATACTCTTATTTAGAGTTCAGATTGAGTTCAAGCTGACAGCAAAAATTGTAAAACAGAAGGGAACCAAAGTGTCATTCTCACTTTTTTGGATTGTCAGCAGTTTTTAAGGTGATGAACTTAATCATTCACTCAAAACATAATTACTCTAAACAAGCATAATGTGATCCATCAGAGTTTGTTACTTAAGGCAAGATCAACATCAGTTTGTAGGGTACAACAGCAAAAGGAATATAAATGAGTAATCAAGAACAAACAATTAATGTAAATAGCGTATCTCAATTGGTCGGTGCGGCCCCCGCAGATGTTGAAGCAAAAATTAATGCCCTGATCCAGCATGCAGAATTAAAAGGGATTGACACAACACCTTCTGCTCCTGTTGTTTCAGAGGCTTTTTCAGCCGTTGATGGTTGTCAAACCTATTCATACGACATTTGGATTATCCCAGGCATTCTTTGGGTTGAAGGTCATATCGATTTATGTAATATAGGTCAGCCTGACTGGTGTGTAAAAGTTTACATGGAAGTTCACGTGCCATTTTTTACCCTTTGGAAAGGTAACTTTAGCATTGGCCCATGTGGGTCTGGCACCTCTAATCAAGAATATAAGCAATGCATCACAGTTGCTGTAGCTGGTCTTTCTGGGACACTATGTGTTGGTGTGGATGTAGGAGACCCGACCTGCGTATTTGTTAGTGGAAACCTTTGTGCTGGGAGACACTGTACAGGTGAGTTTAAAATTAGCTTGCTTTGCATCTAAGCATTTCACCTAAGTCAGCTTTCTAAGCAAATAGAAGTCCAGCTTTTTATAAAGCTGGACTTTTTTGTTTATGCACATCCTTAAACGGTTTTTAAGCCTCTCACCCCGTTACTAAGGAGATGTAACAAGATGTTGAATATGCTTGTTACGTTCTTGTTACAACATCTTGTTATGATGTGAACAGTTTTAGGGGCTACCCCTCGCAAGGTAGTAGCAGATAGTTTTTTTGTCCGAAAATTGTCTGTTTCCTTATTGTTTTGACCCAAATTGAAGATATTGTTTTTCAAAGAGAGTCATTGTAGTAACAGGAGTAAGGAAATGATTCGCGTTTTGATTGCTGATAGTTATCCCATTGTCCGTTCTGGTCTGAAACAAGTGTTGAACCAAACAAATGAAATAGAAGTGATTGGTGAAACTGCCTCCTATGTGGAGACGTTGCGGAAAGCTCAGACAACCAACTGCCAATTGCTCGTTCTGAGTGCTGATTTATTAGGCAACTTTTTAGAATTCTTGATAGATATCAAGCGTTTGTGCCCTGATATGCGTATCTTGTTGTTCAGCGTTTACTCAAATATTGAACTTGGCGTTCGCGGTTTGAAAAGTGGGGCATCTGGTTACATTAACATCCAAAGTACAGCGGACGAATTGGTGAGGGCGGTACGCTGGGTTGCAGATGGGCGCAAATATATTTGTGCTGAAATTGCTGAACGACTGACTTCGGCCGATGATAGACAGAAAAAAGCACCTCATCGGTTATTGTCAGACCGTGAATTTCAGGTCATGCGTTTATTTGGTGCTGGTAAAACGCAAACAGATGCAGCACGGATTCTGGGTTTAGGGAAAAGTACCATCGCAACCTACCGTCGGCGGATTTTAGAAAAGCTTGATCTACAAAGCAGCGCAGAGATTGTGCGCTATGCCGTAGAAAATAAGGTTGTTTACGGAGCGTACGCTTAGATTACTTCGCCACCAACCGTATAACTTGTTTCAGGGGTTTATCGTAACCAATCGCAGACTACTATTGTCTGCGATTGGTTACGTCAATCCTAACAAATCAGATAGATGTTATGAAAAACCACCAAAGAATGTTTGATCGTGAATATAAACTGTTTTTGTTGCGTTTGTGGCGTGAGT
>JBMZDF010000026.1:0-9845 GCA_049614105.1 Promineifilaceae bacterium (SeqCode)
CATGTGGGTAGTCGTATCCGTAGGCTAAGCGCCGACTATGATGCAGGGGGTGTCGGATCAGTGCATGGCGTTTCAAGCTTGCTAACCACGCTTGTTCATTATCTCTAACCGTTAGAATAAATTTGCTGTTAGGAAATTGTTTATCGATCTCTCGATAAATAAGTGGCCACGGCCAATCTTCAAAAAAGTTAAATTGCTCAATAATCGTAAAAGCGCGATCAAGGTTTTGATTGAGCACAATATCGGCTAATAACGATCGATCACACCCCATATGACGATAACCTAAAATCTCTGCGCACTGCCCAAGCGTCGTGGTTCCTGTTTTATTTAACCCAATTCCAAATACTTTTTGAAAACTCACTTGATTTTTCCCTGCTCATTTTCACTATTTGCCTCGCTTGAACTAAGTCTCAAGGAGGAGGTGCTGAAACAGTAGGTGATAACGAGGAGCAAGACATCGTGTTGTGAATGGCGCGATCGCCTTTTGTGCATTATGCGATGCAGTTGCTAACTGCTGGCGATTTTGCTTTAGTTGCCTAAACGTTTTTCTCCATTCATCCAAACTTGTACATATCCAGCCTGCCCCCGTCTTGTGATTGAGCAGTTCTGTATATGATGGAACTGCGGAAGCAATCACGGGAAGCCCTAATGCCATCATAACGCCTATCTTGAAAAAGCTATGGCCTTGATTATAGACCGTGTGACTATCACGGTGCGAGATGCAGAGATCGCCTGTCAGGATGTCGCTTGGAAACGACTCATATCGCCACCGTTTAAATTGATAGGGGGAATTAAACCAACGCCACCGATGCTTGGCAGGGTGCTTATTTGAGATAACAAGCATATCAAACCCGCATTGTCTTGCTATTGGAAAGATTGGTTCTAATTCATGAATTTTGCTGTGGTTACCAGACCAGATAAGACGTAGTTTCGGCCGAAAAAAGTCTTCAGGACGCTTTGTACCTTGGAAATGTCGCAAATTAATACTGTCGGGCAAATAAACAACCTGCGCATGATAGTCGGCCGCCCGATTGGCGATAAACTGCGAACAGGTGGTGACAACATGAGCCAGCTCGACAAAGCGCAAGCACTCCTCAATCCGAAGACGCCCAAGCGTTGCATGCGATTCATCAAAATAGTTAACAACCAAATCGAATATAATTTTTTTGCCACGCCGCTTTGCTTGGCTTGCTATCTGATAAGCCTCATCATTTTGCCAACGCACAAAGTAATAGATGGGCGCATCTGAGAATGGCTCATTGATGACGCACTCCACACCAAGCTGCTCTAAAAAGGGGATAAGTTGCAGACAGCGGATCCATATTGACGCCAAAACATGATTGTAGTTGCGTTCTTGCGTCGGGATCAGCCAATTAACTTTCATCTTTTCCATACAGCCAATGTTTAAACGTTGTCATACGCGCATCAAATCGCTTTGTCTGTTGTCTCCCCCAAGTTTGTATATATCGAGGGTGACATGCAAACACAGGATACCCTTCACACTGGAGCCTTCCAAGCGTTAGCCATGATGGCATTGGTGATACTTGTGCGTCTGCAATTGCCTGCATATATTGTGGGAAAATCAAGTCAGGCGCAAACTGCGTTACAGCCCGCGTTCTTGCACGCAAACGATAGTAGTTATGTGCAGACATGATTGCAGCCAAATCATGTTTAAATGTGGAGATTGTCGTGGGTTTCCCTGCATTGCTAACTAATTCGGGTGTCCCGCCGCTGTCACGATACAACACAGGTAACCCACTCGCAAGCGCCTCTGTCACAACATTGGGGCAGGGGTCATTATCGGCTAAGTGTAAAAAAGCGTCGCAAGATCGCATGGTCTCGGCTAATTCTGCGCGATTAAGCAAACCTAGCTGCTGAATGTTTGGGAGATCGGGTTGCGGCGGAAAGTGTCCACACAAAATAAAGGTTGTTTGAGGGTTTTGGCTAGCTAATGCGCCAATTTGCCATGTTCCTTTCAGTTTATTAGTACTAAAGGAAACAACACATACTTTTGTTTTACCATGCAGGTCCCGTTTGGAACCATGCGGCGTGAACGTTTTTATATCAACTGGGTTATAAATGACGGGGCCGTCCTGTGCAACCAGTCGGTATTTTTCACGCGTACTGAAACGGCTGTATTGGCTTTGAAAAATTGTTAGGTCGGTAAGGGTGTTGACCCTAGCTTGGATCATGTCTGCTGTTCCGTAGCGTCCATAATCATCGGCCGAGCCATCCATGCGCTGGATAATGCTGACTTTCGGCCGATTTTTCTTCATCTCACGAACCACACGAAATGGTACAGCCCACGAATTAACAAAAAATATATCCACAGGCTCAGAGGTATCTTGCGTATGATAAATCCCCCGCTGTGTCAGCCACGTCCGCCAATTCTGTAGAAAAGTATACATGCCTCCCTGTTGACGGTCAGGAATTGGAATACACAGTCGAAGTTGTTGCCACTCCCGCATTTAGACACCCTTAAGTAGATCGCAGAAAGTTTCGACCAATAAACCTCAGAGGTTTGTTGTCATCTACACTGGTTTGTGCATAAAAACCTCTGAGGTTTTCGTCAATGACTACTTGTGATCTATTTAAGTAGATCACAAAAACATTTTGACTGCAAAAACGGTACAATGCAAAGTTTTTAATCAAAATAACCGTAGTATGGGGATAAACTTTTAAGAAGTTTGTTCGTTAGCTGAGCACAATCGTCCTCATTAAGGGCCGTTCGATACCCACCAACCTTCCCGCTTCGCACCTTGTACGAGTTCAAATTATTGACGTCACCAGGACGCAACCGCGCCGAGTGTTTATACAGCCCGTCACGTTCCATGCGCTGCATATTTTGAAAGCTGGCAAAAGCAACGGCATCTTCTATCACACCGCGTTTTATTGTGCCTCTTAACCCAAGAAAAGAGATAATTCTAAGCAACTCGCCAACTGTATCGTGTTGTAAGTTCTCATATCGTAACAACAGGACATCTTTGGGAACATGCCGATTTAACGCCCAATTATTATAAAATTTAAGAAAGCTCTCGACACCGCCACGCTCCCGATTCAAGAATTGTGAAAGCGTTTGACTTGTTTCTTCTTTCGTGATGGCGTCATCATATGTGGGGCGACGATATACTTCCTCGTAATAATTGGAAACCATCACATCTCTCAAATCACGTATCAGTAAAATGACTTTTTTGTCACGATACTTTGTTTTGTCATCTTCGATTTCGTATGGTTCTTTGCGATGTGGATTGTCGTCGTGAGTAAAATCGATGCGCGGCATTTTCAGGTTTTCATAAACGCCTTCTGGATATAAGAAGCGTGTCCCATCTTCACGCAGATCGTCCACGCCATAATGTAGGTAAAAGGCTTTTCCTAGCATCACGCGCAGCCATGTTCGGCCGCATTTGGGGAATGAAATGAGTGTTGCTTTCGGCCGAAAGCGTTCCATTATTCGACTCTTCACCAGATAAGGATAACGTTTGAAAGACATTACACAGATTTTATGGTGAGTGGCAAAATGCTTGAAAGGTGACACGCACAATCACTCATAATTTTTTACACGATATTTGTGAGTATGCTGCTTGCTATCTACAAAAAAGCCATGCTTTAGTTTGTTCATTAGGAATTGCATCAACTATAATTCATCAAGAAGCAGCAAATGCAAATACTACTCCAAAAAAATCTCAGCATCCTAACCTGACCATGATCGCTAACGACATACTTATTCACATTGGTTATCAAAAAACGGGAACGACATGGTTACAAAAAGAATTATTCAATAATAGTACGCTGGGGTTTATACATCCATTTGAGCGTCACGATGTTATGCAGCATTTTATAAGGCCCCACTCACTGGATTTTGACGTGCATTCTTGTTGCAATTATGTTCACAGGACACTAGATACGGTTGCTGAGAAAGATGGTTTCACCGTACTATCCCATGAGCGATTATCTGGAACCCCCTTTTTTGGCGGGCATGACAGCGTTGAGCTAGCCAATCGACTTAGAAGTGTGTTTAGGCAGCCAAAGATTCTGATTGTCATCCGTGAACAGACTCAGATGATACGCTCTACCTATGCTCAGTATGTCAAAAAAGGCGGTACGCTCTCTCTTCAAAGATATATAGCTATTGGCAAGAAAACACGCCATCTTCGAGAATTTGAGTTGCTAAGGTTTCAATATCATCGCCTAATCTCTCACTATCAGCGTAAGTTTGGTGCTGATAATGTATTGGTAATATGTTACGAACAGATTGTTCCAAACCCCCGTTTGTACATCCAGCAAATTTTGGAGTTTTGCGGACTACCTTTGTCTAAAGAAGCTATTCAAATGCTCCCGTTTGGGTCACCGCTTAACACTTCAATGTCTCAAAGTTCAGTTCAGCTTTTGGCCCGCCTCAATCATGTTATTAGTCGCCGTTCAGCAATCAATCCATCTCCAATGGTTGAGCTAAGTGGGCTAAAATATGGGCGTTCTGTTTTAGGGACGATGCGCACGCTAGATCAGCTTGTCCCACACAGATTAAAGGTTGCAAGCATGTATCGGACGATGAAGAATATTGAGGAACAAATCGGGGATTTATATGTTGCGAGCAATCAAGAGACAACGAAGCTCATCGGCATTGATTTGGCAAAATATGGTTATCAAGTTTGAGAGGTTTCAACCCCCAGAAATGTTATTCGGGTTGCATATTATCTATTATGATTGATCGCAATGTGCTTATTACTGGAATCCCTCGCTCAGGTACAACTTTAACTTGTTACTTACTGAATCAAATCCCTAATGTGATCGCGCTTCCTGAACCCCTAAGACCTTATGACACCATTAAAGAGTATGGGGCTGAGCGCATAGCTGACGCAGTTGAAAGCTGTCTTCAACAGAACAGAAAATCATTACTCACAGAAGGAACGGCTGTTTGTAAACATATCGACGGCAAGCTTCATGATAACCCATTTGGTAATTACGGCGTGCTGGCACGCTATTTACCCGCACGTATACGTTCACGATTGAATTTTGGTTCGCTGTTACAAAGAATACCTACTAGTTTACTACGTGGTGGAACACGGGCACGAATAAACTTTGGGTTAAGACCTAATCAACAAGTAAAAGGACTCGTAAAATTTAATAAACCATTACATCATGATTTTTTGTTGTGCTTGAAACAAAACGAGTTGCTCACTTTTTCGCTCAATCAGCTTGTCACTCGTTTTCGCTGTTATGCAATTATACGCAACCCTCTAGCCGTATTAGCATCTTGGAATAGTGTCAATTTTTCTTTGAAAAACGCACGCTCCCACGTGTCCCAGCATTTAAAACTCCCAATTGTCAAACAATTAGAAGCTATACCAAATGTTTACGACAGGCAGATTCATATCTTAGATAAGATGTATCAACAATACTATGATTTTGTTGACGAACAAAACATCATTCGATATGAAGAAATAATTTCATCAAATGGGCAGGTGCTTCAAAAGATTGCTCCAGAAGCCTTAGAACTGAACGCAACATTAGCAAGTAAAAATCAAAATAAGCTGTATGATCCAAAACTAATGAAACACCTTCTGGGTAAACTCCTCAACTATGATGGTGCGTTTTGGCATTATTATGCTCGTGACAGCGTTCGTCAGCTTGTCAAGAATAATATTGATTTTGGCAAATCTAAGTAATAATGCTCAACTTTCACATAATCTACACCCCAGACACGGCCCAACTGCTAGTACCTTTTGTAAAAAGTCTGCTACGTCACTCTGATTGTCATTTTCGACTTGTTTCCAACCACTGCACCAACAAAGATAAGCAAATATTAAAAAGTACCTGCCAAAAGGAGACGCGGCTCACATATATTGATCTGCCTACAACAGAGAAGCCGTGGGATCATGGCGACGCGCTAAATTATTTATATGAGCGCGACAGATCCGAATATTTCTGTTTTATGGACTCAGATATTTTTGCGGCAGGTCCGTTTATGCATCAGTTTCTGCCATATATGGAATCATATGCGGGGATATTCTCATGCTCGTCCATGTGGATGCGTGAAAGCAATAAAACGTTACCCCTAGAGTCTAGGTCTGTGGCAGGCCGCTTTAATAGAAGTAAACATGGACATTGTTTAGGAAGCACTTATTTTGCTATTTATAGACGTGACAAGATTGATAAGCTTATGTCATCTTTGAACATGCGGATGGCAAAGTGCAGATGGTCTGATATCGATCTAGAAACACAAGTAAAGTTAGCTCATTTAGAACTAAAGCATGAACAATACGATACAGCACGGGTGCTGAATTTAAGTTTATTAGCAGGCGGCCATAAGCTGTATTTTGCTGAGTCAACAGATCTAGTTCACATTGGGGGCGTTAGCGCACATAAAGTACGTAATGGCTTATTAAAGAAGAAAGGGCTGAGTCAGTTTGCCTTTAATCTTCCCGAAGGTCGGCTTAGACATAAATTGCTGAGGTTTTCAGTTCAACGATCATGGAGATTGGAGCGTCACCATTTATGGCAAACAGGATCTTACGAGGCACAACGAGCTGATACGGTTGTTCGCAAAGTGATAGTGAGTCGTTATTTTACGCAATTACTGACGGCTTTGACAAAATCAACTGCTATGCCAACCATACCAATGGTTGATGATAAGGTCATTCAGGCTGCTATCGTCAACGCGACACAACTGATTGTGGCACAGTATGAAGATAGATTCTGAGAAAGGGGATGAGTACGATTCATCGATCATAAACACACTTGTTTGGACAAATCGATATGCCTGGCGTACCCATCGTATGAGCCTTCTTGTACTTGGGTTGATGTTAATAGCGCAGTCTCTGATTCCCCTCGGACAAGCGGTCGGCTCAAAGGGCCTGATCGATACGCTAACAGACTCAACAAGCGACATATGGATCGCACCACTACCAGCTCAGGGTTGGTTAATTGTGCTGTTTTTGATCCTACTCATCCAAGGAATTGCAAACGCCTCGTATACATTGGCTCATCAAAGATTGGGAGACGAACTTAGTCGTAGGGTCGCACTAGATATTGCAGAACACGCCATAAAGATAGATGCAGGGAAACTTGAGCTGTCTACGATACAAGATCTAAACGATCGCGTGCGCCGTTATGGCGCTAGCGGCATAGTTGGCGTAGTTGGCGGCATATTGGGAATCGTTTCTAATAGTTTGCAGGTGGTTACGTTACTAAGTGTATTGATTTGGCTTGAGCCTCTAATGCTAGTTGCACTAGGCACAGCGTTGGTACCGTATGCATTGATGCAGTCCCGTTTGAGCCAGCATCGTTTTCAAATTGCAAAGAAACACAGCGCAAAACAACGACGATTGAACTACTATCTACTCCTTTTGCTCGACGATCGATTCCTATTTGAAGTGAAAGCATATAGCTTGGGCGCTTACGTAAAAGATAGAATAACTACTCTGCTGACCCTATTTAATCAAGACAATCGTTTTGTTAAGCTTCGTGAGTGGCAAAGCGAGCTTCTTTTTCTTTTGATTGCTACATTTATATTCTTTTTTATTGCGTTACGTATGGTGAACAATGTTCTGGCCGATCTTTTAACAGTGGGCGATATAGTCGTTATTTTGGGAATTTTCGGCCGATTACGAACAGCAGCGGCCATCCTTATCAAAAGAATTGCACAAACTAGAGAAAACCTGCTATACGTTACTGACTTTAGACGGCTCACATCGATTCAGTCTCACAGTACATCAAATAATAGTGTGCAGCTTCCAAATATATTACCCAAAGCAACGCTTACCCTTCAGAATGTGTCGTTTGCTTACCCTCAGACTGACTCAAATGTTCTCACAAATATTACAATGAATATTGCGCCAGGTGACACGGTCGCTATTGTTGGTGAGAATGGTGCTGGAAAGTCGACACTCTTGAAATTGATCGCAAAATTATACGAACCGACACAAGGGGAAATCCGATACGGCGATATTAATTTGGCGCAGACGACATCTGACACTTGGCTACGACATATTAGTTTTGTGATGCAAGTGTTCAATCATTATGAGGCCACGGTTGCAGAGAACATTGCCTTTGGTGATTGGGAGCACTGGGGATCTCGCCTCGATCAAATCGATAAAATTGCCCGTCACGCAAACATCCACGAAATGATTCAAGCTATGCCTGATGGTTATCAAACAACGCTTGGACGGAAGTTTGGCTCCCACCAAGCCTCAATTGGACAATGGCAAAAGTTGGCTATCGCTAGGGCATTTGCAAAAGAGAATAATACAATCCTTATCTTTGATGAACCATCTGCCCATTTAGATGCAATCGCTGAAAACCAATTGTTTACACACCTGAAGGAGCTTGCAGCAGGGCGTACCACACTTTTTATCTCACATAGTCTAGCCAATGTCTATCTTGCCGATCGCATTTTTGTACTTGACAAAGGCCGTTTAATTGAGAAAGGAACACATGAAGAGCTAATAAGCCTAAATGGGCAGTATGCAAAGTTATACAAACTTCAATCTGGTCGTTTTGAACCAAGTTAGCAGAATTCAATAGGATCGAAATCAATGGAAAATGTAATCTCACCTCGGAAACGACTAATCTTTTCGCTGATAACAGTCGTTATTATATTATTTTTTGTGGAGGTTACCGCACGAGTGACCTTTCGTTTGATCTTTCAAAAACGTTTTGCCGATGTTGAGTACACGACTCTGGTAGAAAAGACGTTTGAAGAAAGATACCGCACAGATCTTAAAAGCGAGAAAAACCAAACCAGACTCAACAATCACATTATTCACCCCTATCTCGGCTATATTGGTGAACATCAGGCCCTTTTATTTGAACATGAAGCAAGCTTGTATCAAGAGGCTGATAACGCATCACAATCTACAGATCCAGATCAACTCACAGTAGCTATTTTTGGTGGCTCATTTGCTCATGGGATTTATAACCTGAGCATTGAACCTATTGTAGAGAAACTAGAGAGCGCAACTGGAAAAAGCGTCACCGTTCTTCCAGTTGCGATGGGCGGTTACAAGCAGCCACAACAGCTTATGGCTTTAACCTATTTGCTGGCCCAGGGTATTGATATAGATATCGTTGTGAACGTTGATGGCTTCAACGAAGCTGCGCTATCTACTGCTGAGTATTATCGTCGGGAGACATTTCCACTCTATCCCCGATCGTGGCCATTGCTAGTAAGTAGTCTCCTAACGTCCGACCAGATGCTGCTTGTGTCAAGAATTGATCGAATTGCATCAAACCGTCAACAATTCGCAGGCTTCTTTGCAAATTGGAAACTGTGTCGTAGCGCGGCCTTATGCGTTTTCTGGATTGTTGGTGATAATCGATTCCAAAATCAGTATCAACTCGCTGCTGTTGCGTTTGAAGACACCACATCTGAGACGTCTCATGCTAAAAGCGGCCCCCCTATTCAATTTGAAGATGATGCACACCTTCACAGTATGGTTAAAACAACTTGGCAAACTAGCTCATTACAAATGCATCATTTAAGTCAAGCAAATCAAATTGCATACTATCATTTCCTTCAACCCAATCAATACGATCCTGATTCAAAGCCCTTATCAGCAACTGAGCTGGAAGAGGCTTTTAATGCGAGTTCACCTTATCGGGATAGCATACCCGTCGGATATGATAATCTTCGTGAGGGAGGCGAGTGGTTAGTAGAACAAGGCGTCAACTTCTACGATTTTTCTACAATCTTTGTTGATTCAACAGAAACATATTATGTCGACCCATGTTGCCATCTCAACAAAGCTGGCTATGCAGCTGTCGCAAATGCAATAGCCGATATGATTCTTGAGCAGGGTCTTGACTAAGCCTCTGCTTATCTTTAGTTACCCCATCTGATTATATAT
>JBMZDF010000026.1:9855-23392 GCA_049614105.1 Promineifilaceae bacterium (SeqCode)
AGGCATCTTTACTGATTCTCAGTCGGGTCATTTCCAGAATACCTGAAACAAAAGCACCTGCATGCCACAACACACCATAGAACAATACCATTACGCCATATCTAAACTGATGATCGTATATCGTGCGAACAAAATATTCACCATACAAGGCCGCAACGTCTCGTCGCAGTGCCTGACGGGCATTTTTGGGGAACAAACGATGATTCTTCAGCCCCGTATATAGTTTAGACAGAATATGGTTCAGTTGAGACGGGTATTCAATTTTCCGAAATTCGCATCTATAAAAATAGATCGCCTGTTGTATCGATAAACTTGGAACAGGGGATTGGAACACGGTTTGAAGATGAGCATTGGCGATCTCAAACGCTAACTCATCTTGGTATGTTTTGTGGGCACTCGATATTTGTTGGTTATGCGCCCGCCAGAGTACGAGAACCTCTGGCAAGCGCCCTAGCTGACTGTGTCGGGACATGCGGGTCCACAATTCATAATCTTGAGCATAGCGATATTCTTCTGCATAACCTTGTAATTGACGCACAAACTTTGTACGAAGTGTCAGCGCACTGTGTGCGCCATACTCATTATGAAAATATAGTCGCCAGCGGATCGTGTAAGCATCTGTTGACCGCTTGCTTATGCGAGATACAGCGCCATTCGCATCAATAATAGCTATATTACACCCGACAAGACCAAACGTTGTGTTTGTATCTAAAAATGCGATTTGCTTCTCCAACCGCGTTGGCAAAGAAATATCATCAGCATCTTGACGTGCAATGTAGCGTCCACGTGCTTGTTTGAGGCCAATATTGAGAGATTTAGTTAACCCTTTATTTTGATTGTTGCAGATCAGCCTGATTCGGGGGTCAATACGAGCGTAATGTTGAAGGATACTTAATGACTCATCAGTTGAACCATCATCAATAATTAGAAACTCAAATTCGCTAAAGGTCTGATTTAAAATGCTCTCAATCGCCGCCTCTAAGTAGGTTGAGCCATTGTAAACACTCATCAATACGGTTACTTTTGGTATGATTGTATTCATTGCTTAGCAAACTCAGTGTCCGATCAATTGTTTCCCAGTATTCTGACCTCTAGTGAAAATACTTAATCACTTCTGTTTGGATTCTCAATATTAAAGGCAGTCAAAACGGAAAGCAAACAATGCAACTCACTCTATTTTTTACAAAAGGGCTTTCGCTCCAACATTGGCAGCAAATGGGCATTTTAAGCCGTGAGGTGGCGCTTTATCGTCGCTTGCAGGCAGCAGGTGTTCAAATTCAGTTTGTCACCTATGGCGTGTCCGATCGGGACAAATTTTCGGATGCATTAGATGGTATTGAGATATTATGCAACCATTGGGGACTGCCACAGCGTTTGTATACTTTATTGCTTCCGCTGTTACATCATAAAGGGTTACGCCAAACAGATGTGATTAAGACCAATCAGATGCAGGGGGGAGAGGTTGCGCTGCGGGCGAGCAAGTTGTGGCGCAAACCGCTGATTGCCCGTTGTGGTTATATGTGGTCGCATTTTTCGGCCGAACAGCACACCCACAAATCCACACAACACAATCAAGCACTAGCCGTTGAAAAACGTTTATTTACGCAGGCAAATCAAATTGTTGTGCCAACAAAGGAAATGGCCGACGATATTCGGGCGCGTTTTCCCAATGTAGATGATGCCATCAACATCATCCCAAACTATGTCGATACGGAAAAGTTTCGGCCGATATCCACCCTTAAACAGTATGATATTGTGTTTATCGGCCGATTAGAAGCGCAAAAAAATGTCGATGCACTCCTCTCAGCCATCCGCAAACTCAATCTCAGCGCCCTCATCGTTGGCAAAGGCTCCCTAGAAAAACAGCTCAAACAAACATTTGCCGACCTCAATCAACAAATAACGTGGCGCGAAAATGTCCCGCACGACGAACTACCTTTGCTGCTCAATCAAGGGCGTTTATTTGTTCTGCCCTCATTCTACGAAGGCCACCCCAAAACCCTGCTCGAAGCGATGGCGTGCGGGCTGCCCGTGATCGGCGCACAAACGCCAGGGATTCAAAATGTGTTGACACATGGCAAAACGGGGTGGCTTTGTCGGCCGAATACAACAGAAATTGCACAGAGCATACAGGTGTTGTTAAAAGATGCAGCATTGCAAACATCGCTAGGAAACGCGGCACGTGATGAGATTCTTGCCAGTTGTGCATTGACGCGGATTGTCGAACTTGAATCCGCCTTGCTCAACCAGATTGTGTCGTCTGTTTCCGCCAAGAGGTAGCATAATGTCCGTTCTGCTGAAGCAGTTCATCATGTGTACCAGACTCAATAATATGACCTTCCACCATGACGTAAATGATGTCAGCACACATCGCGGTTGTAAAGCGGTGCGTGATGACAACCGCCGTTTTGCCAGCGGCCAGCGCCTTAAAACGTTCCAGCCACGCAGACTCTGCCCATGAGTCCATCGCGCTGGTTGGTTCATCCAGGATGATCACCTCCGCTTTGCGATAAAAGGCACGGGCCAAAGCAATCCGTTGCCACTCGCCCACCGAAAGCTCAGACCCGCCAAATGATTTACCAAGCAGTTCATCATACTTTTTGGGCAATCGTTGAATCGGCTTGTCGGCTCCCGCCTCAACTGCGGCGGCTTGCACAGCAAGCGGATCTGGCTCCTGCACCCAATCTCCAAGCGTGATATTCTCCATCACCGTTTGCTGATATGGCACGGGCACTTGAAACAAAATCGTAAACAGACGCCGTAATTCTGCAAGTGGCAGATCGCGCAAATTCTGTCCGTCTAACGTAATATGTCCAGCGGTTGGATCATAAAGACGGGTGATTAGTTTGAGCAGCGTGCTTTTACCCGCGCCATTCTCTCCCACAATCGCCACAATTTTGCCCGCTGGAATCGTCAGCGAAAAGTTTGTCAGCGCCTCCCGATCGCTAGCAGGATAACGAAAAGAGACGTTATGCAGGACAATTGACTGTTTCAGTGTAATCACCTTCTCGCTCGGCATCCGTGGCTCTAGCAAGGTCGATTCCAGTCTCAAAAAGGCAAAGAGATTTTCGAGAAAGAGCAGGGTTTGATAAATTTGCCCCACGCTGCCCAATAAGGTACGCATCAAACGTTGCCCTTGGCTAAACGCTTGATAAAACAGCGCCAAATCACCCAATGAGCCACCTATAGTGACCGTTTGCCAAGTTAACACGCCAAGCGTAATCCCCAGCGTTAACAAACCAAGCGTCGCGGCAAACAATTCTGTCGCGCTTTCCTGTCGCACAAACGAGAGACGTTCTGTGCGCAGCTGCGCCAAGGCGGCTTGGAAGCGTTTGATAAACAGCGGGCCAAAGGCAAATAATCTTAGTTCAGGGGCTGCCTGCGCATTGGTTAGCATCCAATCATAATATTGAACGCGGCGCTGCATCGGCGCACGTTTATATTGCCATGCGTGCATTCGCAGGTTCACGCGCAGGACAACCACAATCGCGGGCAACGTTCCCACCAGCAGCGCAAGCGGAATCCAAGCGCCAAAGGGCAACAAAATCCCTGCCATTGCAATCAGGGTAATGCTATTTTGAATAAGTGAGCCAAGGTTCTGAACAAGGGTGAGCGGTTTGCTGGCGGCATCATTACGAGCGCGGTGCAGCATATCGTAATAGGCAGGTGTTTCGTAATAGGCGAGATCAAGGGAGATCGCTTTTTCGTGGATCAACCCTTTAATGTGATCTATTACCTGTTCTGATTGTGCTGTTTGTACCCAACGTTGCAACCCCTTGAACAGTTCTGACGCCAACATCGTCAATGCTAGCAACGAAATGTAGAGGAGCGCTTTCGAAAGCGCCTCCCCTTCATTGTTGAGTGCGTCTGATAATGAGTTGACAACAGAACGGGTCAGGTAAACTGTTGCAACGGGCAAAATCCCCTGTGACAAGAGCAGAATTGCCCAGAATGTTGTCCAAAGTGGGGCAGATTGCCAGACAATACGAAGTGCAGCGGGTAGATAGCTAAGCTGCTGGGTAAATCGGCCGAATTTCTCTCGCATTTAATCCACAATCGCCTGATAAACAGTGGTACGAAAATCGGCCGAACTGGGGAAAAAACTGCTCGGCTGATGTTGTGTCATAATCACCCCAATCAGTTCTTCCTGCGGATCGATCCAGAACGACGTATTCGCCGCCCCGCCCCAACCATAATCACCAACAGACCCCAACACCTGAGACAATCCAACATCAACCGTCACGGTCATGCCTAGACCAAATCCCTGTCCAGGCGACTCAATCCCGTTCAGTTCATACGGCATCAACGCCGACGCCAAATGATTGCTACGCATCAGTTCGATCGTCTTGCGACTCAAAAAGCGCTGCCCGTTTGCGACGCCATTGTTCAACAACATTTGTGCAAAACGCCAATAATCTTGCGCCGTCGAGACAAGACCCGACCCGCCGCGCAGGTTGTCATGTTTGTACGATTGACCACTATCCTTCGGGCCGTTCAACCGCTGATTTTGCCCCATCATCGCCAGCCCAAACCACCTAGTCGCGCTTGTATCCGTTTCATCAATGCTGATCGACCCGTACATTGTTGTAAAGCGATCGTGGTTTTCTTCAGGCACATAAAAACCTGTATCAACCATGCCCAGCGGGGTAAGTAGTCGCTCCTGCAAAAACTGGTCAAAGGATTGTCCACTAATCACCTCGACAACGTGTGCCAGAACGTCATGCGCAATGCTGTAGCGCCACTTTGTGCCAGGGTGGAAGGCAAGCGGCAGTTTTGCTGCATCGGCCACAAAGTCGGCCAACGGGCGATCACGCACCTGTTTTGTGTCGCGATAAAGCTGATCGACATAGCCATATTCGGTAAAGTGATAGCTTAGGCCAGAGGTATGCGTGAAAAGGTCGCGGATCGTTATCGGCCGAAGCGGGGCCTCAGTCACCATCTGCTCCCCCTCACCGCTGACATACACCTGCACATCCGCAAACGCTGGCAAAAATTTAGCCAGTGGATCGGTCAGCGCAAAGTGGCCTTCTTCATACAGCATCATCGCCGCCGTACAGGTGATCGGTTTTGTCATCGAGTAAATACGGAAAATGCTGTCGGTCTGCATCGGCGTCTGGCTCTCCCGATCTTGCCAGCCTGTGCTTTCCAAATGAACCAATTCACCACGCCGCGCAACCAGTGTGACCGCACCTGCGATTTTGCTGTCATCAATATATTTGCCAACGGCCGTCCGAATTCGATCAAGACGAGCGGTTGATAAACCAACAGATTCAGGATTTGTCATTATGTTCTCCATATGATTAGGTAGCATCTACAGTTGAAGGACTGTTGGCGAGCAAATCACCAACTTCGACAGGCTTAACCAGCAGTTCCCTACCCTTCTTTCACAATGTGAATTTTAGAAGGATACTCAACAGGAAACAACTTGTAATAACGATGCTTTTTTGCGTTTTCATACTTTCGCGGTTACCTTCTAAGAATGTCTACTCAACCCACCTTCCCACTTGGCGCAAACGTGACGCTGGCCGATCTTGAGAATGATGTGCATCACGTTTTGCATCGTCTGCGTTCGGCCGAACCTGTCTCATGGTTGCCCGTTATCAACACATGGCTCGTCACCCGCCGCGACGACGCGATCAAGGTGATGCGCGACGCCAAAACCTACACCGTCGACCATCCAGGATTCTCAACGGGTCAGGTAGTGGGGCCAAGCATGTTGTCGCTCGATGGGAAAAATCAACAGCGACACCGCTCGCCGTTTGAACGCCCGTTCCGTAAGCGGGCGGTGATGGAACGTTTCAACAACAGCGTCGCCTCCACGGCCCATCGTTTAATTGACGGTTTTTCGGCCGATGGTCAAGCTGAACTGCGCCGCGCCTACGCTGGCCCCATCGCTGTCCACACCATGATCGCCGCGCTGGGGCTGGACGAAACGCCCGTCATGACTGTTCTCAACTGGTACGACACCATTGTCGATGCGGTCACGCAGGTCACCGCTGGCGAGCCTGTCAGCGAGGAAGGGCGCACAGCGTTTGCGATGCTGAGCGAGAGTTTGTTGCCCTCTTTGCGCCGCGACGCAGAGTCTAGCCTGCTTGCGGCGGCTAGCGGCATGGCAGATGGTCTGTCTGACGAGCAAATTGTGTCGAATGCGGCGGTCTTGCTGTTTGGCGGCATCGAAACAACGGAGGGGATGATTGCGAATGCCTTTTATCATCTATTTGCAAACCCCCATAGTCTGACACAGGCGGTTGCCGACCCAACTATTTTGCCAGCCGTGGTGGAAGAATCTCTGCGGCTGGAGCCAGCGGCCACGGTGATCGACCGTTATACAACGTGTGATGTACGTTTGCGTGATGCAAACATGAAGAAAGGTGACTTGGTTCGTATTTCGCTGGCGGCGGCAAACCGTGATCCTGAGACGTTTCCTGAGCCAGATCGCTTTGACCCGTTTCGGCCGAATTTGAAATCGCACGTCACCTTTGCCCAAGGCCCACACGTCTGTCTCGGCATCCACCTCGCCCGTCTCGAAGCACACCATGCGCTTGAAATCGCGCTCAAGCGATTGCCTAATTTGCGTTTGGTGGCGGGGAAGGAATCGGCCGATGCCGCCATGCCGCGTGGTTTAGTCTTTAGAAAACCACGCGCCTTGAAAGTTGAGTGGGACGCCTAACCAACTTTATATCTTCTCGATAACGATGGAACCTTTTGGTTTCGAGCGTCGTTTAATGAACAACGAAGCAGTGAGCGCCCCAAACGTGCGGCGCTCTCAAACTGTCAAACTCGTATGTTCGGAGAAGATCGATGAAACACAAATTTACCCTTTGGTTTTCCTTACTCATTCTTATTTTTACACTTGCTAACTGTGGTAGCGCAAACATTGAACACAATCAAGCCCCCTCTGTTGCGTCTGAAGACAATGCTGAAATACATTCTTCCCCAACGCGCAGAGATACGGAGGAGACTGTTGCAGAGGCTGCGGAAGAAATTGTTGAAGAAAAGTCCTATAGTGAAGCGGTTGAAGGTCGGGAAGCAGCAGACATCATCATAGGCTCAACCGATGATGCAGAATCTGTCGAAGTTGAATCGGAAACAGTCGAAGTAGCGCCCGTTGATGGGGACACCTCATACGAGCCAGCCCCCACGCAGGCCGCTCCTGTGGTTCCTGCCGAGCCTGAGTCACTTTTGCCAGAAAGTTCGGCCGAACCCGACACAATGATTTTCGATGAAACAGACGTCAACCCCTTCGTGGACACCCGCGACGACCGTTTCAGCACCTTCGCCATCGATGTTGATACGGGCAGCTACACGCTGATGCGCAGCTACTTGAGCGATTATGGCCAAATGCCGCCTGAGGCGTCCGTTCGCGTTGAAGAATACGTCAATTACTTCAACTACGATTATCCTAGCCCTGATGATGGTGCATTTGGGATCGAGCTGGAAGCGGCCCCTGCCCCTTACGGCGAAAACGAAAACTATCACCTGATGCGCGTCGGCATTCAAGGATACGAAGTTCCAGAAGACGAACGCCCAGACACACTGCTCATTTTTGTGATTGACGTCTCAGGTTCAATGGACCAAGACAACCGAATCGGCCTCGTTAAAGAATCGTTGCGTTTGTTGGTTAACTCCTTGCGCCCCACCGATCGCGTCGGATTGGTTGTCTATGGGTCTAGCGCACGCTCTGTCCTTGACCCAACCTATATCACAGATGACCGCACTATTCTCAACGCAATCGACAATTTGTATATTGAAGGCGCAACCAACGTTGAGGACGGCATTACACAAGGGTATCGCATGGCAAACCGCTATGCGCTTGATGGGCAGTCAACACGTTTGCTTGTCTTGTCTGATGGGGTTGCCAATGTGGGCGACACAACGGCCGATGAGATTTTGCAAAACGCACGACGCGGCATTTCGCTCAGCACCTTTGGCTTTGGCATGGGCAATTACAATGACGGGCTGATGGAACAGTTAGCAGACCAAGGTGACGGAACCTATGCCTACATCGACACGCTGCGTGAAGCACAACGCTGGTTTGTCACAGGCTTGACCTCAACCCTGATCACGATTGCCAAAGACGCCAAAATTCAGGTTGAGTTTAACCCAGCCGTCGTTGACACCTATCGTCTGATCGGCTATGAAAATCGGGCGGTTGCTGATGAAGATTTTCGTAACGACACGGTTGACGCGGGTGAAATTGGCGCGGGGCATAGCGTGACCGCTCTGTATGAAGTTCGCCTTGGCGAAGAAGTGAGCGCGGCAGAGGAGGCGCTAACGGTGCGCGTTCGTTATCAAGATATGAAAAGTGGTGAAGTGATTGAGGTGGCGCGTGCAATTCGGCCGAATGAGTTCGCAACCCAATACGACGACAGTTCTCCTAGCTTCCAACTCGCCGCAACAGTTGCTGAGTTTGGCGAACTGCTCAAAGATAGCTACTGGGCACGCAACAGCTCTTTTGACGCCGTTTGGCAAGATGCTGAACAACTCGCCATTCGCTTCCCTCGCGACCGCGATGTGCAAACCTTTGTCGAACTGGTTGAGTCAGCAGCCGCTTATGCACGTTAGGCGATTCAACAAAAACGGCCTTGATTATTGATAGGTCAGCATTTCAAGCGGTATTCGGCAATTAGCTGGATACCGCTTTTCCGATCTTCACTAGAGCGCCCCAAGCGACTGCAAAACGCGACGCACATCGATCTGCCCTTCGGCCGAAAGGGGCGCTTGCGGCAAAAGCGGATCCCCCACCTCGTACCCCTGCATTTGAAGTCCCCCCTTCACACAAGCCGCCAAACGATATTTGGCAAACGCTTGATTGATTTTCCACAGGTCGCGTTGCAGGGCCATCGCCTCCGCCCACTTTTCCTGTCGACACAAATCATAAAGCGCCACGCTTTGCTTCGGCAGCAGATTCGCAGGGCCAGCCATCCAGCCAACCCCACCGATCAGCATAACGCTGGCAGGGATATGCGCCGAGGCCGCAAACACCGACATGCGATCGCCAACACGGTTGATCAGCGAAAGCAGACGCCCCGTGTTCGAGGAAGCGTCCTTGATATAGCTGATGTTCGGGATGTGGCTAAGGCGATCGATGATTGACAAACTCAAATCAGCACGCTGAAAATTAGGGTTTGTATACAGCACAATCGGCAGCGTCACTGACTCGGCAATCGTCTTGAAGTAAGCGTACACGCCATCTTCCGCGACGGGGAAATACGTTTCGAGAATGGCAAGAATACCGTCGCAGCCCAACGCCTCAAACGCCTGCGCCTGCCGCATCGCCTCAACGCTTGTCGTAGCCGCCACGCCAGCGATCACAGGCACACGTCCCGCTGCGGCCGCCACAACAACCTCAACCACACGATAACGCTGCTCCCATGTTAAATAGGCAAACTCGCCCGTTGAACCAAGCGGGGTCAACCCATGCACACCCGCATCGATCAAATCGTTGCAAAGTCGGGTCAGCACATCTGCTTTAACTGTCCCATCTGTGTTGATAGGGGACACAAGATAAGGATAAACGCCGTGAAAATTTGTCGTTGTCATTTTATTTCCTTAGAAGTTAAGCCCTCCCCTAGCCCCTCCCGAAGGGAGGGGGATCAGATCCCTCCCCCTTTGGGGGAGGTTAGGTGGGGGTTCTACCTTCAGCATTACTCAATAAAAGCGCCCGAATCCCAGTGTTTAATCCCAAGTTGAATAATGGGGCCATTTAACGTTTCGGCCGTGACCTCGATCAGTTCGGCCGGTGTCACCCATGCATAATCGCGGGCTTCGGCCGAATCTAGGCACATCTCGCCGCCAACTACCTTCGCCCGATACATCACCCCGACATTTTTGACCACATCCCCATTTTCAAAGGCGTGGGTAAGATATTCGGCCGAATAAACCCCCAGCAAGCGCTCCACTTCAACAATTAGCCCCGTCTCTTCCCGCACCTCGCGCACAACCGTGTGCGGCGCATTTTCGCCCAGATCGGCAAACCCAGAAATAGGCCACCAGCCCAACCCGTCAGTACGGTCAATCACTAAAATGCGATCATCTTCTGGGCGCGTCACCAACGCGATAATCCCCGGCGCGATAATGGGGGC
The DNA here is from genome assembly GCA_049614105.1 of Promineifilaceae bacterium (SeqCode). Taxonomy (GTDB): domain Bacteria; phylum Chloroflexota; class Anaerolineae; order Promineifilales; family Promineifilaceae; genus CALECP01. Next base: position 19,941 of record JBMZDF010000026.1, read on the forward strand.
AGTACCAACTAACGGGCGCAGTTTACGCCACAGTTCGACCTGTGTACCAGTAGTCTGCGGCTGCGGCAGAATCGGCAGCACGTTGCTTGTCGCATCATGCAGCATTTGATCAAACCAAGGACGCATCTGTCCAAACGGCAGTTGCTCAGGCGGACACCACCACAATTCGCTGGTTTCAACCAGATCGGGCGCAAGCTGACCACCAACAACGTGGGCGGTCACAATCATGGTGAACTGCTGTGTTTCGTCCCCGTTTGGGTAAAGTACATCATATTTCGGTTCGCTGTACACACCCACCAGATCATTGATTGCGACCTGCAAACCTGTCTCTTCAAGCACTTCACGCACAGCACACTCGCTGAGCGACTCGCCCAGATCGAGTGCGCCGCCTGGAATGCCCCACTCGTCAAAATCGGTTCGCTTTTGCAGCAGGATATGCCCTTGATCGTTGTAGACCACGACGCCTGATGCGGCCATGAAGATTTTTGTGTGGCCGATTTTCGGCCGAATCCAGCGCATATAGTCCATGTTTGCCCTATCTGTTAGAGTGCCTTTAAACGTTCAATCTGTTGTTTTAACCGCGCGTTCTCGTCCCTCAAATCTTGAAGCTGTGTATTCACAAACTGCTTGACCTTTTCAAGCTCAATCAGTTGGGGGATATATTTGGGACAGTTCCAGTCGGTTGCCACAATCTCAATCGTGGCAATTCGCTCGATCTTTCCTTGCCCGCTGGTTTCTAGCGCGGCACGGAGGGCGGGATCAGCATCTTCAACGTTCTGCATCGTTAAGCGACCCAACATCTTTAGCCGTGACCGATGCTCGTAATCCATCAAAAATAACGCGACGCGATCATCGTGTGCCGCGTGGCCCATCGTGATAAACTGCCGGTTGCCTTGATAATCGGCAAAGCCCAAACGGTTTTTGCCAATTACCTTGAGAAAACCTTTTGGGCCACCTCGATGCTGAACATAGGGCCAGCCAGTTGAGGAAACGGAAGCGATGTAAAAGCTCTCTCGTTCCCCAATAAAGTCGATTTCGCCCTCATCTAATGACGCCTTTGTGCGTCCTTCATAAAAGCGTGCGTACTTTTCGCCTGAGCCAACCTGATCTTGAAGTTCGCGGACATCGTTTACAAACAACAGTTTTCCGTAATTTTCCATAGGTTCTTTTTGCCTCGGCGCTGTCCAATACTTTGAGCGCCCAAAATTTCGTTGCACGTTCACGCTAGGAACGATTCTTTTTGTTCCACGCAATCAGTGACATCATCTCATAGACAAGGTTGGCAGCGAGCAGACTCGTTGTGTTTGCGGGATCATAAGCGGGCATCACCTCAACTAAATCGTAGGCGACGATTCTATCGCTCAGACTGGTTAATCCGCGTAGAAGCTGCTGGCATTGGGCGCTGTTGAAGCCGCCCACTTCGGGTGTACCCGTGCCGGGGGCAAACGTCGGATCAACAAAGTCGATGTCAAATGTCAGATAAAGTGGCCCTTCCCCAACTTTCTCGATAATTTGCGCCAGCGTTTTAGGGATGCCCTGTGCGTGCAGTTGAGGACCATCGACCATCAGCATGCCTTCGTCCTCAGTCATTTGGTAGTCTGCTTTGTCATAAAGCGAGCCACGCAAACCAATTTGACATGAGCGATGCGGATCGATCAACCCTTCTTCTATGGCGCGTCGAAACGGTGTGCCGTGTGTATCTTTGCCGTCAAAATAATGATGCCATAAATCACTATGCGAATCGAAATGAATCAGACCAACAGCGCCATGTTTGGCGTGTACGGCACGTAGAACCGGCAGTGAAATTGAGTGATCGCCACCTAGAAATATCGGGGTAACCGCTTGGTTTGCTAAAACGGCCGATGCGCCAGCGGTAATCATCTTGTGCGATTCGGGCAGGTAGCCAGGCGCAGATTGCAGATCCCCATAATCAACACAGGAACAATGTTCAAAAAGCACAACATCAAGGGCTGGGTTGTAAGGGCGCAGCAGCATCGACTGGTCACGGATGCCGCTGGGGCCGAAGCGTGCGCCGACCCGATACGTGCCGCCTGTGTCAAAAGGGACGCCAACAATGGCAATGTCCACATCGGCCGATAAGTCGGTCACATGAGGCAAACGCATAAACGTGCGAATGCCTGAGTAGCGTGGGAACGCCATTGCGGAAGGCGGATAATGCTTTTTGTAAGTTGCCATCGATGTCTCCTTATGTCTATTCGATACGAAAGATTCGTGTTTCTGCGGTCAGACCCTTATGAGATACGCTGATTTGCCGCAGCCGCGTGTCCGTCCAACCCTTCTGCCATCGCAATCGTGGCCGCGATGGGCGCAAGCTGCGTGGCGGTCGCGGGATCTAGCTGGATGATGCTGCTGATTTTGACAAAGTCGCTGACGTTGAGCGGGGAGGCAAAACGGGCGGTTGCGTTTGTTGGCATCGTGTGACTAGGCCCAGCCACATAGTCGCCTAACACCTCAAAGGAGTGTTCTCCAACAAAAAGCCCGCCTGCGTTGGGGATCTGGTTGATGTATTGTTCGGGGTTGGCAGTCGCGATACAGGTGTGTTCAGCTGCATACTCACTCGCCAGCGCACAGGCTTCCGCCATATCTTTCGTAATCACAATGCCACCCTGCCCCGCCAACGCTTGCACAATAATTTCGGCCCGCGTGCGTTCTTCCGTTTGACGCGCCACTTCAACCTGAACCTTTTCCGCCAGCGCCTTGGAAGGGGTGAATAGAATTGCTGACGCAAGCACATCGTGCTCAGCCTGTGCCAGCAAATCGGCGGCGACCCATGCTGGATCAGCCGAATCATCCGCCACAACGGCCGTCTCGGTTGGGCCGTAAAGCCCATCAACACCCACAATTCCGTATACTTGGCGCTTCGCCAGCGTCACCCACAAGCTACCTGGCCCCACGATTTTATCAACACGCGGCACGGATTCTGTTCCAAATGCCAGTGCGCCAATCGCCTGAGCGCCTCCAATCGTATACAGCTTGTCAATGCCAGCAATCGCTGCCGCCGCCAAAATCACATCTGGCACGCGTCCATCTTTGTTGGGCGGCGTCACTGCCACCACGTTTTGAACCCCTGCCACACGCGCTGGAATCGCGCACATCAGCAAAGTGGACGGCAGAGGCGCAGTGCCGCCTGGCACATAAACCCCCACACGTCCAATCGGCGTCACGCGCTGCCCAACAATGCCACCCATTTCGGTCGTGGTCCAGTTTGGCAACGGTTGTCGCGCATGAAAATCACGAATGCGGTCGGCCGCCACCTCAAGCGCCTGACGCAACTTAGGCGCGATACGCTCCAGTCCTGCCTCAAACGCATCCCTGTTTAGCTCAAATTGTGATAGCTCAACCCGATCCAGCTTCGCCGTCCACTTGCGCAGCGCGGTATCGCCTGTTTGGTGTACCTCACGCAAAATGTGGCGCACGCCCTCATCAGGCGT
>JBMZDF010000027.1:0-23239 GCA_049614105.1 Promineifilaceae bacterium (SeqCode)
CCCCCCATATTACATAAATTATTCAGTTCTTCAAGGGGCAATTTCATTGTTGCTTATTTTCCAGTGAGTTAAGGTTGGTTTCCAGACACCCGTAACAACATTTTTGTGCAACAAAACAGCTTCTCCTTGGCTCATTAGGTCCAAGTTTTCCAGCAGAAGTATATCCTGAAAATGAAAACGCTGTGACAATTGGTGCAAACCAGTCGAATGGGTTTGAGTAATAAGGAGCGATCCGTTTTGTAAACAGGGCGCATTGCTGACGATTAATTGTGGATGAGCAGCGAGTGCTGGGATAGGTGCTTGTTGCCAAGGCAACCCATGACAAATGAGACGGGCAGCAGGCATAGCAAGAGCTGCCAGTAGAACACTATCCAGTAAATGCTGTGCCGCCCAAGTTTCTGCTTTGCAGCTAAAAAGTAATGCCCCATGTGGCAATCTATCATATGGATTAGTTGGCCAGGCCAGCCAATTATCCAACGGGCGCGTTTTCATGAAACGGCCCAAGATACCTTGGAGCTGATGGATAGCGGTTGATGTTTGTTGACGTGCTTGCTGATGTAGCCATTTTTGGAGCTGATTTAACTCATCAACACCATCCGTATGCGCCTGTTGCAATAGTGCCTTGCATTCAGACGAAACGCCCATGCGGTGTAACCATTTTTGCCAACGAGCGATCTGTGCTATGTCAGATTCCTCGGGTAGCGGTGCAAGCGGATTGAAACCTAGAACAGCGCTACTATTATTGATGTCGATGTAGCGAACGGTGTCGCCTAAACGGTCGGTGATTTGTGTTTTTCGCTTGAGCTGTGGAACAAGGTCGCCTGTTCCATCGATGACAATTAGGTTGGCTGGATCGGTCGAAATGGTATGCAAGACCAATTGGGTGAGCCAGTATGCAATTGCCTGCCGTTGTCCATACAGGTTTACTTGTTTTTCAGATTGGATGAGATCGCCTTGCTGGTTGCGTCCAATTGTCCATCGACCTGAAACAGGCTCCTCAGCAACCATTTGCTCAGGGATTGGATACGCGCCCCAATTGGGTACAGTTGAGATACCAAGTGGTGGATTGTTAGGTAGCAGCCAACGTGGTTTGGTTTCGGCCGAATCAGGAAAGGGTAGAAAATCTCCCTGCTGCGCTTCAACCGTGATGAATAATTGTTCATTGATAATGTGGGCAGCAAACGTCTGTTGGGTAGGAAGCTGGCTGCTGGAAATGAGCGGTTGGATTGAAGTGACGTTGTTTTCGGCCGAAAACAACGTCACCTCAAAGTTAAAATCCGCCGCTATTTGTTTTAACAACCCTGCAAACTCGTTTGCGACAGCCACATGCAGTGTCGGCAAAGTCGAATCGTGATGATAGTAAAGAGCAATACGTCCACAAATATTGTGTCGCGATAGAAGTTGCAACCCTCGCGTGACGAGTGTCCCATCCACATAACGCAGTCGGAACCATACCAGATTGGCTTCCCACGTTTCACGCTGCTGCCGATTGTCACGTTTGAAAAAAGACCACCCCATTACTTGTCTCCCATTTAAGCAATGTCACGCCAGAAATCGTCGTGGGCGTCTGAGTCAACGGGCAAGTCGCTGGCGACTAGCTTTTGCTCTTGTTCATGAATCATCAGTTCGATCATGACAAGCGACCAGCGGTTGAACTGCACGGATTGAGCAAGCGATTCTGCTTCCTGCTGTCTGAGTTGCTCACGTAAGTTTTGATTGGTCACGATTAGCTCCCAAGTAGGTGTTCGGCCTCAATCGGCCGAAGTTGAAAATAGACCATATCTGCCTTGCCATTGGCGCGGATGACAGCCATACCTTTGCCATGCCGACTATCCCCATTCATTCGTGCCAAGAATTCGGCATGGGATGGCAAAATTTCATCTTTGTAATGGCTTGCTAAACGAAAAGCAGCATCTCGCTTCATGCCAAACGCGATGGTCCATGTGACATTATTCAAGATAAACTGCCCCGCCGTCACATTTAACCCTGTTGCCATCGACTCTGCCTGTGCGCCCTCAACCCCAATAAATGCCTCTAAATCTTGGTCTATCAGAATAATCGCCGCGCCAAATGTGCGAACAGTTTTGACTAGATTGGCAAGAAAGGTCATCAGATGGGCCTCACTAGCCATGTAATGCGTTTCGTCAATGATAAGTGCGCGTTTGCGCGGTTTGCGCCGAATCTGATGATTAATGCCTGCCAGCGTGGCGTAGTAGAACAGAGGGCGTCGGCGTTCGGGCATGAGGCTGAAATCGAAAACGACCAGTTGTTCCTTCAAAGTCAGATCGAGGTTTGTTGTGACATTAAAGGTATTGGCGTAGTCGCCATAGACGTACAGGCTCTGGATTTCTTCCGCAAGCGCCGAGGCCGCACGACTGACGGCCGATGTATTCGCTTCGGCATCCTGAGACCTCAACGTACCGACCTGCGCCGTGATAAGTGGCGCAATTGCCTGTTTAGCGACTAAATGCAGCTTGTGGCAAAGCGTTTCCAAGGTAGGTGTTAGTGATGTGTCAGCTAATAATTCGCCTGCCCAATCGTAACGTTCATAGGTTAGCTTGAGTGCGCGACGAATAGCAGCGATTTCGGCGTTGTCGAAATAACGGGGTTGGCTACCCATCGGATCGAGTAGCAAGCTAAGCAAGGTAATGACATGATCGAACTGCTCGCTCTCATTTTCAAAGACGACATCAAGAATATTGAGCCGCGTGGTTTCGTAAGAAATGCGACTGTAGGAAACACCCTTTTCACCAGCCAGTGAGACCAAACGACGACTATGCCCCTGTGGTTCGAGCATAATTACCTGTATTTCTTGCTCTAACATACGTCTGGCGATGGCGCTTGCCGCAACAGTTTTGCCATTGCCCGTGCTGCCCAATAGGACACCATGAAATGGGGCGTTGCCCTCCCATGCCAAATAGTGGACATGGGGGGCGACTTCATCAACGGAGATACCCATATAAAAACCGCTTGTTGCTTGCTCCCGACCCACGCCCCACATCCCAGCAAAGACGGCGGGCGCACGGCTTAGCGTGTTGAAATGACCAGCAGGCATCCCTGCTGGTTTCGCCGTTGGCCCAAACATACGGGCAGCGCTGGCTTGGTAGCCAAGCAAACGATCCACTTTCATATACTGGCTGCTTGTTTTGCGAAGGGTATCCATTCGTTGGCGTAGAGTGGCGACATTCTTATCAAGCAGCATAAAGAGTAGTCGTACATGATGAACTGCTTCATCGCGGACATCAAGCGAGGATTCGGCTTCTTCGTAGGCAAGATGGGCATTGCGGTCTTGCCCACCTTGGATCATGTTTTGCCAAAATTCGGCCGAAGCTGTCACCCGCTCAGGATGAACCTTGCGAACATCGATACAGATCACCATTGGCCCATCGGCCGAGGTAATCGCCTGCGCTAACGGATGCCGCCAATCCCATGTCCTTGTCAACTGATACGAGGCCAGCAACGAATATCGATAACGGCTGTTGTCGGTCTGCCAACTGCCATCCGCCTTTTGCAAAACGGGGGTCATATGGTCATTTGACTCCGAATAATCACCGACAATCGGCAACTGTGGATACCCTTCTTCCGCCAGAACGCGCCAGTGGGCTAAGTCGCGGGTTGTTAACACATCATTGAAGTCCAACAGGAAATGACGGGTGCGGCGCATTTCGCCCCGTCGCGCCCACTCGCCAATCATGCGAACCTCCTCCATCATGCCGCGTCGTAACCACTCGTCAGACACCTGCATTGCCAAGCGCCGCCGCTCCCGCTCTAGCTGTTCTAAGCTGGCGGGCATGACAAACGTCAAAAAGCGGCAATGTTGGATCGGGCTGGCAAACAGTGATGTAAATTGTGTAAGCATCGCCGTTTGATCCTGACTATCTATTTGGTAGAAGTGCGGCAAGCTGACTTGAAAAACGCGCATTGTTAACCTCCTTTTTTAGATAATGGCTCCACGATGACCGAGGCAGCAAACAGCCCGTGGATTTGTTGCCGCTCCGCCTGTTGGCGCACCGCATCCCATTCGGCTTGAACGTTGATAATGCGCGGTCGGCCGAAAAACGATCGCAACCAAACGATTGTATAAGCGACCAGTCGTTTGATAACGATTTCTCCTTGATAAGTGTAGCCAGCCGCATAACCCAAAAGCATGAAGAAAGGTGCAAGCCAGAACGGTGCGCCAAGTAGCCCAACGCTGATGGCGGTAAAGGTGACGACAAAGAGAAATTGCGTCATTGTGACCTTGCGGACGATGGTAGCTTGTTGCTGCTGGATAAACTCGGAACGAAAGTGGGTGACAGTCATCATAGTGATTAGCCTAAACCACAAAGAATGTAGAGGCTTTCGATGCCAAAACCCGTCAGGATTTGATTGCCGATGTCGGTCGAAAAGGCGAGCAGGATCAGACCTAGAAAGACGGAGCCTGCGACACTCGCAATCTGCGAACCTTGATTAGGGAAAATGGCCGCAAGGTTTTTGCGAAAGCCGAGAATGGCAAGTCCCAACAGAACGGCTGCACCGCCCATAAGCTGGGTCGTAAATAGGGCGCGGTCGTAGGTGTCGCAAATGGCGGCGGGCGGTGCTTCGCCAGCGGCACAAGCGTTGATGATGAACATCAGTAGAAAGAGTGGGCTAAAGCGGATGAGATGACGAAGTCGTTGGGTTGAGTGAACGGTGGGCATAAGTAGAGGCTCCCTGAGAGATGGTTACCGATCTGTAGTGGTTTCGGCCGAAAAGACAGCTTCGGGTAAACCAGATAATTCCCACAGATCGGAACCAATTTGCAATTGTAAGTGTGGTTTGGGGGGAAGTGACACCTGCATTCCCATCACTTCCCCAGGTTGTAATCTTGTTGGCAGGTAGGGATTTACCTGTACGTCAGTCGAATAAGCATCACCTCCTTCAAGGTGTTGAATGAAATCAGGTGCAAGATAAAGACTGCCTGCGGTGGGGTTGTACAGGTTGAGCGTGACGAGAACACGCTGCTGCGCCTCGCTCCAAATAGCCTCCTGCACGTCGGTTTCAAGTAAGTGGTGTAACTGAGGGATATGACCAAGCTGTATGATGGCCAGCTCAGATGGCAACAAGCGCAGTTCTGCAAACAACGGTAAACCGACGCTGTTGTCTAAAATTGGGATGCGAGCTTCCCAAAATCCATTTTGGAAGACAAGCGGAACGGCTGCCGTTTGCTCCAAACTGGTTGCTAATGACAACATGACGGGCAAACTTTGAGACAAGGAAGTAGAGCCAGTCAGTACAACATGGGTGATGCCAAGCTGAGTTTGAGTGTAATGAAGATGATCAACGGCAAAGGAACCAGACGCGAAAGAAAATGATTCGCCAACAGCAAAAGATTGCTGGTCTAACGCATCTTCATTGTTGATGTCATAACTGGCAAACGCAAAAGAAACATTATCTTCACTTGCAGCGGGCAAGGAAAAAAGAGTCAGCCCCGTTTTGTCCTGTGAGAGTAGACGACTGCTTTCATGGTTTGCACCCTGCCACTGGCGCGAAACAATAAAGCTGAGTCTTGCGCCTGTATCGGTATTGATTGCAAGGCGGTCGCCCACTGCAAGATTGCGGATAAGGCTGTCGGGAATACCAATGCCGTAGTTAAGAACAGTGCCGAACAACCATACCGCGACAGGGTTTTCGGACGCCATGATGCTGGCGTTGTAACGTAATTCACCTTTGGCAGTTGGTTTGCTGGGATCAATAGGTAGCGCGATGATGTCTTCGGTGGCGGCGTAATGCAATTCAAGCGAACTGGGTCTGCCGATTGTCAGCGCACCTCCTAATCCGCCAATCGTTTTAAGTGATTCATCCGCACCTGATACAGCAGGCAACGGCGGCGTGGGGCTAGGGGTGAGTTCAATTGTTGTGGTGACTGAGGCTATTGCTTTATCACGAGCATTACGTTGCGAACGACCGCGTAGGGCGAAAAGAATGAACAAGAGAGCGACAGTAGCAAACCCAACAAGTTTGAAGACCGTTTGGCGGCGTTCGGCCGACCCCTCACTTTGCCCAAGTGCATTACGCATCAATTCAGGCATGGCACGTTCATACAGTTCCTCTGAACTCATTGTCACCATACCGGGGCGACCATCGGGACGGATAAAGCCGCCACGTTGAAAATGACCGCGCCGCTCGCGCAGATAGTGTAGGACGTCGGTATCGGTGCGATTCTGCTCGGTGTCCGCTAATTCTTGCTCCATCGCCTGCCGAAATGCTTCCTGAAACTCAGGTGGAATGTGAGAAAGCTGCTGTTCCAACGTCAAGTCTGGATCTAAATCGAACATGATTAATTCTCCTCACCCATATCAACAGGTAAAAATACGGGCAAGCGCACAGCAGGTAAACCGAGCACGATATTGTCATTTTGTTCACCGACACGGATACGCTCCGACCAAGACGGTACAAGCGGCACGACAATACGGGCAACAGCCTCACTTGTCATGTTGAAGACAGCCTCCCCTTGTGCATTGGTGAAAACACGAGCGAGCTGCTGGCCACGAGCGTCAACAGCCAAGACGCTGACATTAGGAATTCCTTCACCGGGGCTGGGTGTACGGTCATTATTGGCGTCATAGTGAATCAGCAGACGGATATGAGTTGATGCCTCCACCATTGGCGATTCAATTCGTCCAAGATGGCGAATTGAGAGCGTGAGTGCTTGAGTTGCGGTAATGGATGTAGGGGTTGTGATAGCCACAGACGATGAGATCGAAACGGTTGGGGTAATCGTCGGCGTTGTGACAAATGATGATTGTGTAGCTGTCAAGATGGGTGCTGTCGTCGGAACCGAGCGTGCACCACCCTGAGATTGTGTAGTCACCGTTGCTAATGGTGGGAGGGACGCCGTTGATTGAATTGGTGTCGAAGATGCCATCACAATAGGTGTTGGGGTTGGCCATTTTTGTGTTGCGGTGGTTGATTGAGGCGGCGGTGTGTGAACAGGTGTCGGCGTGTGTGTTGGCCAAGACGTAACGGTTGGTAATGGTGTGTGCGTCGGCCAAGGGGTGGTGGTTGGCGGTGGCGTATGCGTTGGTGCGGGTGTGTGCGTCGGCCAAGGCGTGGCGGTTGGGAGTGGTGCAGGTGTGTGCGTTGGCCAAGGGGTAGCGGTTGGTGGTGGCGTATGTGTTGGTGCGTGTGTGTGCGTTGGCCAAGGCGTGGCGGTTGGGAATGGTGTATGTGTTGGTAGATGAGGTTGTGTAGGGGTTGGTTCAATTAGTAGCGTGTGAAGATCGTAGTGACCATCAGCGTCAGTTGTTTTGCCTACTTGAAAGACGAATGTGCCGTCTTCGGGTGCGTTGAACAAAATGCGGGAACCAAGGTCGGTGGCGGATTTGTTGTCGTTTTCGGCCGAAATCACCCCGCGCCAAAAGAATGTCAGGCGCGTGTCGAGAGAGCCATAAACGACTGTTTCAACTTGAATACTCTGACCTGCCCTGAGAAATCCAACAAAATAGTCCGTATCATTGCCGATGAGGGTTAATTGTTGCAGCGTTTGCCAGTTGATTTGGGTGGCGGTTTCGGCCGAATTATTTGGCTCCAGCACATCAGGCACAAACGGGCTGTCTGAGACAGGCGTTGGTGCGATGGTTGGCACTACCGCAGTTGGTGACAGATGGATGACGATAGGGGTCGGATCTACGCCATTTTGTGCCTCGGCATCGATTTGAATACCGATGAGAAGTATCAACACTGGGATAAAGAGCAAACGGGATGAAGGATTAGTTGGGCGCATCGGTTGGCTCCGTATGGGGTGAGGTTGTTTGTGGGAGAGTGATTACGTTCGGCAGCGCTGCAATGTCGGTTAGCATCATGTCAGCTTGGGTAGTTGGTATGCCGCGTTGGGTCAATACAGCATGTGCTGCGTCGTTTTGGTCTTGATCGATCAGTTCGGTTAGCTGCTGCATATCGGCAGAACTCAACCGCAATGCTTTTGCACCGGCCAAGACGCCACGCACATTCCCCGTTTGTCCTCCAAACCCAACTGGTGAACCAAGAGAAGCAGCAACCGTTTGCTCATTGGCATCAACATTCTGCGCTTGTTCTGCAATCGTTGTTACTAAATTGGCACGGCTGACTCGTCGGCGCGGCAACAGGGTAACGTCAGCAACTGTGGCCAGTTCTGAATCAGACAGTGGTGACTCTAAAACTGTGCGTAAATCCTCTGTGGCTTGCCCACTTTGAAAAACATCTAAAATCTGGCTGCTGTCTAGTCCCTGATGCCGATATTGATCAACAAGTCTTGCGGTTGCCGTAATAGCGGTTTGTACGGCATCTGCTGAGTGTCTTTGTACGGCGGACGTGAGCCGGCTAGCGTTTTCATCGCCTGCAAACTGTGCAACCGTTTCGTGGGCTGCTTGTGTACGGGCCAGATCGCCAGATGCAAGCTGTTGAATCGTCTGATTCACAGCGTCAATTCGCTCCGGGCTCGTTGTTTCAAGGCGGACAATATTCCTGCCTGACTGCGGTCTAGGAATTGGAACAGATTGTGAGGGTGTTGGTTCGGTGTCTACCGTTTCTGAATTGTGGTTTGTCGTGGCGCGTGATGATGAGGGGGTTACTGTTATCGGGTCATCTGTGTTGTGTGGTGAAGATGAGCTATTGATAGGTGTGGATTCGGCCGAATTTGTTGGTTGGTTAGTTTCTGTTTCCTGTGGTGGCATCGGCCGAACACGTTCAACGGGCGCACCGTTTGCATCACGGCTTAATCCACGCGAGTGTCTACTATCACCAGATGAGCCACCCATTTGGTCATAAGCGGTTCGTAATGATGGGGATAGCCGCATCGCTAGCCAAGGGCTGGACCCAAAGCCTGACATCGTTGCACCAGTGCGGAGGTAATCAAGTGTGTTAGGTGTATGGTCTTGCGAATCGCCGTCGCGGAGGTTGCGGGTGAGTATACGGGCATTATGGGAGGTAACGATGAGGCGGCGGGTGGTTTCGTTGCGGCCGAAGGCATAACCTGCAATCGTCTGCAACTGACGCACACGCCCGTCTGCTTTGGTGGGGTCTGTGCGTAAATAAGCTCCTCCTGTGTGTGCATCCGCACGAATCGCAGCGGCCGATGCCATCATTGCCCCGCCAGCCGCCAGAGAAGCACCGCCTGTTGCAACTGCTCCTGTTAATCCAACAGCCCCAGCGACAACCCGCTGCCCCATATTAGCAAGTACCATCCCCCCTGCCCCACCTGTTACCATACCGCCGCCAAACAAGTCTAATGCTCGTGATGCTAAGCGTAAGGCGCTCATAATGCGCCAAATGAGGAAAATGACAACGATGATGCTGGCTCCAATGTAAAGAGCAAACCCTTGTTGTGCCGCAGCAATGAGCAAACCCAACAAAATGGCAACGATAATGACGCTGATAAACGTTTCAATCAGGAGATTTAGAAATTGGCGTAGGTAAGCACCGAGAAAGGCTTGTGTGTAGACGAAGAACGCAAACAACATGGCGATTGGTGCGCCTGCATAAAGCAACATGGCCGTACCTGTTAACGACAAACGTAGAAAATGTTCGGCGATGGCGGTCGGCACAGCAATGAGAGCAAATAGTAGGCGTTCAATGCCTTCATTGGCTGACGCTTTGGCAAGTTCCCGATCTGCCTCATCACTAAGATTAATAGTAGATGGGTCGCCAAAGGGAAAGTAACGTGATTCAAAATCAACAGGGAACTCATTACTGTCCAGCTCATCAAGATTGCCAACAGCCATAAATGCGGAGACAAGATCGAAGCTGCCGATCACACCGTCACTGTTTGTATCAGGAATTGAACTAGGCAATCCAACATCGGTTCCATTCATCCCTGTTGTGAATATATCGCCTGCCGCATCGTCAAGTAATGCTTGGTTGATGCCCGCATTTAAGGTCGTACGCAACGACTCCATCTGATTGATAATGAGGACAGGGGAACTAAAGAAGAACAAGGTAAGCAGCCCATAGGTCAACAGCTTACTCGGCTCGACCCACTTTTCGATTTGTACAATGTTGCTGAGAGCGTACCAAAAGCCGAGGGCGGTAAGGGCTAGGATAAGCATGCCGCCGAGTGGTGCGGATAAGGCATTGACGAGTAGGCCAACAAAGTAAGCCACGTTGTTAGTAATCCATGCGTCAATACTCTCTGTGATGATGGCGATGGCAAGTAAAGAGCGGTTGATCGTCCAAAATATTTGGGCGATTGTGTACTGAAGAAAGTAGATCGCTTCAGCAAGATGGCGTCCAGGATCAAGCATCGCGTTTTCCTCCAGCATGTCGCTGTGACCAAAGGTGAGCTCCACCACCAATAAGCAATCCAGCTAGAATGAAAGACAAAATGTGCCATATATTTGTTGGGCTGGAAGGAATTTCAACGGAGGTGTTCGTGGTTGGGAGCGTTTCGGCCGAAACCTCAATCCCCTCGCTCGGCACTTTGACTTGTTCATGCTTAAAGAGCATCGCCTCTGTTGGAATAATTGGCTCTGGTACTGTCGCATCAGGGGCGGCGTCAAAATAGAGTTGGTCGTCAGTGTGCAGAACGAAATAGTAGGTGATGGGTGCGTCGCCGACTGTGATGCCGAAAGTTGAGAGCCCGTTTTCGGCCGAAGCAAACTGAGTAAACACATCTAGTTCTCTATCCCAGTACACCTCATAAATGCCACTTTCAACATCCCACTGACAGCGGCCTGTGGCATCTGTGACGCAAGTTCGGTTCGTTACATCTGTCTCAAAAGGAAGTGCTATGCGAACGCCCTCATTTGCCAAGGGCGCACCGTGGACATCACGAACAGCAATCTCTAGTGAAACGATTCCATCTGAGAAACTGAATACTGGCTGCGGCATCATCATGAATAGCAAAGTGCCAAGCGCGAAAACGATTCTCATGGCGTCCCCCCTGCCCAATTGGCTGGATTGACGAGTGTCCCGTTCTCATAAACGATCCAGTGCAAATGAGATCCAGTTGAGCAGCCCGTACTGCCCATTTCAGCAACGGTCTGGCGAGCAACAACCGATCCACTCGTCTCCACAAAACGGCTCAAGTGCCCAAAATAGTGCAAAGTACTGCTGCCGCGCACTTTTTGGAAATTACCAAGCCCTTGATGTGGTGGTTGTGACCCTGCGAGATGAGAGCAATCTGCGGCACTGGTATTTGCGCCAGCAAAGATGAGCGATCCATCAACGGGCGACCAAACAGCAGTGCCGACGCTGCTGGCAATATCGACACCGTTGTGAAACCAAGGTTTGTCTGAGGGACAACCGAAACCAGCCCCATTGATACCTGTGTAAAACGCATGGCAGCCATAGCCGCGTGAGATTATGCCAGTGGTCGGCCACAGCCCATCACCTGGGTTGGTTGGATCTGTGCCACTGTTGCTGTTTATTTGAGCGATACTAATGATGCCACTGTTGGTAAGTGGGTCGTCTAAAACGACAGAAGTGGGCGGGGGTGGATCGACAGCATCGATAAATGGGCCAAGCGGGTCGTTTTCGAGATAGAACCAGATCGGAATGCCGCCTTCAATATCACGTTGCCAGTTCGTAATAAGTCCAATTTGGTTTAAGTCACCATTGGGCAATACAAAACCAAGTACAAAATCGCGGGATGTATTCGGGGTCAGGGGTGTGAGCTGCTGTGTTTCGTAGCTGGGGAGATTGCGTTCAAGCAATGGTTCGTTTTGGGTTGCCCAACGCCCCGTGACCGTTCCATCAGGTAGGTCGATTTCACGAACAAAGACCAAATCAGATAATGGCAGGATGGCGGCATCCGTTTGTTTGTTGGTGACGCGGATAGTGAGGTAATGGTAGGTTGCTTCGGCCGAATTAACGCTTGCCTGCGTCTCATGCCCAACAATCCGAAAGACAAAACGATCGATGTATACATCACTATCCATATAGAAAGAGCCTGTACGATAATAGGCTGTTTCAAGTGGTTCAGGTGTTGTGAAACCAATCATTGGCAGACTTGGTGTTGTCGTCATCGTTGTCAACCCTAGCGTTGAGGTGATTTGCTGGAGAATCGCGGTATTAGCGAAAACGGGTGTTGACACGCCGAGAAATTGCGTCAGGGTTGGAACTGGTGTGCCAGTCTGGGCAGCCCAATAGGCGACGCCGTTTAACGGAGCAGGGTTTTGAACAAAACTGACAAAACCGCAACTGAGCAGAAAGATACAGCTCATTATGATCACCATGAATAACCTCTGCCGTTTTGAAAAATAATGATGCATGCTGACGCCTCACCGTTGAATAATGGGTATAAATCGTTGTTCACGAACGTAGAGATAGTGGGATGCCCAGACATTATTGATAGCTGGATCTGCCAAATCGCTAACGGCCGTCACGGTTGAAACGACCGTTTCAGGAACCTGCGCATCGACGATTGCTGTGTACTTTAAGGATTGGCTGTAATTTGTACCTAGCAAATGTGGTTTAAGATGCAGAGAAAAATTTGAAGTAGGTGGAAATCCTTGTGGCGTCGTCCAGCTACCACAACAGGGTGCGTGAGCGTAGGTAGCGCCGCGACTGCCGATGCTGTCTTCGATCCCGATGGTGTACCCTTCTGCCGCCAACGCTGCTGGATCTGAGATGAGGTCGTAGAGGTAGAAAACGTGTCCGTTTAGCCCTCCTTCGCCGTCCAAGATGACGGCAATTGCAAAACGAGAGGTCAGATTGGGATTATATTTGTGAGGTGCATCATGCCATTGGGCGTAGAAAACATCGTGGTCTTCGATATATCCTTGCAAGATAGCCACGTGCCAACGTCCCGCACTTGTCATATCCAAATCTTGCCAGAGTCCTGCTACGCTAAAGTTTGGCGTTTCCCAATTGGGAAGCCAGCGCGGGTGATTTGTTGCGCTACTTTCTTGACCACCAAGAATCATGCCGTTTGTTGAAAGGGAAAGTTGGCGTTGGCTTGACCCGAACAGAGATGCCGTGTAGTTCAAAGCACCAAAGTTGTAGGTGATAATTGCATCATCACAGTTTCCGTGAAGGCTAATTGCCAAGTCGCAACTGGTGGGAACGTTGTAGGCGGCTAAGTCGATATAGGGTAGTTGTAGGGTGGCGGGTTCAATGATGTATTCAAGTTGACCAGGGTAGATGCTGCCAAACCAAGTGAGTTGGCGTGTGGATGGGTTGTATTGGAGGGCGTCATTTTCGGCCGAAACGAACTGCAACTCGCTTGGCAACGTCTCCCGCACCCAATAATGATGTGGATAACGATCATAATTACTGACGACGATTTCAAATTGTGTTGCTGCCTGTGGGGACACATAAGTCGCACCATATTTTTGAAGGGGTGCAAATAACCAGCCTGTGCTGTTATCTTGGCCGAGCAGATCCCGCGCATTGATTGGGTCAAATCCTGCGCGAGTCAGCTCGATGATAGGAATTTCTGGCTGCTCTGTTGATGCTTGAGCCAGTAGGGACGGCAGGGCGATAACGGCCAAAATAAAACCAAGCAAGAGAAGGAGATGGCGATACATGAGAAGGCTCCTTAGTGAAGGTCAGCGTAAAACAAGTTGAGTGGCGAAAATGTCGTGAGAAATAGTGTCAGATTGGCGGGATGTCCAAACGAGAGTCGCCCGATTGGGGTCAAGGGTGTCCTTGGCTAGGATGAGCTGTGTGACAGGTCGAACCAAGTTGCGAGACAAAACGGGGTTGCCTGGGGAGGGCGTACATTCGGCCGAAATAAGGTCACACTGCGCCGTGAATGGTCTACCAAAACGGATGAAGTCAGAATTGGGTGGCGGGTTTCCTGCGGCATAAAGGTAGATGAAGGTGGCGGTGGGTGTTTCAGTTTCGGCCGAAATAAGCGGGAACACGTTCGAGGGTATCGCACCTGATAAACTACCGCTCACCTCACGATTTTGCACAACTTCTGTTGGTGCTACCCATGTGATACCACCATCGTTTGACCAAACAGTTTGAACGGTATAAATGTCATCGGCCGCTGTTGTTGCAAAGCTTCCATCTTCAAAATAGGGTGTCCAACCTTCAGGCGTTTGTTGATTGTTTTGCGAGACAAATATGTCTTCAAAACCCGCATTTACTAGCGAACTATTTTGCAGGTTTGTGTCATCCCAAAGGGTAATACCCGCTATGCTGAGTGCCGAGAACGTACCTTCTAGAAATACAGTGACTTGCGAACTATTGGCAAAGGTACTGACGTTGAACTCAGTAAATTGGTTGGAGGTGTTGTTGGATGACCAAACAACACCGCTGCTGTTGGAATCTATTCCGCCAGAGGGGTCGATTCCCACGCGCAGGTCGCTATTTCCGCTTCCCCATGCGGAAAAGTGAAGCGGTGTTCCAGTAGGAACCGGGACAATTTGATAGAGGCCCGCAGAATAAGGCTCTGGTCGAAGTAAGTCATTGCTCCAGCGGACAGCATTCAAACCTGAATAAACGTGATCTGGGTTTCCTATGCTGTTGGGATAAAGGGGATTTGCTGATGCAAAAATAGGGGAAGTGAATATGGGGACAGATGGGGTGGGATTCGGCCGAACTGTAACCCATGAGGCAGCAGCCCACGCTGTCCCGTCTCCTTGCAAGTGGTCAAGACCGATTTGACTATGTAGCGTTTCGCCCGTTGGTATCGCAATAGTTTTGCTTGGTTGCCATGAGGGAAAGAAGCCGTAAGGGGTTGTGTGCCAGCGTGCGAGGTGGATGTTGCCATCTGTCCCTTCATAGGCAATGAGGTAGCCAAACTCTAAATCTGTGCCGAATTGCGCGAAAGTGGCGTTATTGCCTTGGTTTGTGCCGTCAATTCGGCCGATTTGCCAAGACTCATGCATAAACTGAGCCGCATGGTAAAACGCATCATCAACTTCAAACACAATCTGAGCATAGTTAAACTGGTTAAGCAGAACGGTTGGATTGGTTCCATCTGCAACAAATTCGGACGCGACATCAGCAGGATGGATGCCTTGATCTGCGGCACGATAATAAATCTGCCCATCCTTTTCGTAAGTAACGTGTAGCCGATTAACCGTACTGAAAACAAGCGCGACGGCTTCACCGTTTTCTATCGGCCGAACTTGAAAATGGCTGCCTCCACGAGATAACGCAACATAAATGTTGCCATCAGTTAGCCACGCAACCGCTAGCATATCGTCACCAATAGCAATCGCTTCAATTTCTTGATTGGCAGGATTGAGTGACAGATTGACTAATTCTGTAGCTTCAAACTGTTCAGGATAGTCAGTAATAGATGTTGTGATTGGAACGGGTGTGGAACAAAATATACCGTTAGTTGCACCAGATGCAGATTGTGGTGCTTGTGAAAGGTCTGGATCATTGTGGCGTGTTGCGGTGGGTGCTGGCTTGATGGAAGTTGAAGCACAATCTAACTGTACAGAATTAGCTGCGGTCGTGCAGGCGGGTGTGAGTAAAAAGACAGCTAGTGTAAAACAGACGGTGAGATCCCAAGATAGCCTATTCATAACTTGTCAATCCTGTAAGCTTTATTGATGGCTCGCCTATCCTGAGATGGGAGAACCACGCAAGTTGAAAGAGTGAGTAGTGGCGATAGCACTATCACGTACAGCATGTAATAAATAATGATTAGTTGTGTTTTAGGGCTTTGGCTCCGCCCCCATTCTCACAAATAGAAATTGTTGTTTATTGAGCGAGTTATATGGTTCGCTGGTTTGAGGTAACGTGAATCATCCGACTGTCTATTGCAATTCGGCAAGATGAAGAAAACAGGCAGCCCAAACAAAACTAACTGTTAGGCTAGTGAGTCTAACTTATGGTGCTATTGAGTTTTAGTCGTTGGCTCGTCCCATCCAACAACAGATTAAATCGTATCGTCCGAATCGTTGCTGTATTGTGCTCTTACTTTGGCAATTTCTTCAAAGATGCCGCTCAATGCTGTTAGATCATCGACTGCAAGGTTCAGGGTACTAGAACGGTATGCGATGTTTTGCAGCAATGTTTCCGGATTATCTTTTAACTCCATACCATCTTGTTGAAAGTACGAAATTGAAATATCAAAAAAATGAGCGAGCGCTTGCAACTTCACAAACGATGGATTTGTTACATCCCCATTTCGCATTCGGGAAATGTCCGAGCTGCTGATGTGGATTGGGATTTTGCCGCTGCGGGCGGCCTTCAGCGTTTGGCGCTCAACTTCTACCTGACTATAGGGTCGGCCATTTGATTTAATCTGTGTATTGAACAGATGGTTGACTTTGTTTGCAATAAATGCTGCGTATTGCTTTGTTGGCATGGTGTCTCTTAAGCAAAAACCTTAACTTCATGCGCAAGGTTTGTCGCTTAATCTTTAATAATTGCAAATTGTTGGCAGCATTCTATCAATTAGCGCATAATATTGCAAGTATTATTTAATTTCAATTAAAATCTTGCAGATATGCGAATTATTGAGAATAAAGCTTATTAATCACAGGGGATCTGGGCCACCATTTGCATTGTATTGTGTAACCGATTCCCATGTACATGTTCACATTATGTCACTTCCCTATACACATTTATCGATTGCAGTCGCTTTACTTCCCCACTTGTCTATCCAAAAACCGAATGATTATTTTATCGGTGCTTTGATTCCTGATATTCGCTATTTCGCAGATGTGCCGCGTGAGCAGACACATTTTTCGGCCGATTTGATCCCAACCTATGCAGGTCAAGCAAGTGCATCATTCCTGACGGGGTATATGGTTCACTTGTTGCTGGATGAAGTGTGGCCGACGCTGGAATCACAATATCGTGATGATTTTCCATCTGCCGTGCGCAATAAGTTAGGTGGGAATCGCTGTCAAATTGCATATGAGGTGTTTTGCTTGGCGCAACAGCCTATTCAATTAGAGTTGAGTCCACTGCATAATCCAATGCTGATGGGGTTGGGAATTTCGGCCGAAAACGTCTGCCTTGCGGCCGAAGTCATGCAAGAATATTTAGACACGCCCTCGCTAACAACTGCATTTGGGATTGCCAAACGAGCAGGCGTCTTTCCCGCCCATCGACTTGATGATGTGGCCTCCATCGTAAATTCAATTGAACGCTACCGTCTGCTCAAATGGATAGTTGCAAGAATCGTGCGGAAACCATCCGCCACGTTGTTTCCACAACTACTCACTAACATTCAAACGCGCGTCAATGAAATTGGCCTAAACAATAAAACTGCGGATTTAACCTCAGAGTAGAGTTACCCTACCCTGCTGTTTGTATTCAAAATTAATTCGGGGGCGAGTTAGAATGCGTACACGTCAAGAGATAGAACGACTGATCGACCGAGTTGGCTACAACTTTGGTCAATTTACAATTGCGAGTTTCATCGATTGTCTAAGCCAAACAATGGGACGAAAGATTTTTGCGATTTCTTGCCCCATGCCAGAAAACACATTTGGTGCATGGCTGACAGATAGCGAACTGCCGTTGGAATATTTGATTGTAGATAGTGGGATTGCAGGACAGCATGCAGTCCATGTTCAACTACATGAACTTGGCCACATGGTATTGAATCATCGTACAGCTTCGGTTACGCCGCAACTGTTGCAAAAAGTACTGAATGGGAAAAATTATTCAGCGTTGAAACATGCATTACATCGACGCGCCTCCCGAACGGATGATGAGCAAGAGGCAGAGTTGTTTGCGGTAATCGTTCAAGAGCGATTAATAGCAGCCGCACGAAACAGTTATCTGGAAACATCATCTAGCTCAGATATGTTCCAACAATATTTTGCTGACTTAGGTGTGTAGAGGGGGCAGATATGATTATTGCAACGGCGCTTGGTTGGGTTATCTCAATTTGGCTGTGGCTGCGGGCGCGGCAGCGTTCGGAGGCGGCTGTAGCAACAGCCCTGTTTATGACCTTGTTGACGACAGCCGTTATGCTGCGTATACACGAGGTAGACGTTTTAATTACGACCGCTGTGGGTTATGGAAACGTAAGCCGATTTGCGACCTATGTCCTAGGGACGCTGGCCCTGTATTCATTGATGCTGGCGTTAAAAGTGGTATTTAAGTTTAGTGAACGAGATACAAAGCATTTGCGCTCTATTTCGTTTGCCACCGTTTTTGTTTTGTTCTGTACAGGCCCGATGACGCTGGTCAAAGCGGGATGGACACCTGCTGACGTTCCGTCTTGGGCAAAATATGGCGGTTTGATATTTAGCGCCACAACGCTTTTCTACGGATTGTTGGTTTGTGCTTTTTGTGTGCGGCAATTCGGCCGATTGAGCATACAAGAGCCTTTTCTGCATGCACGATTACGTTGGATATCAATCGCATTTGCTGCGCTCAATGGCTGTTTGTATACAGTTGGTCGACTCTATGTTGCATTCGCGATGTTTCGCTCATCCAACCCACACGCCCATCCTCTCGACACACCAATCCGTGCCTTTTTGGTGCTGGCATTTGTTGGGCTAGGCGTTTTCTTTTTGATGGGGCCTGTATTTAAATATGGCACTCGTTTGTGGATGTATTGGGTTGCCAAACGCCAGCTGAAGTCGTTAATGAATTTGCAGCAGGCGCTTGGAATCCGTTCGATTATTGAGAGCCCCACAATAGATAACGCCAATATTGATGCAAGGCTCTGTCAGGCTGTGGTGGCCATTATGGATGCAAAACATCAGTTTGCATCCAATCTGAAGATTGCAAATCAGGAACGTATTGTTGTGCAGCTAATGGCTGTTGATGACAATCGGCCGATGCCAGAATTAATTGCTGCCTATAGCAAACTTAGCGAACGATCAGAATAGTTCAACTCATTCTGATCGCTTTCTGTACTCCAAGACTTTTTAGCTACTTGGGGCGCAAGTGCAACAGCTTTGCCTTTTGTAACGATGCGATAGTTGTTTGTGCAATACTTGTTCCAGCAAACCATTTTGAAGTTTGGCTCCCTGCTAACCAAGCAACTATGTCAGAATGGTTGCTTGGGTCAGTGTATATCGAAGCAAGTGAAGCCAGTAAAATCCTCTGTTGTTGTGCAGGTGGGAAAAGGGCAAGGTAGTTTTCGGCCGAAAACCGCGCCCTATCAAACCGCCCTTCCTTTTCGGCCGAATTCAAAACGGCTGCAAACCGACGATTCAACGCCTTCCCCAATGCCATCGACTCAGCATCATCTTGTATCGCATCAAACAGTGCTTGTGGCGGACGCGCTGCGGCTGCCAACCTATCCCGTTCCTTCCGCGCCCAGTCGATATGAGTCTGAACCCCTCGCTGCAATTGTGCTAACCAATGTGCTTTTGTCCAACGTGGCGAAGGCGGAAGATTATCAGGATCGCTTCTGTCAATGCTCAGACGATTTGCCAAGGTTGACGGAATCAACGTATTAGAGTCAAGAAGCTTGCGCGTGTTGTCATAATTCCACTGTACAACCTGGCTTAAATCTGCGCCTGTTTTGACGGCACTATCGATGATGTCTTCCAACGGGGCTGGGGGGTGCTCAGGAAGTCGGCCGAAAAGCGCCTTATTCAACATCAACGAATTGCAGTACATGCCCAATGCGCCTTTGTTTGCCATTGCCTGCCAAATAGCGGTATCCATCGCATCAACATCATACGTTTGTCTATCGTTATCTGTGGACGAGGGTGGATTGACCAAATCTAAATAATCTGTGTCGGTGTGGTCAATGCGCGTTGGTAATTTCTGACTGTCAGCGGCTGGGTAGCTGATATGTCCGCCGTTTGTTGTGGCGAAAGGTAATTCGGCCGACGCTTTTGTCGGCTTCAACAAAACCCATTCGCCCAGTTGATTAGGCGAGCGCCACGCCAACACCTTACGCTTACCATCATGATCGGTAAACGGATGCAGCCAAAGCGCGTCATCATTATCAGCTCCACCAAGTATGTCGGCGATACCGTTATTTTCGGCCGAATCTTGCAACCCCAACCAATCATTATCATTGACCCAAGCGGTGCTGCTATCGGGATCGATACAAATTTCCCCGCGTTCCACGTGAAGCGACAGCCCTGCCCGTTTCCCAACGGCAACTGGCATTACATAATGCCGACCGCCTGGAATAGGTAGGCGCATTTTGTGAAGTTGTTGCGAGTTCAATCGTTTTAGATGTTGGTTAAATAGCGCTTTGACATGCGTCCGAAACCACATCGGATGCCCACCGCTGGCTAAATATTCCTTGAGCGGCCAACGGGCTAAGTCAGCTTGTGAGCTGTCTGAATCGATCCGACCCATGACGGCAGCAATTTCGCCCGTCTGAATCGACTCGGCAAATAGTTCTCCTTCGTCTTGCAAATATGAAAGAAGCTGGTCATTATCAAAAAACGGATGCAGATTGATGAGCGACTGAATATCAAGCCGCATCTCGTCGCGACCATGTACGATAGAAAGCCCGACAAACGTTTGTGAGCCATCTAAACGGATTTCGGCCTTGTTGTCACGCGGCAGCAGAAAATCGACTGAACGGCCATTTTCATCCTGCAAATTATCACTGACGATGGCATGCCCTTTAGATTGCCCATCAGATCGCATAATGGTGAACTCAACCCGTTGGGCTGTGGCTAATTCGTGTTGCAGATGTTCACGTTTGGAAGCTGGAATTTCGGCCGAAAACACCATCTTCTCCAACATACGCCGTGAGACAACACCCGCCCCGTCCCATACTTTTGCCTCATCAACGGTCTGTTTGAGATACGCAATATTCACATCGTCATGCTCAAAAAAGCCGCTGACGAAATGGGGTCGCATCAAACGGCTAATCCGCTTTGACAGTACAAAGCCTCCTTTGCGCATGTCCAACTCTAATCCTGAATCGGCTAGAAACTGTTGGGTATCAACACCATCGATATATAAATCTTTGACAGCGTCGCCATTGACCCAGCGAAGAGTTGGGCGCTCTTGCCCAAAGGTATGAGCTTGCAACGGTTCGGCCGAAGTCTCAACGGAGCGTGTAACAATCCGCCAAGCATGTTTTGTCCGTTCCAGAAAAGGATAAACAGCACCGCCCATCGCATCATCATGGCTTGTGATGGTGTATGGTAAATCAGCCAGTGTTGCAAAAGGAATTGCCGTGCCGCTGCTGCTACCTCGTCCGCCCATCTGCCTCCTGAATTTGCATCGCCTGTTTTTGAGCCGCACGAATCGATGTCCAGCGTGTGGGATAATGCATAACGTCGGCAAGCGCATTGCACTCGGCTGGCAACGTTCCATAACTTAAAACGGTCAGAGGTTGAAGCTGTCGAAGCATTTCGTGGAATCCTGCAACAAATAGATGATGTTCAACAGGGTTTGTAAAGTTGATACCCAATGAGGAAATCGCCACAAGGCTGCGTTTGGGCAGTCCTGCGAAACAGAAAGCATACGAGTCGGCTACACTCCAACTCACAGTTGGAATAACCGTAAATCCCTTGTGTTGCCAAAGACAACCAACCCAACGACTGCGATAGGTGTTCCACATTTGGAGCATAATCGGCCAATCGCGATAGAGCGAAAAATCGGGTGTCAGCAGCGTTTGGTACTTTTGCAATCCTGTGAGTGTTTTGTTCGGCCGATTCCAGACGCTCTCAAAACGATAATCGTCCAAGAAAAAATGAACCGCGCCAGCATCCAACGACCGCTTGGTGCGTATCTGTTGCCGATAGGGAACCAGCCATTTAGGAACATTTTCAACGGATGTGTGCTGTATGTTTGGAATACCCCAACGATTGTCTGACGGGAAGAGCTGCGTCGCATGAAGCGCGTCGAAACTGCCTGGCTTTGTTTTCCACTGATGGCTGGTGCGTGTCATTTAGAAAAGGTCGTTGACGGAGGACGTTTCGGCCGAATCCACCACATCATCTGGCTGGGTTGACTCATTCGCAGCAAGCGCCGCCCAATCGAGATAATTACGGTCAGTGTAACGAGCAACAGGCAAGTGCAGCGGGGCAGGGGAGGGCAAACTATCGAACAGCGGAATTGGATTGAGTCGCTGGCCCATGAATAGATAACGCTTGTCCGCCAAAGTGGAAACTAACACTTGTTCTCTAGGCAAAGCCATCATTTGACTAGGCAATAACTCAGCTTTCTCCTGCCAAGCATAAGATGCCCCCTCATTGTAATTCGTCGATAATGTTTGTTCCCCACGGCCATTTCGCAATTGTCGAGAACTTGTTGACGAAGATTGCGAAGGGTTCGCACGGAGGGTCATGCCATATAGTTTTGACATGACCTCTGCCGTTTCCATTTCCGCAGGCGGATACCAAATTTGGTGAGTGCAGTTGGATAAAACGGAACGGGTTCCCTCTCGTCCATACAATTCGCGTAGCTGTGCAATAGACTGCACATAAAGTAGCAATGTGACGCCAAACCCGCCCATCGTCGCAAGATAGTTGACGATATTTTTCAAGCCAAGTGCAGGCAATTCGTCAATAGCAACTAACAATCGTCTGCGACTGGTCGCCTCCATCTGCTGCCGAAGCAACGCGGCGATAATACTCGCCACGACACCACCTGCACCTTGCAACTCTTGCAGCGAGTAAGTGAGATAGATAGTGCCGTGATTAGCCGCCCAAGTTGGATCGATGAGGCGGCAAGCATCAGGTGGTGCGATTGTATCAATGTGCTTTTGATACATTGCCAAACGGGTTGTCAAACTGCCATAAGCAGAGGTGACAAATTTATCATCACTATAATCATCAGGTTTTGCGCCATTGGTGAAAACGCGAACATGCCGTCGCGCTGCTGGCACACTTTCTAATGCAGACAATGCCGCAACAGGGTCGCTTTCAGCCAGATCGAGCAAAACACGCAGTGGGTTAAGCTGTTTGGCCTGTGCAAACATGCCGGCCGCCATGAAAAGCGATAATGCTTTCTCAGCAAAAATTGTCTCGCGACTTTTCCAAGGTTGCATCCAATGTTGATGTAGTTCGGCTGTCGCATCGCGATCTAACAATCGGCCGAAATAATCAGCCAACGGAATCCGATGCCCAGGCAGTCGATACACTGGCCCAAACTGACTGCGAAAAGCGGCCGTGCGTTCAAACTGCTCACCCTTTGGATCGATGATAACGGCCGCACCGCGCCAGCTCAGAAGTGTTTCAGTCAGATGCAACCCTTTGCCAGATCTCGTAGGCGCTGTGACCAGCACGTGGCCTTCGCCAGATAGGTAGCTCAAACCAACGCGCACCGCTTTTTGCTGGTCATCTTTGATGTGTGCAAAAGGGATACCAGATTCAACGGGAAGCTGTTGAGTGATTAACGAGACAGACCCCCGACCTTGCGACTCGGTAAACTGTGCAAGACGTTTGTTGAGAGCATAGTTTGGATGAACCTCTTTGTCCCAGCTAACAAAGAAGACATAAAT
>JBMZDF010000028.1:0-12211 GCA_049614105.1 Promineifilaceae bacterium (SeqCode)
CGCGGCGAGACGGCGTAGCTGCATGTCGAGAATCGCTTGCGCCTGTTCTTGACTGAGCGCGAAGTTGTTCATCAGCTTGTTACGCGCATCTTCCGCACTGTCGGCAGTGCGAATCGTTGCGATCACGCTGTCTAAATTGGCAAGCGCGATGCGCAACCCTTCAAGAATGTGCTGACGTTTGAGCGCCTTGTTTAGCTCAAACTGAATGCGCCGCATGGTAACTTCAACGCGATGGTCGATAAAGACCTGTAAGGAGCGTTTGAGCGAGAGCAAGCGCGGCTGGCGATTGACCAAGGCCAACATTTGTACGCCAAAAGTACTTTGCAGGCTGGTGTGTTTGTAAAGGTTATTGAGTGCAGATTGTGGCTGAGCGCCACGTTTGAGATCAACCACAATCCGAATGCCATCACGACCGCTTTCATCGCGCAGATCAGAAATGTCGTTTAGGACACTTTTGTTCACCAACTCAGCAATGTGCTGAATCAAGTTTGCTTTGTTGACCTGATACGGGATCTCGGTGATGATGATGCGCTGGCGGTTGGTGCGAAACTCCACGATTTCTGATTTGGCACGCATAATGACGCGCCCACGACCTGTGGCGTAAGCGGCACGGATGCCAGAGATGCCCACGATTTGTGCGCCTGTGGGGAAGTCTGGCCCTTTGACAAACTGCATCAGTTCATCAAGGGTGACATCTTCGGCCGTATCCTGCTTATCAATCAGGTAAACGGTTGCGTCGACCACTTCGTTGAGATTGTGTGGCGGAATGTTGGTCGCCATACCAACCGCGATGCCGCTTGTGCCGTTGAGCAACAGATTTGGTAAACGCGAGGGCAGCACAACGGGCTGCTGTTCTGTTTCGTCAAAATTAGGCTCGAAGTCGACCGTGTTCTTTTCAATGTCGGCCAGCAATTCGGCCGAAAGTTTGGTCATCTTCGACTCGGTATAACGCATTGCCGCCGCGCCGTCCCCATCAATACTGCCAAAGTTCCCCTGACCATTCACCAACAGATAACGCATCGAAAAATCTTGCGCCATCCGCACCATCGAATCATAAACTGCCTGATCACCGTGCGGGTGATACTTGCCCAAAACCTCGCCAACGAGACGCGCCGACTTGCGATGCGGCCCATTGTGACGCAAACCCATGTCGTGCATGGCGTACAAAATACGCCGATGTACAGGCTTCATGCCGTCGCGGGCATCTGGCAAGGCACGTGCAACGATAACACTCATTGCGTAATCCAAATAGGAGTTACGCATTTCTTCATTGATGTCGATCTGGTTAATATTGTCGGCTGGAGTTTCTGACATAGTTAGGTAGGTGCGGCGTCACAAATTAATCATTGTTTAGGTTGCCTAGAGCGGTAGATTTGACGAGATGTTGACACGATAGGACATCATGTACGCGCAAATGTTGTAGTGACGCTACAAAGGACAATTATACCATATTTTGCTGTTGAAAGCGAACGGAGGATAGATGGTGGGGGGGTACTTTTAAGGGGGACCAAACGCTCTCAGCGCGAATTATCCCCGTTTTTATGCGTTTGGCGTGGCTAAAAGGTGACTAGATCGTGCTTAGCAACACATCACCTTGATATAGCTTGCTTTCGGCCGATTCTAAGATTTTTGTCCGCACATATCCCAGCGCCACGCTGCCGTTTTCGCTGTTGGCAACGGAGGTTAGCGTGCCGGCTTTTTTGCCATTGCTGGTGATATTGCCTGTTGTGAGGGGGGATTCGGCCGAAAAACGAACCAGCTTTTTCGCCAGCTTTCCTCTGCTCTCCATCCGCGCAATAATCTCCTGCCCGATGTAGCAGCCCTTCGCAAATGAGACATCATTCCACAGCCCGGTCTCAAGCGGAATGTAGTCCTCGCTCAATTCATGCCCAAAGCGCGGCAGACCTGCCTCAATCCGCAAATACTCAAACGCCGCCTCGTCAATCTGTGCAATGCCAGCCGCTGACAGCTTTTCGGTCAACGTTGCCTGTTGTGCCGTGTTGCACATCACCAGATACCCTTGCCCCGCAATGGGGTCGGTGCTGTGTAGATAGAGCGTCAGCCCATCAAGCGTCACCTCGCGCCAATGGTGCAGCGGCAGATCGGTCTCAGGAAAACCGACTTTCTCCAATAACGCGCCTGCCTGTGAGCCATAAACACCGAAGATAGCGGTGTCCTTGCTCAAATCCTCTAGCTGAATGTCATCATTGAAAAAGACGTAGCGCATCAAATAGCGGGCGATCGGGTCGCTCAGATTTTCGCTTGTCAGCATGTACGCTTTGTCTGTGGCAGCATAGAGGATGAGGCGGTCGATAATTCGGGCGATGTCGGTCGTCAGCACCGTTGCACGCCCTTCACCTGACTTCATATTGCGCAAATCCTGCGTTGACATACGGTGAATCAGGTCAAACCGCGTCGCGCCTGTCAGCTTCAAAATACCCAAATTGCTACGATCCACAAAAACCGCGCCGCTTTGTACTGTCGTTCGTGCCTGTTCTATCATGATAGTTTTAACAAGTCGGCCGATTAGTGAGGTTGCCAAAGGCTGAACCAACTAATAGACTGAGTTGCCCGTTTACGAATTTCGTTTAATAAAGTACCCAATTTCGTCAGCCCACTCAGCATCATGTTCGTAGGTGTGTTTGGCGATGTAGGGCCAGAGGGGTTTGTTGCCGAGGAAGCGCAACCTTTTCGGCCGATTTAAGTCATCATAACTCAACTGCCCAAGCTGATCGTCATAAGCGTACAACACATCGTCGAGCTGGATCAGAATATCGGCCAGCTCATCACCACGTGCCGCCGCAACTGCCTTGTCCCGAAATGTTTTCG
This sequence comes from Promineifilaceae bacterium (SeqCode), assembly GCA_049614105.1. Classification (GTDB taxonomy): domain Bacteria; phylum Chloroflexota; class Anaerolineae; order Promineifilales; family Promineifilaceae; genus CALECP01. The sequence goes on from JBMZDF010000028.1 coordinate 2,830, forward strand.
GATGCTCAATCGCTCGCTCAATGTCCATTGGCTTTTTGCGCCGCTGAATATCGCGCAGCCCTTTGTTAACCATGATGCCCCAAGCGGCCAAATAGCTTAGTGCTTCAATGACCGAATAGGACCGATTGATGGTGTTGGGTTGTTCTAACAACGCTTCATCAACGCCATCAAGTGCAGACAATAGCTGGTCATATACTGCACGAATCTTCTTTTCTATTTCACCTTTCTGAATTTTTTGCATGACCTATAAAACCTTGTTTGTTCGCATCCTAAATGATGTTGACAACCTAATTCGACTCAAATGAAAAAGGCAACCCGCAGGTTGCCTCGTTGCTTAGATGTTTACAGCTTTTGGGCTTTAGTTTGTGAAAATCCAGTCACTAAATTGCCAGCGGCAATGCCGCCTGTCTAGTTCCAACCGAATCAAACGCTAGCCAACAGACCCGCAGAGAGAAACAGTTGTTTATGTTCTCGTATGGCAAGACAAGAAAGGTTGTTTCCTGTCACTTCAGCGCCGAAAGTATTTTAAGTAGATCACAAAAATATTTTGACTGCAAAAACGGTTGAACAATTAACCACTTGTCAGACTAATGAGCCGTTTTTGCAAAGCGCCACTTGCAACTTTACTTCCAAGAACTTTTTGTGGCGCACTTAAGCTGTTTGTGAGCGTACCCACATCATGACGCCGACGCCAAGCCCTACGACAAGAAGCCCCGTCATGACGATAAAAATCGCGCCCCAATCAATCGGACTGCTTTGTGATTCATCAGAGGCGCGAACGCGCTTGTAGTTAAGCGTTAGGAACCCGAACAGCAACCCGACAATCGTAAAGAGCCAAACGGTATTTTGCTGACCAACACCGCCTGAAAAGTTGTCGCTAAACGCAGCGCCAATCATGGAGAAGAACAAGACCCCAATGGTGAGCGCACTGCTGACCGCTGTCCACCAAGATTCATCATGCGAAGGCGCTTTGCCTGCTGGACGTTCTTTGGCTAGCGTTTTGATGAGATCCTTTTCGCGGTTTGCCAGCGCCGTGACGCTTGATTTGTATGCATCGTTAGAGACAACATCTACAGTTGTTGTGTCAAGCATACGATAAACAAAGAAGAGGGGAATCCCTGCCGCAATCACTGCGCCAACAACGATAACTGCAAGGCCCGCAATCGCCATAAACTCATTGATGACGATGTCACCAGCCCCTGGCAATGCTAACGTGATTAATTTGTTGTTAGGATAAAACTCTGGGCTAGTGAAAAACAAGCTCAGAATAAGTGCTAAAACAGTAAATATGCCCCATCCAATGATGTTTCGCTTTGCGTTCAAGAGAGATGCCTCCACGCTATGTGAGCCTACATTAGTTGGCTTCAAACGTAGTTAAGTTGAAAAAGGTTGATTCAATGGTGAATTTTAGCACAATCAAAAAATGTCAGCCAATGTGAAGCGAGAAAAGTTTGGGGCTTTTGGGTGGTCGGGGCATCAGGTTTTCAGACGGTCAGGTGATTTGACATCCATTGCTTAAAATGCGGTAGATGGTTAGGTTTTCAGCTTGCTCTAATTCGCTTCTTCTTGCTACTTTGGGCATACTATCCCTTATGGTTTTGAAGATTGAACTCGATAAGCTCGTTCACGGTGCGAAGGCAATCGGCCGATGGAAAAATAAAACAGTCTTTGTTGCTGGCGGATTGCCCAACGAAGAAGTGCGCGTTGAGGTAATTCGAGAGAAAAGCCGCACGATGGAAGCGCGACTGGTCGAAATTGTGCGGCCCTCGGTTGATCGCGTGCCGCCGCGTTTTAAGCCAGCCGATATTCCGGTCGCGAACTTTCAGCATATCACTTACCCTGTGCAACTTTTGCACAAGGAAGATATTGTGCGCGACCAGATGACACGTATTGGCAAGCTGGATCGCGTTCCCATTCGGCCGATTCGGGGCAACCCCAACCCGTGGGCCTATCGGATCGAAACAACGCTCAGCCCAGTTAAGGATGGCGGACTCGGCTACTGGTCGCCCAGCCAACGCGCGGTTGTGCCTGTCAAAAAATGTGACGTGCTGCATCCGCGTATTCAGCAAATCATGAAAGGGATCGACTTCGACTTTCCCGACCTGCGCAAATTGACGTTGCGTGTTGGCAGTGATGGCGAAGTACTGCTTGTGTTTGCCACCAATGACGCGGAGCCACCCGACATCGAGATCGACTTTCCTGTTTCCGTCGCAATCGTGATGCCTGACGGCGTTTCCGCAACCTTGATCGGCGAACCGTTTCTTGTGCAGACGGTGCGTGAGCAAGATTTCCGCGTTTCGGCCGGCAGCTTTTTCCAGCCCAGCATCGAAGGGGCGGGGTTGCTCGTTGACACAATCCTGAGTCTCGCCGATTTGGAAGGCGACGAAACTGTTTTAGAGCTGTTTAGTGGAGTAGGGATGCTGACCGCGTTTTTAGCGATGCGGGCCAAAGAGGTCATCGGGATTGAAAAGAATCCTGATTCGATTGAAGATGCGGCGGTCAATTTAGATAAGACGGAAAATGTGGCCCTGTATAATGATTGGGTGGAGGATGCACTGCCTAATATTGAGGTCAGCCCTGATTTGGCAGTGATCGATTGTGGGGATGCGGGAATTTCGGCCGAAGCACTCCACTATCTGCTGGAAAAAGCCCCCCCACGCATTTTGGTCAGCACACCCAACATCGCGCTTGCCGCACAACTGGCCCAGCCGCTCGAAGAAGCTGGCTACCAACTGCAAACGATTCAGCCAATCGACCTCCTGCCGCAAACTTACCATGTCCACACCGTTTCCCTCTGGGCAAAAAAAGCAAGACGCCGCCATCGCTGATCAGCGCTGGCTGTGGCTAACGTTGGGCATCGCGCTGCTGGCGATGCTCCTGCTCGATCGCCCGCTGATTCGTGGTGATGGCGTTGCCTATCTCGCATGGGTGGATAGCTTTCTCCTTGATGCGGACATCCAATTTGACAACCAACTCGACCGCCTGCGCCCCGTTAACAGCTATCAACTGCAATGGAATGACTCGACTCAGCGCCTTGTAAACATTTTTCCGTTTGGCGTCGCGCTGCTTCAACTGCCCTTTTACGCGATTGGACACCTTTTCGCGGTTAACGGCTGGTGGAATGCAAACCCCGACTACTTTCATCTGAATCAAGGAATTTGGCAGCCTTACAGCCTGTGGCTCATGATTGGCGCAAACGTGATGGGGCTGGCAACGGTTGGATTAAGCTGGCAGCTTGCCCGTCGCCTCACTTCGGCCGTCAACGCAACCCTCGCAACCCTCGCCGTCTTTTTCGGCACACCCTTACTTTACTACCTCACCGTCAGCCCGCTCAATTCTCACAACGCGGGTGCTTTCGCCTTCACGCTGTTTCTCTGGCTGCTCATTGCCAAAAACCCGACAACAAATAATAGACAACAAACAGCGGTTTATGCGTTGTTGCTGGGCGTCACTGCTGGCCTCATGGTTCTTTCCCGTTGGCAACTGCTGCTTGTCGCTGCGCCTGCTTGGCCGATTTTTCTCTGGCCTGCGGACTGGCGGCCGAAAACGTTACGCAAGCCGTTGTGGGCAACGGTAGCCGCCGCCATTACCTGTCTGCCGCTCCCGATTAGCTGGAACATTATGTTTGGCGAGCCGTTTGTTATTCCCTATGATGTGGTGAACGGCAGCAGCGGAGCATTTCTCACCCTGCCACGCAACGCCATCGGGGTACTGTTGCAGACTGTGGCGCATTCGCCTGTTATTGTGGTTGCTTTGTTGGGCCTTGTCGCGCTTTGGCAAACGCGGCGGCGGCTTGCCTTGTACGCAATTGTCGTAATTGCGCTGCAACTATATGTCAACGGGGGTGTTCTCGATTGGTGGGCCGGCGAAACATACGGCATGCGCCGCATGAGCGAGCTATTCCCTTTGTACGTTCTGCTAATTGCGGCCTTGTTACAATGGGCGACAAACCGATCCGCCCTTGCGCTTTACATTTTACGCTTTGCACTTTACGCGCTAATCGCCTACGCAATTTTCTATCTATTAATTTTTGTCAATTACACATGGACAAATAGCGATGGGGTGTTTATCAATCACGTTCCGATTATGTGGGAGCATTTCTGGAATCGGCCGAATCGATGGTCGATCACATGGGAAGTATGGCGCACCCATCTAGGGCCTTGGGCGTGGGGAATGCCAGGGCCATAGACAAGCGGTGAATAATTAATGAGTGTGTTTCATTTCAGTAAAAAGCGGTGGCTGAGCCTGTCGAAGCCTGAGCGATACGTCGTTGCGACTTCGACATGCTCAGTCTACGTTATCGTTACCAACCCATTTGAAACGCACCCATAATTAACAGCAAACGGAGAACTGTGTTGCTGTTTGTACACGTATCAAAAACTAGGCGGGAATAGGTGCTTCATCTAGGTAGTAAGCCATGCGTTGCATTTGAACAACTGGATCGCTGTACCGAACCTGAATCCCGTCGGGAACGGTCAGGTTGATGGGCGCATAGTTCAAAATTGATTTAACGCCAGCTTCAACAAGGAGATTGGTGACAGTTTGTGCGGCACTTGCAGGAACGGCCACAATTGCCATTTGGATATGCTCATTTACCGCCGTTTCTTTTAGCTCGTCGATATGTTTGACGATAACGCCATTCATCTCTTTGCCGATCATGTCGGGGCTGGCATCGAAGATCCAGCGCATCGCAAAACCGCGATGTTGGAACCCTTGATAATGAACCAGTGCGTGTCCCAAGAAGCCTGCACCGATGACGGCAACGGGCCACTCGCGATCGAGTTTGAGAATGACACGTAGCTGATCAACTAGGTAGTTGATGTTGTAGCCTGTGCCTTGTTTGCCAAATTCACCAAAGTGAGAGAGGTCTTTGCGAATTTGTGCGGAGCTAATTCCTAAACGACGACCTAGTTCGTGTGAGGATGTGTTGGCTTTGCCATCTTGGGATAAGTGATTGAGTGCGCGAAGATAGATTGGCAATCGGCCGATAACAATATCTGGAATTCCATTAATCATAAGTCTAAATAGTGGGAGGACCCGTTACTACAACCCAGTAAAGCTACCTATTTGTGTAACTTTTCACAATTCTAACGAGAGCATGACCTCTTAGCAACTGAATTCACGAACGTTGCACGGCTATTTAAGCGAACTTAACAATTGAGGGTCTAGATGGTCAGGTTGGTCGGAGTTGTAGACAAAAGAACCGTTACTAAACACAATTAACCCTGAACGAAAACCTCAGAGGTTTGTTGTTGTCTACTTTGGCCTGTGCATAAAAACCTCTGAGGTTTATTGATCGAAACCTTTTGTACCCTATTTGGCCCAAGATACCCCAGCGGCGCATCTCCGCCTGCGATAATAATTTTCATGATGTCCCCGAATCTCTGTGAAGCGTCTTGCATTTTCAACATTGTGCATCAAATCGAATACAATCAATAGTGCCGCAGGACACGGGGTGAATAGCCAGAAGCCATAGGAGCGGCAGAATTGTAAGAGCACTTTGAACAGGAGAAGGCACAATGTCAATGGCAGAAGCAAAAAGAAGAATAGAAGAAGTTCGCCAGAATGGCGGGACAGTGCTTGATCTGAGCCATTTAGAGCTAGAAACAGTTCCTGATGAACTTTGGGCGCTCTCCTCTCTCACTCGGCTTGTCTTTCGTAATACCCAACTGAACAGCATGCCGTCCAAACTAGGCAATCTTTCCTCTCTTAAGGAACTTGACCTCCGTGATACCCAACTGAGCAGCGTGCCGCCAGAACTAGGTGATCTCTCCTCTCTCACAATGCTTGACCTTCGTAATACCGAACTGAAGAGTGTGCCACCAGAACTAGGTAATCTCTCCTCTCTCACTTGGTTCTACCTTAGCAACACTCAACTGAATAGTGTGCCGTCAGAACTCTGCAACCTCTCTTCTCTCAAGGTGCTTTCCCTTAGTCGCACCAAACTGAACAGCGTGCCACCAGAACTAGGAAATCTTTCCTCTCTCATGGTGCTCGACCTTCGTAATACCGAACTGAACAGCGTGCCACCAGAACTAGGCAATCTCTCTTCTCTTACTCGACTTGACCTTAGCAATACCAAACTGAGCAGCATACCGTCAGAACTAGGCAATCTCTCCTCTCTCAAAGTGCTCGACCTTAACAATACCAAACTGAGCAGTGTACCATCAGAACTAGGCAATCTCTCTTCTCTCAAAGTGCTCGATCTTAGCAATACCAAACTAAGCAGCGTGCCGCCAGAACTAGGTAATCTCTCCTTTCTCACTCATCTCTACCTTGACGATCCTCTTCCTTTCCCTTTGCCCCCTGAAATGAGCCGAGCACCAGCGCAGAGGATCGTAGCTTTTCTTAAGGCGCTTACTAAGCGTGAGCCACAGTGGGTGTCAAAAATGCTGGTGGTTGGTGAAGGGGGCGTTGGCAAAACGTCGCTGCTGCGAGCATTGTTGGCGCAGGAATTTAACCTAGAGGAGTCGAGTACACACGGTATTGAGATTTTTCCAATTGATTTACTGCACCCTAATGAAACAGATGTGATAATGCGGCTTAATGCATGGGATTTTGGCGGGCAGGAGATTTACCATGCCACTCATCAATTTTTTCTTACCAATCGCTCGCTTTTTATCTTGGTCTGGAACGCACGTCTCGATCACGAGCAGGGCAACCTTTATTATTGGCTCGACGCGATCAAATCGCGTGCGCCCCAGTCACCGATTTTTATCGTTGCAACTCACACCGATGAACGAGATGCCCGTGTCCCGTTGCGTGAACTGCAAGAAGCGTATCCCAACATTGTTGCCCATCACGCCGTTAGCTGTAAGTCTGGTAACGGGATTGATGGATTGCGCCGCGCTATTCGTGGCGAGGCAGCCAAATTGCCGCTGATGGGGGAGTCGTGGCCAAAATATTGGCTGCAAGCGGCCAATATAGTGCGTCAGCATCCTGATAACCATATCCCCACTGCCGAGTTCTTCGATCTGCTGACTGCAAATGGTGTTGTTGATAAAAATGCCAAAATCCTTGCCAACTGGCTGCATGAACTGGGCGACATCCTTTACTATGCGGACGACGAGACGATTAATGACACCGTAATCCTCAAACCACAGTGGGTAACGGCACACATCAGCCGCGTGCTGACCAGCGAGAACGTCGCTAACAACCATGCGATTCTGACCCGTGACGAGATGAATCGCCTGTGGAAAGATTTACCTGTGTCGTTGCGCGATCACTTCTTGCGGATTATGGAGCAGTTCGATCTTTCCTATCGCACGAAGCAGGATCGTGACAAAAGCCTCGTGGTTGAACGGCTCTCGCTCGATCCTGAACCGTATGAAACCGCTTGGGAAGCGAAACAAAACGCGCAGTCGATTACGATGCGTTATAAACTGAACACAATCCCTGCGGGTGTGCCAACGTGGTTTATCGCCCGTCAGCATCGTTTTACCACCTACACGCATTGGAAAACGGGCGTGCTGTTTGCCGATAACGGCAGCGACAAAACAAAAGCTCGCCATCTGGGGTTGGTACGCGCCTATGAACATAACCGCACGCTCGAACTGACGGTGCGTGGCCCTGCCCCTTACAGCTTTTTCAACCTGCTGCACGACGGTTTGGAGCTAACGCTTGCTCGCTTCCCCGGTCTCGACATCACACGTTTGATTCCCTGCCCAGATCCTACACATGAGCAATGTGACCATTATTTTAAGTATGAAAACCTGCTCAAACGACTCGAACGCAACAAACCCACAATCGAATGCCCGAGCTGCTTTGAAGATATAGCTGTGACGCAGCTTGTATTTGGAATTGACGATACCTCAAAAGATTTAGTGTTAGATCGACTTGACAAAATTGGTGGAGAGGTGCGGAAGCAGGGCAAGAAAACACGTCAGCAGATTGGCAAATTGTACGATGAGCTGGTTGCCTTGCGTGAGCTATCCCAACGCCAGCATTTGGCGCAGTTTGAGCGCGAACAACGCTTTGCCGATTCACACACGCCCTCTATTTTCAAGATTTTCCCAACGGACACCGCTTGGCATAAGCGGCTCATCATTGGGCAAACGCTGCGGATTGACTTATGTTGTGAAGCACCAGGTGAATGGCATCCACTTGTACAGAATGATAAGCGCACAGGTACTTATGAGTTTGATCTGCGTCGTGATTGGATTACCAATAATTTAACGTTTATCAAAGCGACGTTTGCACTCTTGCAACTGGCGGCTCCGTTTGCTGCACCGTGGCTCGAAATGGAGCGGGTTGATCTGCAACAGGAATGGGGGCATCACATTGATGCAATGGAGCGATTCTTGGATAGTGCAAGTGAACTTGTACAAGATGAGTTCGAGTTTCGTTATGGCGATCGGTTTGAGCATCGTGATTTGCATGCACGCGGTTCGCAACTGCGCGAGATTCGTGCCTTGCTTGATGAGCTTGACCCGCGCCAACATTGGGGTGGGCTGCGTAAGGTGCTAACGCCTGAAGGTCATTATCTGTGGCTGTGTGAGCACCATGCGGCGGAATATTTGCCATAGACGGGAATATGCCCTCTGGAATTTAAGAGGCTGACAGCGTTGAAAACACAAAAACCCATCAAGTCCCAAGGATCTAAAACACTGATTTCTCTTCCCTCTGTGGATTTATCGCTCAATTTACGCTATTCTTCGCGACCGTTATGCATATTGCACTAAATGGCTGGTTTTGGAATCGGCCGAATTCCGGCTCAGGCCAATACATCCGCTACCTCACCTACCATCTCAACCGACTGGTTTCAGACCTCGATCTCACCCTGATCTGCCCCGCCAGCGAAAAGGAACCTGACGCCGTACCGCCCAGCGTACACGTCAAAATGGTTGCCAACCGCCCCGGACAAGTCGGCAAGGTGTTGTTCGAGCAATACCTGTTCCCCAAAGCAGTTGCCGAGGTGGGGGCCGATTTGGCCCACGTGCCGTATTGGGGACCGCCGATGCAGTGCGCGGCCCCCGTTGTGGTAACGATTCACGACATCACAACAGAACTGGTGCGCGAATATCGCGACAGCGTCAAGGCCCGCATCTACAACGCGCTGATTACGGCCAGCGCACGCGGCGCAAGCCACATCATCACCGACTCAAATTCTGCCCGTGACGACATCATCCGCCATCTGAAAATCGAACCAGACAACGTTTCGACCGTTTATCTGGGCGTTGACACCAACGTGTTTACGCCAGAAGATAACTTCCTGCTCGATATGGCGGTTCAGAAACAGTACGATTTGCCCGATGATTACATCCTCTATTTGGGCGGCTATGAAATTCACAAAAATGTGGTGACGCTGCTGCACGCCTACACCTACGTTTCCAGAGCATTGGGCGAAGATTATCCGCTGCTGTTGGCTGGACGCCAGCCAGAA